>NZ_BAAAHQ010000014.1:0-49627 GCF_039525605.1 Nonomuraea longicatena | reverse complement strand
CGGCGGGCGCGCGCGGGGCTCGACCGGCTGCGGCTCGCGGTGGCCGCCGCGCTCGCGGTCGCGGGCCTGGCCCTGACGTTCGCGCTGCCGCCGGTGTTCCCGAGCGCGCTCGAACTACCGCTCGCGGCGCCCGTCAACGCGGCCGTGGACTGGGCGGAGCGCACCTGGTACCCGGTCACGGACGCGGTCAAGGAGCTCACCACCTGGGCCGTGCTCAACCCGCTGGAGCAGGTGCTCACCACCGCGCCGTGGTGGCTGGTGGCGGCGGCCGTCCTCGCCGTCGGCTGGCGCCTGGCCGGGCCGCGCCCGGCGCTCACCGCGCTGGCCTGCCTGCTCGCGATCGTGCTGCTCGGGCTGTGGGAGCACAGCATGCAGACGCTGAGCATGGTGTGCGTCGCGGTGCTCGCCACCCTGGCCGCCGGGCTGCCGCTGGGCATCGCCGCCGCCCGTTCGCCGCGCTTCGCGGCGGTGCAGCGCCCGTTGCTCGACGCCGCCCAGACACTGCCCTCCTTCGTCTACCTGCTGCCCGCCCTGGCGCTGTTCGGCGCCACGCGGTTCACCGCGATCTTCGCCTCTGTGATCTACGCGGTGCCGCCGGTGGTGCGGCTGGTCGAGGAGGGGCTGCGCGCGGTGCCGCCCACAGTCGTCGAGGCCGCCGCCTCCGCCGGGTCCACCCCCGGCCAGTTGCTGCGCAAGGTGCAGCTCCCCTTGGCACGCGGGGCGATCCTGCTCGCCGTCAACCAGGGCATCGTCATGACGCTCGCCATGGTCGTGCTCGGCGCGATGGTCGGGGGCGGCGCCCTCGGCTACGACGTCGTGTCCGGATTCTCCCAGCGCACCGACTTCGGCATGGGTTTCGCCGCCGGTGTGGCCATCGTGCTGCTGGGGATCATGCTCGACCGGATCACGCAGGGCGCGAACCGCCGCCCTTCCCCCCATTTCAAAGGACACACACGATGAGGATTCGCCTGCTCGCAGGGCTTCTGACCCTCGGCATGGCCGTCGCGGGATGCGGCGGCGCCAAGGTGGATGACAGCTCGGGCGCAGCCGCCAAGGCTGCCGCGAGCGCCGCCGCCACCGGTGGCGCAGGCACGGTGAAGATCGCGATCAACCCGTGGGTGGGGTATGAGGCCAGCGCCCACGTGGTGGCCCACCTGCTGAAGACCAAGCTCGGCTACACCGTCGAGATGCCGGAGATCAAGGAGCAGCTCTCCTGGGAGGGCTTCGAGACCGGCGCGGTCGACGTCATCATCGAGAACTGGGGCCACCCGGAGCTCAAGAAGCAGTACATCGACGAGAAGAAGGTCGCCCAGGTCGCCGGGTCCACCGGCAACAAGGGGGTGATCGGGTGGTACATCCCGAAGTGGATGGCCGACAAGCACCCCGACATCACCGACTCCAAGAACCTGAACAAGTACGCCGAGCTGTTCAAGACCTCCGAGTCCGGTGGCAAGGGGCAGCTGCTGTTCGGCGACCCGTCGTACGTCAGCAACGAGGATGCGCTGATCAAGAACCTCAAGCTCGACCTCAAGGTCGTCACCGGCGGCTCGGAGGCGGCGCTGATCAAGAGCGCGCAGCAGGCCCAGGAGCAGCAGAAGCCGCTGCTGTTCTACTTCTGGGACCCGCACTGGCTGTTCAGCAAGACCGAGCTGGTCCGGGTGAACCTGCCCGCCCACACCGAGGGCTGCGACGCCGACCCGAAGAAGGTCGCCTGCGACTACGCCGAACTGGACCTGGACAAGATCGTCAGCACCAAGTTCGCCCAGTCCGGCGGCAAGGCGTACCAGCTCGTCAAGAACTTCACCTGGACCAACGAGGACCAGAACGCCGTCGCGAACGACATGACCAACAACGGCATGTCGGGTGAGGACGCGGCCAAGAAGTGGATCGAGGCCAACTCCGCCAAGTGGCAGGCGTGGATCCCGCAGTGACGATCCCCCGATGACCCCGTCAGGACCTTGAGATGAGAACGAGACTGCTCGCGGGGCCGCTGGCGGCGGCCCTGCTGGTGGCCGGATGCACGGCCGAGACCCCGCAGGAGAAGCCGCCCGCCAGCGGCGCTGCCGGTGGCACAGTGGACATGGACGTGCACGGCTGGGTGGGCTACGAGGCGACCGCGGCCGTTCTGGCGCACCTGCTGGAGGAGGAACTCGGCTACAAGGTGCGCACGCGTACGAGGAAGGAGGCGGAGTCCTGGCCCGACCTGGAGACGGGCAAGGTCGATGTGATCATCGAGAACTGGGGGCACCCGGAGCTCAAGAAGGAGTACATCGAGGAAAAGAAGGTCGCACTGTCGGCCGGATTGACCGGCAACAAAGGTGTGATCGGCTGGTACGTCCCCGAGTGGATGGTCAGAAAATATCCAGACATAACGGATTATAGAAATCTCAACAAGTACGCCCCGCTCTTCCGTACGGCCAAGAGCGGAACACGCGGACAGGTGCTCGACGGCGACCCGTCCTTCGTCACCAATGACGAGTCGCTCGTCAAGAACCTCGGCCTCGATTACAAGGTCGTCTACTCCGGCAGCGAGGACGCGCTGATCAAGGCGGCCCAGCGCGCCACCAAGAACAAGACCCCGCTGCTCATGTATTTCTACGAGCCGCAATGGCTGTTCACCAAGGTCAAGCTGGTCAAGATCAACCTGCCCCCGTACGCCATCGGCTGCGACAGGAACCCCCAGACGGTCGCCTGCGACTACCCGCCCTACCTCCTCGACAAGATCGTCAGCTCCGACTTCGCGAAGACCGGCGGCCGGGCCTACGAACTGGTCCGCAACTTCTCCTGGACCAACGACCACCAGAACAAGGTCGCCAGCGACATGGTCAACGGCAACCTGAGCGCCAAGGAGGCCGCCCGGAAGTGGGTGGCCGAGAACAAGATCGTCTGGAAGGACTGGATGCCCAGGTGAGCCCGTGGGACTACGTCATCGTGGGCGGCGGCTCCGCGGGCTGCGCCCTCGCGGCCCGGCTCAGCGCCGACCCGGCCACCCGTGTGCTGGTCCTGGAGGCCGGACGGCCCGACTACCCGTGGGACGTCTTCATCCACATGCCCGCCGCGCTGATGTTCCCCATCGGCAGCCGCTTCTACGACTGGAAGTACGAGTCCGAGCCGGAGCCGCACATGAACGGCCGCCGCGTCTACCACGCGCGCGGCAAGGTCCTCGGCGGCTCCAGCAGCATCAACGGCATGATCTTCCAGCGCGGCAACCCGCTCGACTACGAGCGCTGGGCGGCGGACCCCGGCATGGGCGCCTGGGACTACGCGCACTGCCTGCCGTACTTCAAGAAGATGGAGAACTGCCTGGCCGACCCCGGCTCGACGTGGCGCGGCGGCGACGGCCCGCTCAAGCTGGAGCGCGGCGCCGCCGAGGGCCCCCTGTACGACGCGTTCTTCGCGGCCGTGCAACAGGCCGGGCATCCCCTCACCGACGACGTCAACGGCTACCGGCAGGAGGGCTTCGCCGCCTTCGACCGCAACCTCCACCGGGGCCGGCGCCTCAGCGCCGCGCGAGCCTACCTCCACCCGGTGCGCGGACGCCCCAACCTGCGCGTGCGCACGCGGGCGTTCGTGGAGAAGGTCCTCTTCGAGGGCACCCGCGCGGTCGGCGTCGTCTGCGACGGGCGGCGCATCGCCGCCCGCGAGGTCGTCCTGTGCGGCGGCGCGATCAACACCCCGCAACTCCTCCAGGTGTCCGGCGTGGGGCCGAGGGCGCTGCTGGAACAGCTCGGCGTGCCCGTCGTCCACGACCTGCCCGGCGTGGGGGAGAACCTCCAGGACCACCTGGAGGTGTACGTCCAGCACGCCTGCACCCAGCCGGTCTCCATGCAGCCGTCCCTCGCGATGTGGCGGCGGCCGTTCATCGGCGCGAACTGGCTGTTCCGCCGCAAGGGCGCGGGCGCGAGCAACCAGTTCGAGGCGGGCGGGTTCATCCGTTCCGACGACGCGGTCGCCTACCCCAACCTGATGTTCCACTTCCTGCCGATCGCGGTCCGCTACGACGGCTCCGCCCCGGCGGGCGGCCACGGCTACCAGGTGCACATCGGGCCCATGTACTCGGACGCCAGAGGCTCGGTGCGCATCACCTCGGCCGACCCCCGCGTCAAGCCGGCGCTGCGCTTCAACTACCTGTCCACCGACCAGGACCGGCGTGAGTGGGTGCAGGCCATCGGCCACGCGCGGGCGATCCTGTCGCAGCCCGCCTGGGACGGGCTCAACGGCGGCGAGATCTCGCCCGGCCCCGCCGTACGGACCGAGGAGGAGGTGCTCGACTGGGTGCGCCGCGACGGCGAGACGGCGCTGCACCCGTCGTGCACGGCCCGGATGGGCGTGGACGAGATGGCGGTCCTGGACCCGGCGACGATGCGGGTGCACGGTGTGGACGGGCTGCGGGTGGTGGACGCCTCGGCGATGCCGTACGTGACGAACGGCAACATCTACGCGCCGGTCATGATGCTCGCCGAGAAGGCCGCCGACCTCATCGCCGGCAACACCCCGCTGCCCCCGGCGGAGGCCGACTTCTACCGGCACGACCCGGCCTGAGCGCGGCCGCCCCGGGGTTCCGGGCTCCCCGGCCGGCGGCGACGGCGTCGGGCTCCCCGGCCGGATCAGGCTCCCTGGCCTGCCGACCACCAGGTGGCGGCGACCAGTTCGGCCACCAGGGTCTCGGTCAGCAGGGCGACGTCCGGGTCCGTGTCGTGGCGGTAGCGGATCGAGGCCCTGGCGCCGTCCACCGCCGGGCCGACCGTGAGGACCGTCGAGCCGCGCTGCCGTACCCAGTCCATCGCCTGGGCGTCGTAGGCGGAGCCGGGGAACAGCAGCGCCCGGTAGTCGAGCGTCTTGGTGAGGTACACGTCCACGTGCGACCAGTCGCCGCTCTCGGAGGCGTCGGCGGGACGGCGCGGCCCCTCGCGGAACATCAGCGCCGACTGCTGCGCCGACGACAGCCGCTCGGCCGGGGCGATCGTGTAGACGCCGTGCGGGCCGTCGAGCAGTTCCAGCGCGGTCGGCAGCCACTCCGCGCGCCGGTCGAGCAGGTCGGCGCTCGCCTCGGCGGCGCGCAGGGCCAGGGCGGGCAGGTCGCGCCCGGCGCCGGAGAAGTGCTCCTCCAGCGACAGCAGGTGCACGATCGTGTGCTGGAAGGTCCGGCAGGCGACGCCGCCGCGCTCCTCGCCCGCCAGCATCGGCACGACCGTGTCGGCCCTGTCGGAGATCTTCGAGCCGGGGGTGTTGGTGAGCGCGGCGACGTACGCGGCCGTCCCCGTGTACGCGGCCACGGCCTCCAGCGTCTCCACGCTGCCGCCCGTGGCCGAGATGGGCACGACGAGCAGGTCGGGGCTCGCCGGGTAGGAGGCGGCGGCCGAGCCGTACTCCGCGACCGCGTTCACGCCGAGCGCCCGCAGCCGCCTGGCCGCGACCGCCGCCGCGTACCGGGAACTGCCCATGCCGAGGAACAGCACCCGGCCGAAGCGGCGGTCGGGGGGCAGGTGGGCGGCGAGCAGGCCGTCGCCGGCTTCGGCGAGGCGGGTCAGCGCCCGCGGCTTGGCTTCGAGGTCGGCCAGGAACAGCTCGGGGTTCACATCGGATCCTTGTTCACGTCGGGGTACCAGGTGCGCAGCACGCCCATGGGGGCGTAGCGCCAGCGGGGCAGATGGCGGGCGGCGTAGATGAGTTCGCGGCATTCCTGCTCCACCTCGAAGGGCCGGAGCAGGTCGTCGTCGAGCAGGTCGCAGGCGGACCGGTAGGCGGTCAGCATGCGTTCGCGCGCCTCGGCCGACCAGGTGTGGGCGCGTTCGGGCGGGGTGCCGCGCCGCCTGATCGCCACCTGGGCCACGTGCTGCAGGCTCGTGGTGAGCTGGGCGACGTCCCGGGCGGCGGGCTGGTACGGCGCCGCGTCCTGGACGGTCGGGTTGCCGTCGAAGTCGATGACCGCGTACCCCTCCCGCCACCGCAGCACCTGCCCCACGTGCAGGTCGCCGTGAACGCGAATGAGCCGCCCAGTGTACGGCCGCCGCAGCACGGCCATCTCCTCCCGCATCCGCGCGGCCCGCGACGCCAGCCAGACCCCGTCCTCCCGAACCCCGGCGCCGGGTTCCCCGACACCCGGATCCCCGGTGTCTGGCCCCACGACATCCGGCCCCACGGGGGATGGCCCCTCTGCGAGGCCCGGCGCCGCAGGGGTCGGTGCCCCACCCTGGGCGGCCGGAGACGATGCTCCGTCCGGTGCCATCAGGGCCAGTGCCTGCGCGAGGGCCCGGTCGGCGCGCTCGCCGAAGGCGACCGGGGCGTCCGGCGGGCCAAGGGGGCCGGCAGGGAGGGTGGACAGGGCGAGGTGCAGGCGGGCGGCGAGTCCGCCGAGTGCGGGCGCGAACTCCGTGTCGCCGGAGGCGGCGGCCTCCACACACCACTCCCAGCCGTCCACGGCCTCCGGAAGGTACCCGGTGACCACCGCCAGCAGGACCTCGGAAGCGCCGTCCCGCCGCGTCAGAACCGCGTACGGCGGAGCGGTCTCGTTGAACCCGGCGTCAACCAGGTGCGCGAGGATCTCCGGCGCCGGCTGGGGGAGAACCGCCGGCGGTGTCAGCCATTTGACCACCACCCGCTCGCCGACCACGACCACACGGTTGGTCATGTCCACGTGGCCGCCGAATCCGCGCTCGGAGGGCACCCCGGTGTGCCCGTCCGCTGGGCCGTCCGCCAGAGTGGGCACCAGCGCGGGCAGGCGCCGGAAGCGGCGGACCGCGAACGGCGCGGGCGGCTCGTCCGCGAGCGCGCGGACGAGCGCGGCGCCGAGTCCGTGATCTCGGTCGGTGAGGGGGTTCTCACCCACGGAGAGCAAGCGGCCCCATATTGAATCCGAATTCAATAGCTCGCCCAAACTTCCAGGTGGCAATGTCCCTAAAAGTCTTGCTCATGTTGATTTCTACTGCAACACTCCTCTCCTGGTCTGCCGTGCCGCTCTGGTCGCGAGACCCTTTCCCATCGAAAATCCCGAAGGAGTAGCGACCGTGTTCCGTACCCGGTTCACCAGTCGTCTTCCGGTCACCGTCGCCGTGACCGGTCTCGCGCTCGCCGCCTCGGCATGCGGCGGCGGATCGAGCGGCACCGGAACGGATTCGGCCGCGGCACCGAGCGCCTCGGCCGCGCAGCTCAACGCCAACGCCGACCTGTCCAAGCAGAAGCTGACCGTGACGGTCTGGCCCGGCTACACCCCGGAAGAGCTCCCGGCGAAGGCCAAGGAAGAGCTCAAGATCCAGGACATCCAGATCAAGCTGCACGACACCAACGAGATCGCGATCACCAAGCTCACCACCGGTGGCGAGGACTTCGACGTGGCCTTCGTGTCGGGACAGTACGCCCAGGCCCTCAACGAGCAGGGCCTGCTGGAGCCGATCCACGCCGAGCTGATCCCCAACCTGAGCAACCTCTACCCCGAGGCCACCCAGCTCTCCTACGACAAGGGCAACAAGTACTCCGTGCCCTACACCTGGGGCACCACCGGCATCTGCTACCGCTCCGACCTGGTGAAGGCCGTGCCGAAGAGCTGGAACGACCTGCTCAAGCCGCCCTCCTGGGCGCAGAAGAAGGTCACCATGATGACCACGGAGCGCTGGCTCGCACTGCCCGCGCTCAAGGCGCTCGGCTACTCGGTCAACACCGACAAGGACGACGAGATCGCCAAGGCCAAGGAACTGCTGATGGCGGCCAAGCCCCAGCTCCTCGGCTTCGACGACACCACCTTCGGCGACAAGCTCAAGTCCGGCGAGGCCATCATGGTCGAGGCGTGGGACGGCTGGTGCCCGACCACCGAGAAGAACATCGAGTTCGTGGTGCCGCAGGAGGGCAGCGACCTTTGGGTGGACACCATGGTGATCATGAAGTCCTCCAAGAACAAGGAGGCGGCGCACGCCCTGATCAACTACATCCTCAGCCCCGAGATCCACGGCTGGGCCGCCGAGAACATCAACTACAAGGTGCCGAACAAGGCCGCCATGGACAAGGTGAAGGTGGCTGAGGGCTCCCTGCTCGGCATCAAGCCCGCCGAGCTGCTCCAGGGCGAGTCGATCCGCGACCTGGGCGAGGCTTCGCAGAAGTACACGCGCCTGTCGACCGAGATCAAGGCCGCCCAGTAGCGGACAGGCGTCTCCAGGTCGTGAAGACACAGAGCGGGGCCCCGCCGACGACCCCCGTGAATGGGCGCCGGCGGGCACTCCTCCCCGCGTTCGCCTTCCTGACGCCCGGCCTGCTCTACCTGCTGGTGCTCCTGCTGGTGCCGCTGGCGCTGGTGCTCGGTTACACGGTGTTCCGGCGGGGGCGATTCGGCGGAGTCGTCTACGAGTTCACCACCGAGAACTTCACCCGGCTGGCCGACTCGCTCTACCTCACCGTGGTGCTCGACTCGCTGAAGATCGCGGCGATCACCACGGTGCTCGCGCTGCTCATCGGCTACCCGACGGCGTACCTCATCGCGAGCCTGCCCAAGAAGTGGAAGACGATCGCGCTGGTCGCGATCGTGCTCCCGTTCTGGACGAACTTCATCATCCGCGCCTACGCCTGGATCATGCTGCTGAGCGGTCCCGGCATCGTCAACTCCCTGCTCGGCACCGAACTGGAGCTGCTGTACAAACAGGGCACGGTGGTCGTCGGCCTGCTCTACTCCTACCTGCCGCTCATGGTGCTGCCGCTGTACGCCGCGATCGAACGGCTCGACCCGCAGCTGCGCGAGGCGTCGGCCAACCTGGGTGCCTCGGCGTTCACGACCTTCCGCAAGGTGACGCTGCCGCTGACGGTCCCGGGCGTGCTGACCGGGTCGCTGTTCGTCTTCGTGCCGAGCTTCGGCAACTTCGTCATCCCCGAGATCCTCGGCGGCGGCAAGTCCGTCATGGTGGGCAACCTGATCCGCAACGAGTTCCTCGTGGCGCGCGACTGGCCGTTCGGCGCGGTGCTGACACTCGCGCTGATCGCGGTGCTGGTCGTGCTGCTCATGATCCAGTCCTGGGCGGCCCGCCGTGCGTAGGCCGAGACTGCTCTACGTCCCGTTCTGGGCGACGTTCGTCTTCCTCTACCTGCCGATCGTCGTGCTGGTCGCGATGTCGTTCAACGCGGGGGAGTCCGCCTACACCTTCGAGGGGTTCAGCCTCAAGTGGTACGGCGCGCTCGTCGAGGACGAGCAGGTCATGACCGGCCTGGTCAACACCCTCATCGTGGCGGTGGGCTCGACCGTCCTCGCCACCGTGCTGGGCACGCTGCTGGCCGTCGGCCTGGCCAGGTACACGCGCTCGAAGCTGCTCGACGCGCTCGCGCTCATGCCCGCCGTGCTGCCCGACCTGGTGATCGCGATCGGCCTGCTGCTGTTCTTCGTCATGGTGAAGCAGACGCTCGGCCTGCACTCGGTGATCCTCTCGCACGCGCTGTTCTCGATGGCCTTCGTGGCCGCCGTCGTACGCACCCGGCTCACCGGCGCCGACACCTCCCTGGAGGAGGCCAGCCGCGACCTCGGCGCGGGCCCGCTGGCGACGTTCCTGCGGATCACGCTGCCGCAGCTCACGCCCGGCATCGTCGCGGGCGCGCTGCTGGCGTTCACGTTGTCGCTGGACGAGTTCGTCATCGCGTTCTTCACGATCGGCGCCGCGGACCCGACACTGCCGATCGTCATCTACTCAATGATCAGGTTCGGCGTCGACCCGAAGATCAACGCACTGGCCGCGATCCTGCTGCTGGTGAGTTTCACCGCGGTGATCGCCGGGCAGCGGCTGACCCGGATCGGGGAGAGGGGCTCACGTGCTCAGGATTGACGGCGTCTCCCGCAGCTTCGGCGACGTCACCGCGCTCGACCGGGTGTCGCTGGAGATCGAGCAGGGCGAGTTCTTCGCGCTGCTCGGCCCGTCGGGCTGCGGCAAGACGACGCTGCTGCGCATCCTCGCGGGCTTCGAGACCCCTGACAGCGGCACGGCGACGCTCGACGGCGCCGACCTGCTCGCGCTGGCGCCCAACAGGCGGCCGATCAACCTCATGTTCCAGTCGTACGCGCTGTTCCCCCACCTGAGCGTGGCCAAGAACATCGCCTACGGCCTGGAGCGCGAGCGGCTGCCGCGCGCCGAGGTCAAGGAGCGCGTCGGCGAGGTGCTGGAGACCGTCGGACTGACCGCGCACGCGAGCCGGCGCCCCCAGCAACTGTCCGGCGGCCAGCGCCAGCGGGTGGCCCTGGCCCGCGCGATCGTCAAGCGCCCCCGGCTGCTGCTGCTCGACGAGCCGCTGTCGGCGCTGGACAAGAAGGTCCGCGCGGACATGCAACTGGAGCTCAAGCGGCTGCAGAACGAGGTCGGCATCACCTTCGTGGTCGTCACCCACGACCAGGAGGAGGCCATGTCCCTGGCCGACCGCATCGCCGTCTTCGACAGCGGCCGGGTGCGCCAGGTGGATCGGCCCGTGGAACTCTACGAGCGCCCGCGCTCCCGCTTCGTCGCCGACTTCGTCGGCGCCAACAACCTCTTCGACGGTACGGCCGACGCCGACGGCGGCCTGGTCACCGGCTCCTTCGGCACCCTGCGCGGCACCGCCGTCGAGGAACTGGACAAGGGCGCGGCCGCGCTGCTGGCCGTCCGCCCGGAGAAGATCGCCCTCCGCGAGGCGGCCGCCACGCCGGACGGCGAGGCGACCGTACCGGAGGGGGAGGAGACCCCGCCGAGCGAAGCGGCCACCGCGCCGTCCGGCGAGGCGACCATGCCGGCGGAGGACGCCGTCGTCCCGGCCGAGACGGGCGCCGCCCAGGACGCCGAGGCGACCGTACCGGCGGAGGACGCCGGTGTCCCGGCCGAGACGAGTGTGTCGGCCGAGACGGGCGCCGCCCCGGACGGCGATGCCGCCGTAGACGGGGAGGCCGCCCAGGACGGCGAGGCCGTCCCGGACGGGCTGCGCGGTACCGTCCTCGACGTGAGCTTCTACGGCGGCGTCTCCCACCTGTCCGTCGAGGTGGCCGGGCGGGAGCAGCCCGTGCTCGTCGCCGTCCAGGGCGCGAGCACGGTCACCACCGGCGCGCGGGTCGCCCTGAGCTGGGACGAGCGGGACGCGGTCCTGCTGCGGGCGGCTCAGTGAACCAGGTCGTTGCCCGTCGCCCCGCGCGCGTAGGAGAGGATCAGCTCGACCGCCTCCTGCGGGCCGATGACGGGGTGTCGCGCCGTGATCCGGTAGCCGTAGGCGTCTTCCAGGGCGACCAGGTTGCGGGATACCGTCAGCGCGTCGGCGTTCAGCCGGAACACCCCGAGCGCCGCCCCCGTGTCCAGGATCGACTGGTACATACTCACCTGCCGGTCGTACAGGGAGGTGAGCAGCACGCCGTACATCCGATTGCGCCCGGCCGCGCCGCCGAGCTCGTTGAGCAGGCGCACGTCCGGGTCGAGCGGCCCCGTGGGCAGGCCCGACCTGATCGTCATGACGAGCTTGGCCACCGGGTCGGTGACACTGGCGATCTGTCGCAGCCGCTGCTCGTAGAAGCGCTCCATCCCCGCATGGTGCGCCTCGACGAGCAGTTCGCTCAGGTCGGGATAGTGGTAGAGAACGGCTCCGGAGGTCAACCCCGCCTCCTCGGCGACGTGCGAGAGCTGCACGCCGTCGATGCCGTGACTGATGATCGCGCGGCGGGCCGCCTCGATGAGATCGATGCGGCGATCCGTCCGGCTTTTACGTTGGGCCACGCCCACCCCCGATACACGAAATTTCAGGAAATCCTGGACCATAGTGCCGTGAAGTTGACCTTCACGCCAGAGCTCTATTTGAATTCCAGTTCAACGTGACGCGTTCTCCGGAGTGACCATGTCCCTCACCATTCTGTTCATGCCCGAGAGTGCCTACGGGCCGACGAACAACAGCATCGGAATCGGCGACATTCTGCGCCGCCGAGGCCACCGGGTCGTCTTCGCGGCCGAGGCCTCCTGGAAGGGGAAACTCGAAGCGCTCGGCTTCGAGGAGGACCTCGTCGATCTCGCCCCGCCCGCCGAGGAGGGCGAGGACCAGGACCCCGGCCAGTTCTGGAAGGACTTCATCCGCGACGCCGCGCCGGAGTACCGCAAGAGCACGCTGGAGCAGCTCGACACCGTCATCAAGCCCATCTGGGAGTCGCTGATCGACGGCGTGAAGTACTGCGAGCCCCAGCTCAGGGCGATTATCGAGCGGGTGAACCCCGACGTCATCGTCGAGGACAACGTCATCACCTTCCCCGCGCTGCTCACCTCGGGCAAGAAGTTCGTGCGCATCGTCTCGTGCAACCCGCTGGAGGTGCGCGGCGAGAACGTCGCGCCGGTCTTCTCCGGCCTGCCCGCCGACGACCCCGCGGAGTGGGCCGCCTTCCGCGCCGAGTACGACCGCACCCACCGCGAGATCTGGTCGGCCTTCAACGCCTGGTGCGTCGAACAGGGCACCGCCCCGCTGCCCGACCTCGACTTCTTCCACGAGGGCGACCTGAACCTCTACGTCTACCCCGAGGCCCTGGACTACACGGGCGCGCGCCCGCTCGGCCCGGCCTGGCACCGCCTCGACTCCTCCGTACGGGAGACCGACGAGGACTTCGAGCTGCCCTTCGAGCGCAACGGCGGCGCGCTGGTCTACTTCTCGCTCGGCTCGCTCGGCTCCTCCGACGTGGAGCTGATGCAGCGGGTCATCGACGTGCTGGCCGGGACTCCGCATCAGTACATCGTCTCCAAGGGTCCGAGGCACGCCGAGATCAAGCTCGCCGACAACATGCACGGCGCCGAGTTCCTGCCGCAGACGAAGATCATCCCACTGTGCGATCTGGTGATCACCCACGGGGGGAACAACACCACGGTGGAGTCCCTGCATTTCGGCAAGCCGATGATCCTGCTGCCGCTGTTCTGGGACCAGTACGACAACGCCCAGCGGGTCGACGAACTCGGCCACGGCGTGCGGTTGTCCACCTACTCCTTCACCGACGAGGAACTGCTCGGCGCCGTCGAGCGGCTGCTCGGCGACGCGGAGCTGCGCGCCGAGCTCGCCGCGACCGGTGAGGAGATCCGGCGCCGCGACGGCGTGCGCAAGGCGGCCGACCTGATCGAACGGCTCGGCAAGCAGTAATCCCCGCTCCACCCACCTGGAAAGAACCATGCGTCAACTCATCAACCCGGCCACCGGGCAGTCCTTCGCCGAGATCCCCGACACCCCGATCGAGGAGGTGGCGGGGGCCGTACGGCAGGCTCGGGCGGCCTTCCACGAGTGGTCGCAGACCACTCCCGCCGAACGGGCGCGGCTGCTGCTGCGCCTGGCCGACCTCGTGGAGGCCGACGCCGAGGAACTGACCCGGCTGGAGGTCGAGGAGACGGGCAAGCCCGCCGCGGTCTTCAGGGACGGCGAGCTGCCGTTCGCCGTCGACAACCTGCGCTTCTTCGCCGGGGCGGCCCGCTCGCTGGACGGCACCGGCGCGGGCGTGTTCAGCGCCGGGTACACCTCGGTTTTGCTGCGCCGCCCGGTCGGCGTGGTCGCCTCGATCGCGCCGTGGAACTTCCCGTTCGTCATGGCCGTCTGGAAGGTGGGGCCCGCGGTCGCGGCCGGCAACGCGGTCGTCATCAAGCCCGCGCCGCAGACCCCGCGCTCGACGCTGCGCCTGGCGGAGCTGTTCGAGCGGGCGGGCGCCCCCGAGGGGCTGGTGCGGGTGGTGCTGGGCGACGGCGCGGTGGGCGAGGCGCTGGTCACCGATCCCGGCGTGGACATGGTGAGCGTCACCGGCTCGACCGAGACCGGTCGGGCCGTGATGGCGGGTGCCGCCCGCACGCTCAAGCGGGTGCACCTGGAACTCGGCGGCAAGGCCCCGGCGCTGGTGTTCGAGGACGCCGACCTGGAGGAGGCCGCGCGGGGCGTGGTCATGGGCGCCACCTACAACACCGGTCAGGACTGCACGGCCGCCACCCGCGTGTACGTCGCGCGTTCAGCGTACGAGGCGACTATTGAGGCTTTTCGGGCAAATATTGCCAAGATCCGCATAGGGGATCCTTGGGATCCGGCCACCGACATCGGCCCGCTGGTCTCCGCTGCCCACCGCGAGCGCGTGCACGGCTTCGTCGCCCGCGCGGGCGGCCGTGTGGTGTGCGGTGGCGCCCCCTCGGACGGACCCGGCTTCTTCTACCCGCCGACCCTGGTCGCCGGCGTCGAGCAGGGCAGTGAGATCGTCCAGGGCGAATTGTTCGGCCCGGTGCTCGTGGTGCTCCCCTTCGACGACGAGGACGAGGCCGTCAGGCTGGCCAACGACACCAGGTACGGCCTGGCCTCCTCCGTGTGGTCCCGCGACGTGTCGCGGGCGCTGCGCGTCTCCCACCGCCTGGATGTGGGCGTGACGTGGATCAACGACCACCTGCCCATCGCCAGCGAGGCTCCGCACGGCGGCGTGAAGGGCAGCGGCTTCGGCAAGGACATGAGCCAGGAAGCCGTGCAGGAGT
The DNA here is from genome assembly GCF_039525605.1 of Nonomuraea longicatena. Taxonomy (NCBI): domain Bacteria; kingdom Bacillati; phylum Actinomycetota; class Actinomycetes; order Streptosporangiales; family Streptosporangiaceae; genus Nonomuraea; species Nonomuraea longicatena. The sequence continues at coordinate 35,186 of NZ_BAAAHQ010000014.1, read as the reverse complement.
ACTCGGTGACCCGTCACCTGATGATCAAGCATGCCGCTCCGGCAGAGCGGGACTCCTTCCGGCCGGCCTGAGAACCGCCGTCAAAATCACCTGAAATGACACGTTTCGTAGGCGTCTGGGCGGTTTGTACGGTTGGCCGATCTGGTAGGGATTGTGTTCCAATTACCCACGCCAGCGGAATCCCATGCGTCGCACGCGTGTCAGATTTTCCGAGCACGTAGCGCGAGAGGCGAGAGTCAGTGAGGACGGAGAACCCCAAACACGCGACGTCTGGGGAGTACACGGGCGGGAGGTTCCGACTGGCCAACTGGCGCGTGCGCTCGCGGCTGGTCGCCCTGATCCTCATCCCCACCATCGTGGGTGTGCTCCTCGCCGGAGTGCAGCTCGCCGACGCGATCGGCACCAGCGCCGAGTACCGGCGGCTCACCCAGGTCGCCGAGCTCGTCCAGCGCCTCGGCGCCCTGTCCCACGAGCTGGGAGAGGAACGCGCGCTGACCGCCTGGTACATCGCCGACCGCCGCCAGCGGGGGCGCCTCGGCCAGCTCCGCACCCAGCGCCAGCAGGTCAACGTCGCCAAGACCCGGGTGCTCGACGGCACCGCGGCCATCGACGGCGCCCACGCGCCCCGCGTGCGCGCCGAGGTCGAGACCATGCGCCGCTGGCTCATCGGACTCGACGGCCTGCGCGCCTCGATCCTGGGCGAGAGCGTCCCGCCCCGAGCCGCCGTCCGCACCTTCTCCACCCTCATCGAGATCCTGGAGAAGCTGCAGGACGAGCTGGGCCAGACCGAGGGCGACGACGACCGCCTGCTCGGCGACGTCACCGCGCTCGGCGCCATCCAGCGCGTCAAGGAGGAGATCTCGCGCCAGCAGGTCATCCTCCTCGTCGCGCTCATCGAGCGGAAACTGGACTACGACGACCTGTCGGACTTCCTGGGCTCGTGGAACGCCCAGCAGGCCGAGCAGGCCGTCTTCGACCAGGAGGCGGACGCGGCGACCGCCGCCATGTACCGCAAGACCGTCCGAGGCCCCGCCATCGACCGCGCCGACGCCATGCGCCAGCGCGCACTCGCCCAGATGCGCGAGTACAAGGAGATCCGCGACCTCGACATCACCGCGGGCCCGCGCCGCGAGATGGCCCACTGGTTCGACAGCACCACCTTGGCCGTCAACAGCACCCGCGAGGTCGAGGACAAGCTCGCCGGCGCCATCGTGGCCAAGACCCGCGAACTGAGCGACGCCGAGCAGCGCAACGCCATCGTCTCCGGCTCGCTCATCGTGGTCCTGCTGCTGCTCGTCCTGGTGATCACCACCCGGGTGGCGGGCTCGCTCGTCCGGCCCCTGCGGCGGCTGCGCGCCGAGGCCCTTCAGGTGGCCACGAACCGGCTGCCCGAGACCGTCCGCGTCCTGCGCGAGTCCGGAGAGGGCGCCGCGCTCCCGGACACCCCCTCGATCGGCATCAACACCCGCGACGAGATCGGCGAGGTCGCCCGCGCCTTCGACGAGGTCCACCGCGAGGCGATCCGGCTGGCGGGCGACGAGGCCCAGCTCCGGGCCAACGTCAACGCCATGTTCGTCAACCTCTCCCGCCGCTCGCAGACGCTCGTCGAGCGCCAGCTCCAGCTCATCGAGGGCCTGGAACAGGGCGAGGAGGACGAGGACCGGCTGGCCAACCTGTTCCGCCTGGACCACCTGGCCACCCGCATGCGGCGCAACAGCGAGAACCTGCTGGTCCTCGCCGGCCAGGAGGCCGCGCGCAAGTGGAGCGAGCCGGTCCCGCTCGTGGACATCGCCCGCGCCTCGCTGTCCGAGGTCGAGAACTACGAGCGCGTCCAGATCCAGATCCCGTCCGACATCCAGATCGTCGGCCCCGCCGTCACCGACGCCGTCCACCTGCTCGCCGAGCTGATCGAGAACGCGATCTCCTTCTCGCCGCGCGAGAGCCGCGTCTCGGTCACCAGCGCCCCCGCCGACGGCGGCGTCCTGGTCACGATCAACGACCTCGGCATCGGCATGACGGCCGATGAGCTCGCCGAGGCCAACTGGCGGCTGGCCAACCCGCCCGTCGTGGACGTGTCGGTCTCCCGGCGCATGGGCCTGTTCGTGGTCGGCCGCCTGGCCCTGCGCCACGGCATCCGCGTACAGCTGCGCATGCGGGAGACCGGCGGCCTCAGCGCCGTCGCCGTGCTGCCCGATCTGCTCATCGCGTCGACGGGGGGCGCGGTGCCGCAGCCGCGCGGGCAGTACGACAGCTTCACCAGCTTCGACCCGGCCATGCTGGGGGCGCCGCCGTCCTCGGACACCGGCTTCCACAGCAGTCCCTTCGCGCCGAACGCCGCACGCTTCGACTCGCCGATGGACACCCAGTGGCCGACCGACATCCCGGTGCCCGACACCCCCTGGACGGAACCGGCCCCCGCCGCCCCGGCCGCCGGAAACGGCTGGCCGTCCTTCGCCGAGCCGCCCGTGCCGTCCCAGCCGGAGGCGCCCCAGTGGACCTCACTGGCCGAGGACCCGCCCCGGCGGGCGGAGGAGGAGAGCGGGCACTGGCCGTCCTTCGGCAGTGAGCGGAACTGGCCCTCGGTGTCCTCCGGCGGCCCGGCCACCGGCTCGTCGAACGGCTCGGCCGGCAACGGCGCGAGCAGCCTGTTCACCCCGTTCAACACCGACTACAACTCGGCGGAGTACAGCTCGCTCGACCTCACCGGCCCCATGCCGGTCGTGGACGACTCCCCGATCGAGCAGGCCGGCGAGGACTTCCTGCCGATCTTCTCGTCGGTGGGCTCCGACTGGTTCCGCCGTCCGGAACCCGACCAGCTGCAGGGCATGGAACCGGAGCCGGTTCCGCAGCCCGAGCCGTTCGAGGACTGGGATCCGGGACCGGAGACGAGCCCGCAGCCCGCGCTGTCGCGCGACGGCCTGCCGCTGCCGCAGCGCGAGCCGTTCGGCCTGCGCGACCCGCAGCCGGAGCCGCTGCCCCAGCGCGACCCGGCGGCCGGCCGCCCGCAGCCGCTGCCCAGGCGGGACGCCATGCCCGTCGACGACTTCACCCCCGGCGCCCACACCCAGACCGGTCTGCCCCAGCGCAGTCCGGGCGAGTCGGGTGCCGGAGCCTCGTGGTCCTCGCCCGCCGACCAGGGCTGGCAGGCCGCGCAGGCCGCCGCGGAGCCGGTCCAGGGCGGGACGACCGCCTCCGGCCTGCCGCGCCGGGTTCCCAAGGCCAACCTGGTGCCGGGGACGGCGAGCCTCGCCGAGCCCCAGGTGACCTCACCGGCGCCGCCGATCTCGCCCGAGCGCCTGCGCAACAGGCTCTCCAGCTTCCAGCAGGGCATCCGGCAGGGCCGCGAAGATCTGAAGGAGAAGGAATGAGAGAACTGAGCCAGGGTGCGCGTGGCATCAGCTGGCTGATCACGGACTTCGTCAACAACGTCCCCGGTGTCGCGCACACCGTGGTCGTGTCGTCCGACGGTCTGCCGCTTGCCTACTCGGAGGGCTTTCCCAAGGACCGGGCCGACCAGCTCGCGGCGGTGGCCTCGGGTGTGATCAGCCTGACCCAGGGCGCCGCGCGGGTGTTCGAGGGCGGTCAGGTCGCCCAGACCGTGATCGAGATGCAGCGCGGCCTGCTTATGATCATGTCGATCAGCGACGGTTCGTGTCTGGCGGTGCTCGCTTCGCCTGACTGCGACATGGGCCTGGTGGCGTACCAGATGACGCTCCTCGTGGAGCGGGCCGGCCAGGTGCTGACGCCCGCGGTCCGCGCGGAGCTGCAGGCGGCCCGCCCCCGCTAGCCGGGCGGTGACAGGAGATCATGGTGACAGGTCAGGGTTGGGCTGGTGATAGTACTCCGCCGCATCCGTCGGCGCCCCGTCCGCAGAAGCAGAGTTCCCTGGTACGGCCCTATGCCGTGACCGGGGGGCGCACCGCGCCGCGGATGAAGTTCGCCATGGAGGCACTGGTGTCCTCCGTGACGTCGGAATACCAAGACATCTCACTTCTCAGTCCGGAGTATCAGGCGATCATCCAGCTGACGCGCAATGTCAGGTCTGTTGCGGAGATCTCCGCCCTTTTACGGCAACCTCTCGGGGTGGTCCGGGTGCTGATCGCCGACATGGCGTCGGAGGGCCTGATCCGCGTGCACCAGCCGGCGCTGGACGCGGGAAAGCCGGACCTCAACTTGCTCGAAAGGGTGCTCAGTGGACTTCGCAGGCTCTAGCGCCGGCCTCACCTCGACGAAGATCGTCGTGGCCGGAGGTTTCGGCGTGGGCAAGACCACGTTCGTGGGTGCGGTCTCGGAGATCTTGCCGCTGACCACGGAGGCCGTCATGACCGACGCGTCGGCGGGCGTGGACGACGTCTCGCTGACGCCGACCAAGACGACCACCACCGTGGCGATGGACTTCGGCCGTGTGTCGCTGGATCGCGACCTGATCCTTTACTTGTTCGGCACGCCGGGCCAGCACCGGTTCTGGTTCATGTGGGACGACCTGGTGCGCGGCGCGATCGGCGCGGTGGTCCTGGTGGACACGCGTCGGCTGGCCGACAGCTTCCCGGCGATCGACTACTTCGAGGAGGCGGGGCTGCCGTTCGTGGTCGGGATCAACGGATGGGACGGTTCCTTCCCCCACGAGGAGACCGAACTCCGTGAGGCCCTGACGATCGGCGAGGGCACCCCGGTCGTGCGGCTGGACGCCCGGCACCGGGACTCGGTGAAGTCCACTCTGATCACGCTCGTGGAACACGCCCTCACCAAGACGCTCTCCACCCCGGCGTAGACATCCCTTTCACAGCGCTCGGACATCCTCGTCACGGCGGAGCCGCCGCCACGGCCGCTCCGCCGTGACAGGCCGGAGGCCCCCATCCGGCGCCACCCGGGCGCGCACCACCCCACCGCGACGCCGCCCTCCTACCCCTCTGGGTCGGACGGGCGGCGTCTGCTTGTTCTGCCGGGGCTATGTCGGCGCCTACGTCCGGGCCTTGCGCTTCGGGTTGCGAACCTTCTTCTTGCCGACCCGCTGCGCCCGGTTCTTCTGGGCGCCGTTCTTCTGCCCGTTCGAAGCCTGCGCGCCGTTCTTCTGTCCGTTGGCTGCCTGCCCGTTGGAAGCCTGCCTGTTCGAAGCCTGGCCGTTGCCGTTGGGGCTCTGCTTGGCGGGCTGCCCGGCGCCGCCCTTGCGGGTGCCGGACCCCTGCCCGCCGGGCCGCTGCTTCCTGGCCTTCTGGTCGGTGGGGTTGCCGCCGGGCTTCGGGCCGCCGGGCGCCAGGAGCTGGTCGGTGGGGGTCACGCCGCGGACCAGGCGGCCGACCTCGGCGCGCAGGTGGACGAAGTCGGCGTGCTCGCGCGTGCTGATCTGGTCGCGAGGGAAGGGGAGTTCGACCGCCAGGTCGCCGACGACGTGGGCGGGGGCCTTCGACAGCACCACGACGCGGTCGCCGACGTACACGCTCTCGTCGATGTCGTGGGTGATGAGCACGATCGTCATCTTGTGGTGGCCGCGCACCTGCAGGACCAGGTCTTCGAGGTCCTCCCTGGTCTGCGCGTCGACCGAGCCGAACGGCTCGTCCATGAGCATGAGCTTGGGCCGGTAGGCCAGGGCGCGGGCGATGGCCACCCGCTGCTGCATGCCGCCGGACAGCTGGAACGGGTACTTCTTGCCCGCGCCGGACAGGCCGACCGACTCCAGCGCCTCCTGGGCCGCCGCCTTGCGGTCGCTCTTGTCCATGCCCCGGCGCCGCAGCGGCAGTGCCACGTTGTCGGCGACCGACATCCAGGGGAACAGCGAGCGGCTGTAGTCCTGGAAGACGACCGCGAGGTTGTCGGGCGTGGAGGTGACGAGCTGGCCGTCGACCTTGACCTCGCCGCCCGTGGGGGCGATCAGCCCCGCGATGGACCGCAGCAGCGTCGACTTGCCGGCGCCGGAGGGGCCGACCACGCACAGCAGTTCGCCCTCCGCGACGCTCAGTGACAGGCCCTCGATGGCGTGGTGGGCGCCGGGGCCGCTGCCGTACGTATGGCTGAGGTTGCTGATCTCGAGCAAGGCGGCATTCCTTGGGGTTCCAGGGGCGCACTGAATGCCAGAACTCTATCGGAGGGCAGAATTGGGACGCCATAGTAGAGGGGCGCTGAAATGGCTTCGCAGAGTTTCCACGGCAAAAGCAGTGATATTTCGCGATTTATGGGTAAAAGCGTAGATTGTCCGACTCTGTGAGTGTGTGATCTGCCTCGGTGCAGAGGCTGTTCCGGCTATCGTGGGAGCGATCACACATGGAAGGTGAAGGGGTGTCGTGGCAGAAGTCGATGGCGGGGTCCCGCAGGGCTTGAACCTGTCGGCGCCGAGCCCTGCCCGCGTGTACGACTACCTGCTCGGGGGCAAGGACAACTTCGAGATAGACCGGCAGGCGGGCGAGCGCATCCGCGAACGCATGCCCGACGTCGAACTCGGCGTGCGCGCCCAGCGCGACCTGCTCGGCCGAGTCGTCAGGTTCCTGGTCACCGAGGTCGGCCTGCGCCAGCTGATCGACATCGGCACCGGCCTGCCCACGGCGGAGAACGTCCACCAGGTGGCCCACGCCGCCGACCCCGAGGTGCGCGTCGCCTACGTCGACAACGACCCCCACGTGCTGGTCCACGCCCGCGCCCTGCTCGTGACCAGCCCCAACACCCTCGCGATCCGCGCCGACCTGCGCGAGCCCGACGCCCTCATGGCCGACCCCGAGCTCAAGGCGCACATCGACCTGGCCCAGCCGGTCGGCCTGCTGCTGTGCGGCATCCTCCACCATCTCAAGGATCTGGAGGACCCGTGGACCCGCACCCGCAGACTGGTCGACATCATCCCCTCCGGCAGCTACGTCTTCGTCCACCACCTGCTCGACAGGGGTGACGAGCAGTCCAGGGCCCTGCAGAAGGTGCGCGACACCCGCTACCGCAGGGAAGAGGAGATCGCCAGGTTCTTCGACGGCCTCGATTTGGTCCCCCCGGGACTCGTTCCGGTGCCAGACTGGCGCCCGGACGCCGATCATCTGGTCTTCGAGGATGCTCCCATCCCTCATTTCGCGCTGGCCGGCGTCGGCTTCAAACCCTGACACACCGCATCAACGGCAACATTCATCCAGCAAGAGGTGGGCGTATGGGGCTTCGCGAAGACATGCCGTTACTGGCCCGTCACGAGGGGCGATGGACGGGCACCTACACCCACCTCGACCCCCAGGGCACCCTGCTCGACCGACACAGCTCCCACCTGACCTGCACGATCGTCGACGAGCGCACCTACCACCAGGTCAATCGCTACACCTGGGACGACGGGCGCACCGAGGAGATCGCCTTCCCCGGAACCTACCTGGGCGGCGGACGCTGCGGATTCGACACCGAGCGGATCACGGGTGAGTTCTGGGAACTCGACGCGTCCACGATCTACCTGACCTGGCTCTACAAGGCGGCCGCCGCCGACCTGCGGCTGTTCGAGCTCATCGTGCTGAGCGACGACGGCGAGCACAGGAGCCGGGTCTGGCAGTGGATCCAGAGCGGAGTGTGCGTCAAGCGGACCATCATCGACGAGAGGCGCGTATGACCAGCATCGAGGTGAGGAACCCGCTCACCGGACAGATCGACCACCACCTCCGGCCGCTGACCGAGGCGGAGGTGACGGCCACCGTCGACAGACTGCGCGGCGCGGCGCCCGGGTGGCGCCGCTCCGACCGCCGCAAGCCGCTCGCCGAGTTCGGCGCGGCCGTCGCCGCGGACGAGGAACTCCTGGCCGCGCTGATCGCCGACACCGGCCGGACCGTCGAGTCCCGGCTGGAGCAGCAGATCGTGCGCGGCCTGATCGACCGCTGGATCAGGGACGCTCCGGACGCCCTGCGGCCTCCGGAGGAGATGGGCGCGGCCCAGCCCGGCATCGTCATCGCGGGCGAGGCCGTCCCGTACGACGTCGTCGGCGTCATCAGCCCGTGGAACTTCCCGCTCCTGCTCAGCCTCATCGACGCCATCCCCGCGCTCGCGGCCGGGTGCACCGTGGTGGTCAAGCCCAGCGAGGTCGCCCCCCGCTTCATCGAACCGCTCTCGCGCCTGATCCCCGCCGGGCTGCCGCTGACGATCATCCCGGGCGGAGCCGAGACCGGCGCCGCCCTCGTGCCCAAGGTCGACGCCCTGGTCTTCACCGGGGGAGTGCCCTCGGGCCGCGCCGTCGCCGAGGCGGCCGCCCGCGCGTTCATCCCGGCCTTCTTCGAACTCGGCGGCAAGGACCCGGCGATCGTCCTGGCCGGCAGCGACCTCGACCGGGCCGCCCACGCGATCCTGTGGGGCGGCACCGCCAACGCGGGCCAGTCCTGCCAGTCGATCGAGCGCGTGTACGTCGAGAGCGCCGTCCACGACGAGTTCGTCGAACTGCTCGCCGACCGGGCGGGCAAGGTGGGCCTGACCGTCGAGGGCGGCCCGGTCGGGCCGTTCATCGCGGCCGGCCAGGCCGACGTGGTCGCCGAGCACCTCGCCGACGCGCGGCGGCTCGGCGCGAGGGTCCACACCGGCGGGCGCATCGAGCACCACGGCGGCGGCCTGTGGTGCCGCCCCACGGTGCTGTCCGGCGTCGACCACACCATGAAGGTCATGACCGAGGAGACCTTCGGCCCGGTCCTGCCCGTCATGGCGGTCGCCGACGTCGAGGAGGCCGTGCGCCTGGCCAACGACTCCGGCTACGGCCTGTCGGCCGCCGTCTTCGGCCCCGACGAGCGCGCCGCCAGAGCGGTGGCCGGCCGGTTGGAGGTGGGCGCCGTGAGCATCAACGACGCCTCGCTCACCGCGCTGGTCCACGAGGGGGAGAAGCACTCCTTCAAGCTGTCCGGGCTCGGCGGCTCGCGCATGGGCAAGGCCTCGATCCAGCGGTTCGTCCGCCGCCGCGCCCACCTGATCAACCGCTCCTCCGAACCCGATCCGTGGTGGCACCGGTGATCGCGTACCACGCGCTGGCACTCCAGCTCACGACCCACTCGATCACCGGGTCCGCCGACCCGCGCTCCGAGATGCGGGCCGGCATCGAGCGGATCGGCACCAAGGTCGGCGGCGCCTGCTCCTGGGTCGGCCCCGACCTGCGCCTGATCGTCCTGCCCGAGTACGTGCTCACCGGCTTCCCGCTTCGCGAGAGCATCGCCGAATGGCGGGACAAGGCCGCGCTCGCCCCGGACGGGGAAGAGTACAAGGCGCTCGGTGACATCGCCGGGCGCCACGGCGTCTACCTGTGCGTCAACGCCTACGAGAGCGACGAGCACTTCCCCGAGCTGTACTTCCAGGCGTGCGTCATCCTGAGCCCGGACGGCGAGGCGGTGCTGCGCTACCGGCGGCTGCACTCCATGTACTCGCCGTCGCCGTACGACGTCTGGGAGCGCTATCTCGACGTGTACGGCATGGACGCCGTGCTGCCCGTGGCGCGGACCGAGATCGGCAACCTGGCGGCCCTGGCCTCGGAGGAGATCCTCTACCCCGAACTGGCGCGGGCGCTCGCGCTGCGCGGGGCGGAGGTCTTCTGCCATCCCACCTCCGAGGCGTCCTCGCCGCAGCTCACCGGCAAGGCCATCGCGCGGCGGGCCCGCTCGGTCGAGAACCTCGCCTACGTGGTCTCCGCCAACAGCGGCGGGCTGACCGGGATCGCGATCCCGGCCGACTCGACCAACGGCGGCTCCGAGGTGATCGACTTCTCCGGGCGCCTGCTCGCGCAGGCCGGGCCGGGGGAGTCCATCATCGCCGCCGCGGAACTGGACGTCTCGGCCCTGCGCCGCAGCCGCCTGCGGCCCGGCATGGGCAACCTGCTCGCGCGGGTCAAGCCGGGCCTGTGGGCGGCAGAGTACGCCAACCACGACGTCGAACGGCCCGACGAACTCGACGGCGCCGCGCCCGAACGGTCCTGGTTCGTCGAGCGCCAGCGCGCGGTCATCGAGAGGATGTACGGCTAGCCCGGTGCCAGCCCAGCAGCGCCCGCTCGACGCCGATGAACGCGGCGTTGAGCAGGATGCCGAGCAGACCGAGCAGCACGATCCCGGCCCACATGGCGGGAATGTCGAACTCGCTCTGCGCCTCCAGCATGCGGTGCCCGATGCCCTCGGTGCTCGCCACCAGCTCGGAGATCACCATCATGATGAGCGCGAGCGACACGCTCAGCCGCAGCCCCGCGAAGATCTTCGGGGCGGCGGCGGGCAGGATCACCCGCAGCAGCCGGTCGCGGCGGCCGAGCCGGTAGACCTGGCCGGTCTCGATGTACTGACGGTCGACGTGCCGGGCGCCGTCGGTCGAGTTGATCAGCACCGGCCAGATCACCCCGTAGACGATCGCCGCGAGCTGCAGCGGCGTACCGATCTTGAAGAAGACGAGGAAGACCCCCAGCAGCGTCGGGGGCGGCACCGAACGGCCGAAGTGCAGCAGCGGCTCCACCAGGGCCGACAGCCAGGGCAGCCGTCCGATCGCGAGCCCCGCGACGACGCCGACGGCGGCCGCCACCGCCCACCCGGCCGCCAGTCTGCCGAGGCTCGGCAGCAGGTCGGCGAACGCCTCGTCGGTGAGGAAGCCCCGCCACGGCGGGCCGGAGAACCACATCTCGTGCAACCTGGCCACGACCGCGCTCGGCGGCGGGAAGTAGACCGCCTGCGCCTGCCGCGTCGCGACCTCCCACAGCACGGCCGCGACGGGCAGCAGCCAGCACCACGCCAGCCTGCGCAGGATCACGCGGCCACCTCCTGACGCCAGCGGAAGACCCGGCGTTCGAGCGCGAGCAGCAGCAGGTTGGCGCCCAGCCCGATGAGCCCGGCCCAGATCGAGGCGGCCAGCACCCGGTCCACCCGGTTGCCGGTCGCGGCCACCGACTGGAACTGGCCGATCCCGCCCTCGCCGCCCGCGACCAGTTCCACGCTGACCGCCACGATGAGCGTGACCGACACCGCGATGCGGATCCCGGTCGCGATGAACGGCGCCGCGCTCGGCAGGCTCACCCGCAGCGCGACCGACAGCGGGCCGAAGCCGAAGGCCCGCAGGGTCTGCTTGGCGAGCGGGTCGACATCGGCGAGGCCGTACAGCGTGTTGATGAGGATCGGCCATGAGCAGGTGTAGACGATGAGCGCGGTCTTGGCGTCCTGGCTGTCGGTGAACAGGAACATCGCCAGCGGGATGAGCGACACCGAGGGGATCGGCCGCAGGAACTCCACCAGCGGCCGCACCGACCTCTCGACCGGCGGCACCGATCCGAGCAGCAGCCCCAGGGGCACGGCGACGCCCACCGCGATGGCCAGTCCCGTGACGCACGGCAGCAGCGTGGCCCCCACCCCGGCCAGGAAATCGGCGTCGGTGGCGAGGGCGAGCGCCGAGGCGAGGACCGTCGAGGCGAGCGGGACGGCGGCCGGGTCGATGAGGCCGACCCGGCCCGCCGTCTCGGCCAGCGCGAGGAAACCGAGCACCCCCGCGACCCCGAGGAGCACCCTCATCCGGTCTTGGGAGCGATGAGCTGGGCGACGTCGGTCTTGGCCTTGAGGTAGCCGTAGCCGTGCATCAGGTCGGCGAGCTTCTGGAAGGCGGGGACGTCCGGCTCCATCGCGAAGGTGCCGAGCTTCATCGCCTCGACGGCGGGCGCCGGGATCTGCGTGTACGTCGGCACGACCTCGTTGATCGCCTTGCGGTCGGTCATGGCCTCCTGCGCCTTGGTGAGCGCCCGCCGGAGCGCGGCGGCGGTCTTGGGGTTGTCGGCCATCCACTTCTCGGAGGCGGCCCAGCCGTCGATCGGCATGCCGTTGGTCGGCCCGCTCATCGTGTCGAGGATCTCGGTGGCCCCGGTCTTCTTGGCCGCCGACAGGAACGGCTCGACCAGCCAGGCCGCGTCGACCTTCTTGGAGGCGAGCGCGCCGAGTTGGTCGGCGAACTGGACGGGCACGTACTTGACGTCCTCCGGCGCGAGCCCCGCCGCCTGGAGGTGGGCGTTGGTGATGGTCTGCCCCATGGCCTTCAGCGAGTTGACGGCGATCGTCTTGCCCTTGAGGTCGGCCGGGGTCTTGACCGGCGAGTCCTTCGGCACGACGACCCCGGCGACGCCGGGCGCCGCGCTCTGCACGTGCTGGAACAGCTTCAGCTTGACCGCGCCCGAGTCCTGGATGGACAACAGGGTGACGTAGCTGGTGAGGAAGGCGTCCATGCTGCCGTTGATGATCTTCGGCATGACAGCCTGGGGAGCCTGGATGATCTCGGTCTTCACCGTCAGGCCCTCGGCCTTGAAGAATCCGCGCTTCTCGGCGATGTACAGCGGGGCCGCGGAGGGGACCGGTGCGATGCCGATCGTGAGCGTGGTCTTCTCCAGGCCGCCGCCCGCCGCGGACGCGGACGACGCCTTCTGGCCGTCTCCGTCGCCGCTGCCACATGCGGTCAGCGCCATCACGAGCGCGACGCTTGTGGCCAATACTCGCCTCATCTGTGTCTCTCCCTCGCCTACCCCGACACGACAAATCCGGAAAAGTGTTGCAGAGCGCAACGTTTGGTGTCTCAGAAGTTCTCAGAAGCTGATCAAACTCGCCATTGACGTGATGTCACATATTCCGCAATAAGTCCTTCCCGATTGGCCTCCGCCCCGTATGATCGGGTCCATCCATGCGGCGGAGGGAGTACTTGTGCGCGTTCTGATCGTCGGCGCCGGCATCGGAGGGCTGACCGGCGCGCTCAGCCTCCACGCCGCCGGAATCGACTGCACCCTCGTGGAGTCGGCCGCGGAGTTACGTCCCATCGGCGTCGGCATCAACCTCCAGGCGCACGCGGTGCGGGAGCTCACCGAACTCGGGCTGGCCGACCGGCTGGCCGCCACGGGCATTCCCACCAGCTTCTTCCGCTTCACCGACCGCTTCGGCGGCCTGATCGTGACCATGCCGCGCGGGCGCGCCGCCGGGTACAACTGGCCGCAGTACTCCATCCACCGGGGGCAGCTCCAGATGCTGCTGCTCGCCGCCGTCCGCGACCGCCTCGGCGAGGACGCCGTGCGCACCGGAACCGCCTTCGTCTCCTTCGAGCAGGACGCCGACGGCGTCACCGCGAGCCTGCGCGACGTGCGCTCCGGCGAGGTGAAGAAGGAGAGGTACGACGTCGTGGTCGGCGCCGACGGCATCAACTCGGCCGTGCGCGCCGGGCTCCACCCCGAGGGCGACGACCTCAGGTGGTCGGGCATCCACATGTGGCGGGGGATCGTGGAGAGCGACCCCATCCTCGACGACTCCACCGTCCTGGTCGCGGGCTCCAACGCGGTGGCCAAGATCGTGGTGTACCCCGTCTCGGCCGAGGCGCGCTCGCGAGGCCGCGCGCTGCTCAACTGGGTCACCGAGGTACGGCTGGGCGACTCCGGCGCCGTTCCGGCGGCCGACTGGTCGGCCCCGGGCCGCAAAGAGGATGTTCTTCCGCATTTCGCCGACTGGAAGCACGCCGACCTCGACGTTCCCGCTCTGATCTCGGCGACCGAGCACATCCTCTCCTACCCGATGGTGGACAGGGACCCACTCTCCCACTGGGGACGGGGCCGGGTCACCCTGATCGGAGACGCCGCCCACCCGCTTTACCCGATCGGCTCCAACGGGGGGTCGCAGGCCGTACTCGACGCGAGGGTCCTGGCCAGGTGCCTCGCCACCGAGCCGACGCCGGAGGCGGCCCTGCTGGCGTACGAGGCCGAGCGGCGCGAACCGGCGAACGCGCTGGTGCTCCTGCACCGTGACCTGCCGATGGACGCCACCGTCAACCTGGTCACCGAGCGCGCCCCCGGCGGGTTCTCCGACATCACCGAGGTACTGACCGAGGAGGAGATCAGGCGCTCACGCGCGGCCCAGCACGGTCTCACCGACCAGGACGTCGAGCACCTCAACCGCCGCGCCTCGTGGAGCGTCACTCGCTGAGAGTGCCGTGCTCCCGGCGGGGAGCACGGCACCGGTGCTCAGCCCTTCTCCGGCCGCACCCAGATGTCGCGCTCGTGCATGAGCTCGATCTGCTTGTCGATGACCTCGGTCCGGTAGTCCGCGTGGTTGTACGGCTTGCGGTCCATGTAGAGGTTCTTCGGGTAGACCGGCTTGTTGTAGATGAGCTGGTACTGCTCGGTCTTCAGGTCCTTCATCCAGTTGTCCCACTGGGCGTTGGCCCGGAAGTGCCGCAGCGCGCCGATGTCGATGGTGCCCGCCACCCACGACGAGCCGCCGCTGTAGTCGTGCCTGCCGACGATCTGCCCCTTGTAGTCGACGACCATGGACTGCCCGCCGAAGGTGTCGATCGGGATGTCGGACTCCTGGTCGAGGAAGTAGGTGCCGACGTTGCAGGCGATCAGGTACGCGTTGTTGTCGAGCGCCCTGGCCCGGTTCTGCACCTCGTACAGCCCGTTGCCGACGTGCGGGTGGGGGTACGGTCCCCGGTAGATGATCTCCGCGCCGTTCATCGCCAGGCCGCGCGCGTTCTCCGGGTAGGACGCCTCGTTGGCCATCAGGATGCCGATGCGGCCGATCTCGGTGTCGGCGACCGGGTAGAACGCGTCGAGGGTCTCGCCGTAGAGCTCCACCCAGCGGTCCCACACGTCGTGCGGGGTGACCGAGTGCTCGACCGGCAGCAGCGTGACGGTCTTGTAGTGCTTGAGGATGATCTCGCCCTGCGGGTCGATCACGAACCCGATGTTGAAGAAGCGGCCGGGGAACTCCGGGTGCCTGGCCTTGGCCTGGCCGATGAGGAAGGTGTTCCACTTGACGGCCAGTTCGGCGAGCTTGTCGGTCTCGGGGCCCGGCACGTCGATCGCGCAGTTGGCGGCGAAGTCCTCGTGGTCGAGATCGAGCACCTCGTCGTTGAAGCCCTGGAGCGCGCCTTCGGGGATGGCGATCAGCCGTACGGGCAGGTCGAGGCTGGTCAGCCAGGACGCCGCCTTGATCAGATGGCCGATGTGATCGATGTTGACCCGGATGTCGTCGCGGTGGCGGATCCCACGCATGGTGGGGACCAGGCCGACCGCCTGGTACGGTTCGATCACTTCGCGCCTCCGCTGTAGATCATTCCGTTCACGTCGAACTTCGCCGTGAGGAGCTGGTGCTCAAGCATCAGGTCGGCCACCCGCTGCAGACGCGTCGCGTTGACGGTGGTGGAGAATCCGCCGAGCTTCATCAGGTCGGCCGTGGCCTTGTCGATCTTGGTGTACTTGCCGAGCGCTGCGTCCACCTCGTCGGAGTTGGTGATCGCGAGTTCGGCCGCCTTGGCGAGTGCGCGCTGGAAGGCGCCGACCGTCTTGGGGTTCTTCGCGGAGAACTCGTCCGTCGTGAGGTAGCCGGCGATCGGGAAGTCGGCGGTGGGGCCGCTCATGATGTCGGCGATCCTGGTGTTGCCCGCGGCCGCCGCGGCCTGGTGGAACGGCTCGGGCAGGAACGCGGCGTCGACCTGGCCGGTCTCCAGTGCGTTGACCATGTCGGGGAAGGGCTTCTCAAGGTAGGTCACGTCGTCCTTGGTCAGCCCGTTGGTCTTGAGCAGGGCGTCCGTGGTGAGCGTGGCGACGTTGTTCCTGGTGTTGACCCCGATCTTCTTGCCCTTGAGATCGGCGACCTTGGTGATCGGCGAGCCCTTCTTCGCCATGAGCAGGAAGTTGTCCGGCTTGGCCACATAGGCTTCGCCGACGACCTTGATCTTCCCGTCCTTGGACGCGTTGATGATGGCCGACACGTAGTTGCTGTGAAGGATGTCGTACTTGCCGTTCATCAGCAGGGGCATGGCGGCGGCGCCACCCTGGACGGCCTCGGCCTTGACATTGAGGCCCTCGGCCTTGAAAAAGCCCTTGTCGATGGCGATCTGGATGGGGGCGACCTCGGGCAGCGGGAGCATACCGATGGTGATTTCGGACTTCTCTACGCCACCGGCGGCGTTGCCCCCCGAGTCGTTTCCTCCGCTGCCGCATCCTGCGGCGAGCAATGCTGTGGCGGCAATCGTGACAGCGCCGGTGCGCAAGCGGCGCCAGTGTCCGAACATGAACACTCCATGGGGGGAAGAGTATCGATGCACGCCCGGGCGTGATCTTGAGGGGAAGAGCCTAGCGCAAGCCACAATAGGGACCAGAGCCTCAGCAGGGAAGGCGTGACCTGACATATCATCACATGTGGCGATATGTCAGGTTTTGACAATGGATCGTTCCATTTCATGCATTCACGCTGGGTGAATTGTGGTGATTTTCTGCTGTTTGACGGGCTGTGAAGCTACGCAGTTCGGGTGGCTGCCCGGTGCCAGGACAGTGCCCGGCGCTCGACCAGAAGAAACAGCCAGTTGAGAATGAAGCCCAGCAGGCCGAGCAGGACGATCGCGCCCCACACCGTCGGCAGCTCGAACGACTGCTGCGCGTCGCGCAGCAGGAAGCCGATGCCGTTCACGCTGAAGATCTCCGAGATGACCATGAGGATCAGCGCCAGCGACAGGCTCAGCCGCAGCCCGGCGAAGATCCTCGGCATGGCCGAGGGCAGGATGATCCGGGTCATCCGCTGCGTCCGGGTGAGGGCGAAGGTCCGCCCGGTCTCCAGGTGCAGCGGGTCGACGCTGCGGACCCCGTCGGCGGTGTTGAACAGGATCGGCCAGATGACCCCGAAGGCGATCAGCAGGACGTGCATGCTGGTCCCGGTCGAGAACAACGCCATGAACAGCGGGAGCAGCGCGGTCGGCGGCAGCGCCCTGCCGAACTGGATGAGCGGGTCGATCAGCCGGAACAGCAGCGGCGAGCGTCCCATCGCCACCCCGAGCGCGACGCCCAGCACCGAGGCCAGCGCCCACCCGGCCAGCAGTCTGACGATGCTGTCCGGGACGTTCTCCAGGGCCCGCTCGGTCAGGAACATGCTGCCGGCCGGCCCGGTGAACCAGGCTTCGTACATGGCGGCGACGATCTCGGTGGGCCGGGGAAAGTACTGGTCGTCCATGAGCCAGGTCGTCGTCTCCCAGACGACCAGGACGACCGGCACCAGCCACAGCCTCGACAGCGCGGAGAGGATCTTCACGTCTGCACTCCGATCTTGGCCGCGTGCCAGTGGAACGCCCGCCGCTCGGCCTTGACGAACAGGGCGTTGACCGCCAGGCCCAGCAGTCCGGCCCACACGGTCGCCGCCACGGTGAGGGCGGTGCCGTCCGGGCTGCTGCCCGCCAGGATGATGAAGGTGCCGATGCCCTCGGAGCCGCCGGTCAGGAACTCCGTGCTGACCGCGAGGATGAGCGCGATCCCGGCCGCGACGCGGATCCCGGTCGCGATGAACGGGGCCGTGCTCGGCAGGGACACGCGCATCAGGACGGCCATGCGGCCGAAGCCGAAGCTGCGCAGCGTCTCCTTGGCGACGGGGTCCACCTCCTTGAGCCCGTACATCGTGTTGATGAGGATCGGCCACGTGCTGGCGTACACGATCATCGCGACCTTCAGTTCGAGGAAGTCGCTGAACAGGAAGGCCGCCAGCGGGATCAGCGCGACCGAGGGGATCGGGCGCATGAACTCGACGAAGGGCCGCAGCGCCCGCTCGACCGGGGGGACGCTGCCGAGCAGGAGGCCCAGGGGCACGGCCACCAGCACGGTGATGACGAGTCCCGCGGCCCAGCCGAGGAAGGTCACGCCGACGTCCAGGAGGAAGTCGGGGTCCGCGGCCAGTCCGGCGGCGTCTGTGAGCACCGTGGAGGCGAGGGGGAAGGCGCTGGGCGGAATGAGTCCGCTTCTGCCGGCGATCTCCGCGACGATCAGGATGCCGACGACGCCGGTGATTCCGCAGAAAATCTTGCTCTCGTAGAGACGGCGCACGATCACTCCTCGTGGCCGGTTCTGTCAAGGACGAAGGGCAACGACATGGCCTCTCCGTGGGGGGTGTCCGGGGACCGAAATGTTAGCGCTGAGTGGAGTTCGGGGTCAGGGTAGCCGACCGAAACTCTTTCGGAGATATACGGCTATTGCGGCACAGTGGGGCGAGTGGGTGATTTGCCCGATTTGGGGGTTATGTAGCTGGTTGGCGTAGGTCGTACGGCACCCTCAGGTAGACATTGAAGTATTGATAAGTCCACTTCGTGGCCGTTTAATGAGGTCTGAGCTGATTGTGACCGTTGGGGCGTTGGCCGAAGTAGTCGTGTTGTGCTCAAATAAGCACTCGCCCTATGGGCGTGTTGGCGTGGCACGCCACGAAAGGCATGACGTGATCCGCACGCAGGAAGTCATCCGAGGAGAGGTTGCGGACGTCGGTGAGGACTGCATTTACATCAGCCCGAGATGACGGCGACGCGGGCGCCGGGGCTGTGACCGACCGCGGCGGCGCATCGGCGCCGTCGACCCCGCCGCCGGGCCGGAACCCGGCGAAGCCACCGAAGGCCAAGCGCCCGTCCCGCTTCGCCATCCGCAACTGGCGCGTGCGCTCCAAGCTGCTCGCGCTCATCGTGATCCCCACGCTGGCGGCCCTCCTTCTCGCGGGCATGCGTGTCACGTCCTCGATCGGCATCGCCTCCGACTACCAGCAGATCAACGCGACCGCCGTACTCGTCAGCAAGCTGGCCGAACTGGCGCACGAGCTGGAACTCGAACGCGACCTCACCACCCGGTTCGTCGCCAACGACCGCAGGGACTCCTCCGCCATGGAGGCCCAGCACACGGCGGTCAACAACCTGCAGAACGAGGTGCGCTCGGACGTCGAGGCCCTCGCCCGCTCCGAACGCCCGGAGCGCGCGGAGGCCCAGCAGATCGGCAACCGCCTCGACGAGCTCCCGCAGTTGCGCAAGGCGGCCGCGGAGAGCCAGCTCGACGCCCGCAGCGTCGCCCTGCTCTACCAGCACGTCATCAACGACATGCTGTTCCTCAACGACGACGTCTCCCAGGGCGCCGTGGACGAGGAGCTCGACAACAGCGTCGCCATCTTCACCGCGCTCTCGCGCGCCAAGGAGAGCGTCTCCTTCGAGCGCGCCACGCTCAGCGCCGGCCTCGCCGCCAGACGGCTCAGCCCGGTTCAGCTCGACGACCTGCTCGCCTCCCGCGCCCGGCGCGACAGCGAACTGGCCGCCTACTCGGCCAACGCCACGCTCGCCCAGCGCACCCTGTACGGCGACACCGTCACCGGCCAGAACGTGGACCGCGCGGAGAGCATCAGGGCCCGCGCGCTCGTCCTCATCGGCGAGGGGCGCCTGCTCACCCAGCGCTCACTCGGCGAGGGCAACACCGGCGACACCTGGTTCGAGTCCGTCTCCCAGACCATCGAACTCATGCGCAAGGTCGAGAGCACCGTCGCCGACTCGATCATCCTGCGCAGCCGTACCCTCCAGGAAGAGGAGCAGCGCAGCGCGCTGATCGTCGCGGGGCTCATCCTGCTCCTGCTCATCCTCGTGCTCGCCGTCACCACCTTCATGGCCCGCTCGCTGGTCAGGCCGCTGCGCAGGCTGCGCGGCGAGGCCCTCAACATCGCCGGCGAGCGCCTGCCGGAACGCGTCAGGCACATGCGCGAGTCCGGCGACAAGGTGGACATCGGCGTCGACCCGATCGGCGTCGACACCCTCGACGAGGTCGGTGAAGTCGCCCGCGCCTTCGACGAGGTCCACCGCGAGGCGATCCGGCTGGCCGGTGAGGAAGCCCGGCTGCGCTCGAACGTCAACGCCATGTTCGTCAACCTCTCCCGCCGCTCGCAGACCCTGGTCGAACGCCAGATCACCCTCATCGACGGCCTGGAGCAGGGCGAGCAGGACGAGAGCCGGCTGGCCAACCTGTTCAAGCTCGACCACCTGGCCACCCGCATGCGCCGCAACTCCGAGAACCTCCTGGTCCTCGCCGGTCAGGAACCGCCGCGCCGCTGGAGTCAGCCCGTCAAGCTGGTCGACGTGGCCCGCGCCTCGCTGTCCGAGGTCGAGAACTACGAGCGCGTGGTCCTCCAGGTGCCGGACGGCGTCTCCGTCGCCGGACAGGCCGTCAACGACGTCATCCACCTGATCGCCGAGCTGGTCGAGAACGCCCTGTCGTTCTCCCCCCGCGAGACCCGCGTCACCGTCTCCGGCAGCCGCATCGACGGCGGCGGCGTGATGCTGTCGATCACCGACTCCGGCATCGGCATGACCCAGGAGGAACTGGCCTCGGCCAACGACCGCCTCCTCGACGCCCCCACCGTCGACGTCTCCGTCTCGCGGCGCATGGGCCTGTTCGTGGTCGCCCGCCTCGCGCACCGCCACGACATCCGCGTCCAGCTCCGCACGCACGGCGCGGGCGGCCTGACGGCCATGGTCCTGATCCCCGACGCGCTGCTCGGCGCCCAGGCCACGCCGTTCGCGGGCGCCGGAGCCGGTGCGGGCGCCGGTACGGGCGCCGGCCCCATGGGCGCGCCGACGCGGGAGCCGTTCGGCGCGCAGATCCCGCGCGACGAGGCCCCCTCCTACGGCACCCCGGTCCCGCCGCCCCCGCAGCAGTGGGGCGCGGCACCCGGCAGCGGCCACCCGTCGTTCCCGTCGCAGCCCGTCCCGGACTCCGGCTGGTCGGCGGCGATGCCCGCGTGGCCGTCCGACGTCGCTGGCTGGCCCGGCGACTCGCGCGACTCCGGCCCCGACACCTCCGACGTGTGGGTCCCCTCGCGCAACTCCGGCGGGACCTGGAGCAACGAGCCGCCGCCGCTGCCCAAGCGCCAGCCCTCCCCGCCCTCGGAAGAGGTCTCGACCTGGTCGTTCAACAACCGCGACCAGACGCCGCCCGGCAGGGACACCGGCCCGCCCGCGCAGAGCAAGTACGACTTCCCCGAGACCGAGGCGGCCGCCACCGGACCCATTCCGGCGGTCCCGCAGGGCGACGAGTACCTGCCGATCTTCGCCTCCGTCGAGTCCGCCTGGTTCGACAACAACGACAACGGCGCCGACGCCAACTGGGGCAACTCCAAGGCGGACGCCGGATGGACCGCCGCGGAGGCCGCGCGCGAGCCCGTGCGGGACGCGCCGACCGCGGCCGGGCTGCCCAAGCGGGTCCCCAGGGCCAACCTGGTGCCCGGCTCCGCCACCCCGTCCGCCGCGCCCAAGGAGGCCGCCGCCCCCGCGCGGCCCTCGGTGTCACCGGACCGGATCCGAAGCCGGCTGTCCAGCTTCCAGCAGGGATTCCGGGCAGCTCGCGACGACATCAGCGAGGGCCGGGCGTATCCCCCCGGCTCCAAGCACGTTGAAAGCAGGGAGGAGGGCGAATGAACGACCTGAGCCACGGGGCCCGCGGGGTCGACTGGCTGATCACCGATTTCGTCAGCACCGTACCCGGGGTCGCCCACGCGGTTGTGGTCTCTTCCGACGGGTTACCGCTCGCGGCCTCCGCCGGCTTCCCGACCGATCGGGCCGACCAGCTCGCCGCGATCGCCTCGGGACTGATCAGTCTCACGCAGGGCGCCGCCCGGGTGTTCGAGGGCGGCACGGTCAACCAGACGATCGTGGAGATGCAGCGGGGGCTCATGCTGATCATGTCGATCAGCGACGGCTCGTGCCTCGCCGTACTGGCCGCGCCCGACTGCGACATGGGACTGGTCGCCTATCAGATGACGCTGATGGTCGACCGGGCCGGTCAGGTCCTCACCCCTGCGGTCCGCGCCGAGCTGCGCGCGAGCCAGACCAGGTGATCGCGTGACGACCGACCCCAGATGGAACAGCGGTGGAGGGTGGGAGCCGCCGCCACCGCCCCACAACGACCCCGCCTCGCCGGTACGGCCGTACGCCGTCACCGGCGGGCGCACCGCGCCGAGGGTCAAACTGGCCATGGAGGCCCTGGTCTCGTCGGCGACGGCGGAACACCGGGAGTTCTCGCACATCACACCGGAGTACCAAGCGATCAGCCAGCTCTGCCGCCAGGTCAGATCGGTGGCGGAGGTGTCGGCGCTGCTGCGGATACCGCTCGGCGTCGTACGCGTGCTGATCGCCGACATGGCGGCCGAAGGCCTGGTCCGAGTGCACCAGCCGCAGCTGGAAGCGGGCAGGCCAGATGTGAACTTGCTGGAGAGGGTGCTCAGTGGACTTCGCAGGCTCTAGCCCCGGCCTCACCTCGACCAAGATCGTGGTGGCCGGAGGCTTCGGTGTCGGCAAGACGACGTTCGTCGGGGCGGTGTCGGAGATCATGCCGCTCACCACGGAGGCCGTCATGACCGACGCCTCGGCGGGCATCGACGACCTCGGCATGACGCCGCTCAAGTCCACCACGACCGTGGCGATGGACTTCGGCCGCGTGTCGCTGGACCGCGACCTGATCCTTTACCTGTTCGGCACACCCGGGCAGCACCGGTTCTGGTTCATGTGGGACGACCTGGTACGCGGCGCCATCGGCGCCGTCGTGCTGGTCGACACCCGCAGGCTGGCCGACAGCTTCCCGGCGATCGACTACTTCGAGGAGGCGCAACTGCCGTTCATCGTCGGGGTGAACGGCTGGGACGGCCAGTACCAGCACAGTGACGCGGAGGTCCGCGACGCCCTCACGCTGGCCCCCCACATCCCCATGGTCCGCCTGGACGCGCGGGCCAAGGACTCGGTCAAAGCCGCTCTCATCCAGCTTGTCGAGCACGCGCTCACGGTCCGTATGGCCGTGCCCGGCTGGAATGGCTGAACGAGCGGCTAGGCTGGGTCCAGACCACGCATAACCGCACCGAGGGCTGGCCAACCACGTGTTCGAGACGCTTTCCGACCGGCTGACATCGGTCTTCTCCTCCCTTCGCGCCAAGGGTCGGCTCTCTGACTCCGACATCGACGCGACCACCCGCGAGATCCGCATCGCGCTGCTTGAGGCCGATGTGGCGCTGCCCGTGGTCAAGGCGTTCGTCGCCCAGGTCAAGGAGCGCGCCAGGGGCTCGGAGGTCTCCCAGGCGCTCAACCCGGCCCAGCAGGTCGTCAAGATCGTCAACGACGAGCTGATCGCCATCCTCGGCGGGGAGACCCGGCGCCTGCGCCTGGCCAAGACGCCGCCGACGGTCATCATGCTCGCGGGCCTCCAGGGCGCGGGCAAGACCACGCTGGCGGGCAAGCTGGCCCGCTGGCTGCGCGACCAGAACCACGTGCCGCTGCTCGTGGCCGCCGACCTGCAGCGGCCCAACGCGGTCACCCAGCTCCAGGTCATGGGCGAGCGCGCCGGGGTCGCCGTCTTCGCGCCCGAGCCGGGCAACGGCGTCGGCGACCCGGTCGAGGTCGCCCGCCGGTCGATCGACTTCGCCAGGCAGAAGCAGCACGACCTCGTCATCATCGACACCGCGGGCCGCCTCGGCATCGACCAGGAGATGATGAAGCAGGCCGCCGACATCCGCGACGCGGTCGGTCCCGACGAGATCCTGTTCGTCGTCGACGCCATGATCGGCCAGGACGCCGTCACCACGGCCCAGGCGTTCATGGAGGGCGTCGGCTTCGACGGCGTCGTTCTCACCAAGCTCGACGGCGACGCGCGTGGCGGTGCCGCGCTGTCGGTGCGGCACATCACCGGCCGGCCCATCATGTTCGCCTCCACGGGCGAGAAGCTTGAGGACTTCGACGCCTTCCACCCCGACCGGATGGCCTCGCGCATCCTCGACATGGGCGACATCCTCACCCTGATCGAGCAGGCGCAGAAGACCTTCGACGAGGAGCAGGCCGCCAAGATGGCGGGCAAGCTCACCTCGGGCGAGAGCTTCACCCTCGAAGACTTCCTTGAGCAGATGATGATGGTCCAGAAGATGGGCCCCATCAAGAACCTGCTCGGCATGATGCCCGGCATGGGGCAGATGCGCGACCAGCTCAACTCCATCGACGACCGCGACCTCGACCGCATCGCGGCGATCATCCGGTCGATGACCCCCGCCGAGCGCTCCGACCCGAAGATCATCAACGGCTCGCGGCGTGCCCGCATCGCGGCCGGTTCCGGTGTCACGGTCACGGCGGTCAGCGGCCTGGTCACCCGCTTCTTCGAGGCACAGAAGATGATGAAGCGGATGGCGGGCGGCATGGGCATCCCCGGCATGCCGGGCGGCCGGGGCAAGGCGGCCAAGCAGCAGAAGAAGGCCAAGAAGGGCCGGCGCGTGAGCGGCGACCCGCGCAAGGCCGCGCTCGGCAAGCCCGCTCCCGAGCCCTCCGACGAGCAGGCGCCCAAGAAGCAGGGCGGTCTGCTCGGCAACCTTGGCGGCGGCCCCAAGCTGCCGCCCGGCCTGCAGTTGCCCCCGGGCTTCGACCCCTCCAAGCTCAACCTGCCAGACGACAAGTAGCACGCGCGCCTGTCGTTGGCAGTGGCGGCGGTCTGGCACAATGGCATGTTGGAACACCGTGACCAGGTGGGTGCCCTCTCACCTCCCGCCGGTCATGCCTGTCCCTCGAGCGGCCCGCCGTCGTGCCCCACTCGATGGCAAACCGCTCACCCACGCTCGAATGCAGGAGAGACCACACCCGTGGCAGTCAAGATCAAGCTCAAGCGGCTCGGCATGATCCGCAACCCGCAGTACCGCGTCGTCGTCGCCGACAGCCGCACCAAGCGTGACGGCCGGGCGATCGAGGAGATCGGTCTGTACCACCCGAAGGAAAACCCTTCGCTCATCCGGATCGACGCCGAGCGTGCGGCGTACTGGCTGGGTGTCGGCGCACAGCCGACCGAGCCGGTTCTCAAGCTGCTCAAGCTCACCGGTGACTGGCAGAAGTTCAAGGGCGAGCCGGCTCCGGCCCCGCTCCAGGTCGCCGAGGTCGCCGCCGACCGGCACGTGATCTACGAGGCCGCCGCCAAGGAGGCGCTGTCCGGTGGCGACACCGGCACGGCCGCCACCACGCCCAAGAAGGCCAAGAAGAAGGACGAGGCTCCGGCCGAGGCCGCAGCCGAGACCCCCACCGAGGGCGAGGGCTGAGGTGCTCGAGGAGGCTCTCGAGCACCTCGTGAAGGGCATCGTCGAACATCCCGACGACGTCCGTGTCCGCGCACGCCGCATTCGCAGCGGGCGCGTTCTCGAGGTCCGGGTGCACCCCGACGACCTCGGCAAGGTCATCGGTCGCGGCGGGCGCACCGCGAAGGCGCTGCGCACCGTCGTCAACGCTCTGGCTGACGGCAAGTTCGTCCGGGTCGACCTGGTCGACCTGCACGAGGCCGTCCGCTAGTCCGATTGTCCCGAGCGCCCTCATCGGTCCGTCCGGTGGGGGCGCTCGCGTTTCGCAGAAGGTAGGTTTCACGTGCAGCTGGTCGTGGGCCGCATCGGCCGACCGCACGGAGTCAGGGGCGAGGTCACCGTCGAGGTGCGCACCGACGAGCCCGCGCTGCGCTTCGCGCCGGGCAACTCCCTGGTCACCGACCCGGCCTCCCGGGGCCCGCTGACCGTCGAGGGCGTCCGCTGGCACAAGGGCGTGCTCCTGCTGCGCCTCGCCGGGGTGTCCGGCCGCGACGCCGCCGAGGAACTGCGCGGCACCATGATCGTCATCGACTCCTCCGAGGTGTCCCCGTCGGACGATCCGGACGAGTTCCACGACCACCAGCTCATCGGGCTCTCGGTCGTCACCGTCTCCGGCGAGGCCGTCGGCGAGGTCACCGACGTGCTCCACCACGGCCAGGACCTCCTCGTCGTCCGGCGGGCAGGGCAGGACGACGCGCTGATCCCGTTCGTGAAGGCGCTGGTGCCCGAGGTCGATCTCGACGCCGGGCGGCTGGTCGTCGATCCGCCCGAGGGGTTGCTCTAGATGCGGCTCGACATCATCTCGATCTTCCCCGAGTACTTCTCGCCGCTCGACGTCTCCCTCATCGGCAAGGCGCGCGAGCGCGGCACTCTGGACGTACGGATCCACCAGCTTCGCGACTGGGCGCACGACGTGCACAAGACCGTCGACGACACGCCCTACGGCGGCGGGCCCGGAATGGTCATGAAACCCGAGGTGTGGGGGGCGGCCGTCGACGCGGTCGTCGGCTCCGCCGACCAGGTGCCGCGCATGGTGGTGCCCACGCCCAGCGGGCGGCCGTTCACACAGGAACTCGCCCAGGAACTCGCCCGTGAGCCATGGCTGCTGTTCTGCTGCGGACGCTACGAGGGGATCGACTCGCGCGTCATGGCCGAGTACTCCACGCGGCTGCGGGTGGACGAGGTCAGCATCGGCGACTACGTGCTGGCCGGGGGAGAGGTGGCGGTGCTCGTCATGGCCGAGGCCGTCGGGCGGCTGCTGCCCGGGGTGCTCGGCAACGCGTGCTCGGTCGCCGACGACTCCTTCGCGCCGGGCAGCATGCGCAACCTGCTGGAAGGGCCGGTCTTCACCAAGCCGCCGGAGTGGCGGGGGCACAAGGTGCCCGAGGTGCTGCTGTCCGGCCATCACGGGAAGATCGCGCGATGGCGGCGGGACGAGGCGCTGCGCCGTACGGTGGCCAACCGCCCCGACCTCGCGGCGGCGCTCGACCCCGAGACGCTGGACAAGCACGACAGGGCGCTGCTGGAGTCGCTGCGGAGCCCGTTTCGCTTCGGGCCGGAAGATGTGGCACACTGAAGCGCTACCAATCTGCTCTCGGATTGGTTTCGCGCGCCCGGAACCGGGCGCCAGGAAAGAACAGGCGTGTCCCCTCAGATGCCGCATCGGCGGCCGGGCGGGACCTCCGCGTGTTCACAAGACTTTGAGGAACTCACTATGCACACGAAGATCCAGGAGCTCGAGAAGGCGTCTCTGCGCGGCGACGTGCCGAGCTTCCGTCCCGGCGACACGCTTGAGGTGCACGTCCGGGTCATCGAAGGAAACCGGTCGCGTGTCCAGGTCTTCAAGGGCTTCGTGCTGCGCCGCCAGGGTGCGGGCTCGCGCGAGACCTTCACCGTCCGCAAGGTGAGCTACAGCGTCGGCGTCGAGCGCACGTTCCCGGTGCACAGCCCGATCATCGAGAAGATCGTGGTCGTCACCCGAGGCGACGTCCGCCGCGCCAAGCTCTACTACATGCGCGACCTGCGCGGCAAGGCCGCTCGCATCCGCGAGAAGCGCGAGAACACGCCCGCCAAGTAAGGACATCCGAAAAGCCCGGTACTTCTTCGACGTACCGGGCTTTTTCTTTATACGGAGCGACTCGCGGATGGTTGTACCCTCGGTCGAGGCTTGTCGAGCCCTGCCATCATCTAGGCTCGTCAACGATGACTAGCGAGAGCCAGGAGCACGGCGCCACGCGCCGCCCGGTCGAGGACGAGGTGGACGTGGTCGCTGAAGAGACCCAGAAGGCCAAAGACGCGAAAAAGGGCAAAAAGGGTTCGTTCTGGAAAGAGCTTCCCGTCCTGGTCGTCGTGGCACTGGTGCTTGCCCTCATCATCAAGACTTTTGTGATCCAGGCGTTCTACATCCCCTCGGAGTCGATGGAGAACACCCTGCTCACCAATGACCGGGTCCTGGTCAACAAGCTCGTCTACCACACGCGCGACATCGAGCGCGGCGACGTCGTGGTCTTCTCCGGTGTCGACTCCTGGGACGGTGAGTTCCAGCTTGAGGAACCGTCCAACCCGGTCGCGGGCTTCTTCCGCTGGGTCGGTACGGCCTTCGGCGTCGTCCCCGGCGAGAAGGACTACATCAAGCGGGTCATCGGCGTCGGCGGCGACCACGTCAAATGTTGTGACGCCAAAGGCCGTGTGACGGTCAACGGGGTGGGGATCGACGAGGAGAGCTACCTGTATCCCGGCGACAAGCCCTCGAAAGACGGCTTCGACGTGAAAGTGCCGGAGGGGCGCCTGTGGGTGATGGGCGACCACCGGGGGGTCTCGCTCGACTCGCGCGCGCACCAGGGTGACCCCGGTGGCGGTTCGATTCCCGAGGGCCAGGTCATCGGGCGGGCGTTCGTGATCGTCTGGCCGTTCTCCAGGGCGGCCACCATGCCCATTCCCGACACCTTCGCCCAGCCGGCGCTCAACGCGCTCGGCGGAGCGGTGCCGCTGGTGGCGGGGTTCGCGTTCGCCGTGCCGCTGGTTCTCGTGCGCCGGCGCTGGGTGCTGAGGAGGAAGCGCTGATGGCCGACACCAAGAAGGCGGAGGCCGGCACGGCGAAGAAGAAGGGCGGGGTCCGGGAGACCGTCCTTCTGCTGATGCTCGGTGTGGGCATCGCGCTGCTGCTGCAGGCGTTCGTGGTGGGATCGTTCTACATCCCCTCCGAGTCGATGCAGAACACCCTGCAGATCAACGACCGGGTGTTCGTCAACAAGCTCGCGGGCAAGCCTGAGCGGGGCGACGTCGTGGTCTTCAAGGGGTGGGAGGGGCAGGACACCATCAAACGGGTCATCGGGGTCGCCGGCGACAAGGTGGTCTGCTGCGACAGCAAGCGCCGCATCACCGTCAACGGGGTGCCGCTCGACGAGCGCTCCTACCTGCACCCCGACGACTTCCCCTCGGGTAACCAGTTCGACCACACGGTGCCGCCGGGCAAACTGTGGCTGATGGGCGACCACCGGACGATGTCGCAGGACTCCCGCGACCACGTGGCCAACAAGGGCGACGCCGGTTGGATCGACGAGAAGGACGTCATCGGCAAGGCGTTCGTGCGGTTCTGGCCGCTGTCGCGGGCCGAGATCTTCCAGAAGCCCGAGACGTTCGCGAAGGTCAAGTAGGCCAGTCCTGCTATCGGTCGCGGTTTGCCGCTATTGGGGCGTACTCTGCCTGTGTCATGACAGTTGCGTTCCGCCCCCGACCGAGTGTCGTCCGGCGAGATTCGGGGCTTTACGCCTATGAGCGGGCGCTGGCCCGCCGGGGCCTCACGCCGATCGCCGGTGTCGACGAGGCCGGCCGGGGGGCCTGCGCCGGTCCGCTCGTGGTGGCGGCCGTCGTACTCGGCAAAGCGATCCCGGGGCTCGGCGATTCCAAGCTGCTGACGGCCTCCACCAGGGAGAAGCTGTACGAGCAGATCATGGCGAGCGCCGACGTGGGCGTGGTCGTGATCCCGCCCGGCGAGATCGACGAGGTGGGGCTGCACCGGTGCAACGTTCTGGGAATGCGGCGGGCGGTGGCGCGGTTGACGGTGGTCCCGGAATACATCCTGACCGATGGGTTCCCGGTGCCGGGGTTGCCGGCGCCGTCGCTGGCCGTCTGGAAGGGGGACCAGGTGGCGGCCTGTATGGCGGCGGCGTCGATCGTGGCCAAGGTGACGCGTGACCGGATGATGGTTTCGCTGGACGCGGAGTTTCCGGCGTATGGCTTCGCCGTACACAAGGGGTATGTCACTCCAGGACATCGGCTGGCGCTGGAGACGCACGGGCCCTGCCCGCATCATCGCTTCTCCTTCGTCACGGTGGCCAGGGAGATGGGCGACAATGAGATGGGGGCCGGGGTTGCCTGACCTCGGAACGACAGGAGGGACGCGATGAGCGCAGAGGATCTCGAAAAGTACGAAACCGAGATGGAGCTGCAGCTTTACCGCGAGTACCGGGATGTCGTCGGCCTGTTCACCTACGTCGTCGAGACCGAGCGGCGCTTCTACCTCACCAATTCGGTCGATCTCGACGTGAAGACGGCTGGCAACGGTGATGTGTTCTTCGATGTGAAGATGCAGGACGCCTGGGTTTGGGACATGTATCGCCCCGCCCGTTTTGTTAAGAATGTCCGAGTTGTGACGTTCAAGGATGTGAACGTCGAAGAGCTCGCCAAGGCCGACCTCGAAATGCCCAAGGAAGGCTTCTCCGGCTAGCCCTTTCCACAGGCTCCTCGCCGCGCCTCCCGTTATCCACAGAACGTCGTTCGGCTTCCATCCGCCTCCCGCCCCTCCGCCAAGGTCGTCCCATGAACAACCTTGGCAGACACGGCGAGCAACTGGCGGCGGCCTATCTTGAGGCCGAGGGCATGGAGATCCTCGCGCGCAACTGGCGGTGCCGCCACGGCGAACTCGACATCGTCGCGCGCGACGGGCCCGGCCTGGTGATCGTCGAGGTCAAGACCCGATCCGGCCGCTCCCACGGCACCGCCCTCGAGTCCGTACGGCCCGCCAAGCTCAGGCGGCTGCGCATGCTGGCGGCCGCCTGGCTGTCGGCCCAGCAGTCCTCGTTCGCGACCGTCCGCGTCGACGTCGTCGCCATCGAGCGCTTCGCGGGCGACTTCTCCCTCCAGCACGTGAGGGGGGCGAGCTGAATGACCGTCGCCAGCACGAGAAGCGTCGCGCTCGTCGGGGTCACCGGCCGGTGCGTCGAGGTCGAGGCCGACGTCGGCGCCGGTCTGGCGGCCATCAGCCTGATCGGCCTGCCGGACACCGCGCTGAGCGAGGCCCGTGAGCGGGTCAGATCCGCCATGGTCAACAGCCGCTACGGCTGGCCGGACGCCCGCATCACCGTCAGTCTCTTCCCGGCGAGCCTCCCCAAAAGGGGCAGCCAGTTCGACCTGGCCATCGCGGTGGCGATCCTCGGCGCGGCGGGCACCGTCCCCGCCGAGCGGCTGTCCGCGCTCTACTTCCTCGGTGAACTCGGCCTCGACGGGCGGCTGCGGCCGGTGCGCGGCGTGCTGCCGTCCGTGCTGGGCGCGGCCAAGGACGGCGAGATCACCGTCGTGGTCCCCGCCGCCAACGCGGCGGAGGCCGCGCTCGTGCCGGGCGTGCGGGTCGTGCCCGTCCGTGACCTGCGCCAGCTCGTCGAATGGCTGCGCGTCGGCGGCGAGCCCCCTGAACCGCTCGTCCACGAGACCCCGGAGCAGCCCGAGGTGTCGCCCCTGCGCCCCATGGTCGATCTCGCCGACGTCGTGGGCCAGCCGCTGGGCAGACGCGCTCTCGAAGTGTGCGCGGCGGGCGGCCACAACCTGTGGCTGATCGGCCCGCCGGGCACCGGCAAGACTCTGCTGGCCGAACGCCTGCCCACGCTCCTGCCCGACCTGGAGCAGGACCACGCCCTTGAGGTGACCGCCATACACTCGGTCGCCGGCGTGCTGCCACCCGACAGCCCCATGATGAGCCGGCCGCCGTTCGTGAGCCCCCACCACACCGCGACGGCCGCCGCGATCGTCGGCGGCGGCACGGTCGTGCGCCCCGGCGCGGTGTCGCTCGCCCACCGAGGGGTGCTGTTCCTCGACGAGGCGCCCGAGTTCCAGCGCCCCGTCCTCGACTCGCTGCGCCAGCCGCTCGAATCCGGCATCGTCACGGTCTCCAGGGCGGCGGGGTCGGTGACCTTCCCGGCCCGCTTCATGCTGGTGCTCGCGGCCAACCCGTGCCCGTGCGCCCGGCCGACGGACAAGGAGGCGTGCCAGTGCACCTCCGTGGTCAAACGGCGCTACATCGGCAAGCTGTCCGGGCCGCTGCTCGACCGCATCGACATGAAGGTGACCGTGGCCCGCTCCAGCAGGCGCGAACTCATGGCCGACCGCCGGTTCGTCGAGAGCAGCAAGACGGTCGCCGCCCGGGTGCTGGCCGCCCGGCAGCGCGCGGCCAGGCGCCTGGCCCACACACCGTGGCGCACCAACGCCGAGGTGCCCCCGCCCGCGCTGCACGCGGAGTTCCGGCCGTCGGCGGAGGCCATGAAACCGGTCTCGACCGGGCTCGACACCGGCACGCTCAGCGCCCGGGGGCTCGATCGCATCGTCCGGGTCGCCTGGACCCTCGCCGATCTGGCCGACAAGCCGCGCCCCGACCAGGACGACACCAGCACCGCGCTCGCCCTGTGGCTGGGGGTGGGCTGATGCCGTCCGCCGAGGAGTTGGTGGCCCGCACACTGCTGATGCGCGCCGCGTTCGCGGCGGGCGATCGGCTGCTGGGCCGGTTGGTGGCGCATTACGGCCCGCTGGAGGCGCTACGGCTGATCGTCGGCTCCACGACCCCGCATCCGGTGGCCGCCGCCCTGGCCGAGACCGTCGGGCGCCCGAACGCGGGTGTCGTAACGGGTGCTGTGGTCTCTTCGGCCGTCGCGCTCACCGGTGGCGGCCGGGAGAGCGCCCGGTCTGCGCTTGGCGGTGTCCACTGTGAGGGTGCTGAGGGTTGTGAGGGGAATGACGGCGTCGGTGAGGCTCGGCCCGGCGGTGCCCGCCGCGCCGGTGCCGGTCATGGGGGTGGTGGCGCAGGCTGTCGCGACGGCGCGGGTTGTGCCTGCGATGCCGCTGCTCCTGGCTGCTCTGGACCTGATCGGCGGGGATCCGACGGGTTGAGTTCCGGAGATCGTGGTTCAGGCGGGTCGCGCAGTACGGGCGCTGAGGTGGCCGCCGGTTCGAGCGTGGTCGCTGGTCCGGTTGCCGACTCCGACGCCACCGGTTCGGCTGATTCGAGGGCTGCCGGTCGGCGGGGCGCGGATCTGAGCGTTGCCGGGGCGGGGTCGGGTGATCCGAGGGCTGTCGACATGGGCGTCGGCGGTTCTTCACGAGCGTGGTCTGCCGGTTACGAACAGGCTCTGGCCAAGGTGGGCAAGCGTCTGGCCGCCTGGCAGGCGCGCATCGGGGCAGTCCGGCCGGAGGCCGATCTGGAGGCGGCGGCAAGGCTCGGCGTCCGCCTGCTCGTCCCGGGCGTCACCGAATGGCCGACCCAGCTCGACCAACTCGGCTACAGCGCCCCGATCGGCCTCTGGGCCTGCGGCGACGCCGACCTCCGCAACGCCTGCCTGCGCTCGGTCGGTGTGGTGGGCTCCAGGGCCGCGACGGCCTACGGAACTCACGTGGCGGGCGAGTTCGGCGCAGGACTCAGCGAAGCGGGCTGGACCGTCGTGTCCGGCGGCGCCTACGGCATCGACGCGGCCGCCCACAGAGGCGCCCTGGCGGCCGACTCCCCGACGGTGGCCGTACTGGCCTGTGGAGTCGATGTCTGTTATCCGAGCGCCCACGAGGACCTTTTCGCCCTCATCCGCTCACAGGGCGTCCTGATCAGCGAGTGTCCGCCCGGCGTTCACCCGACGCGGGCCCGCTTCCTGATCCGCAACCGTCTGATCGCCGCCCTCTCACGCGGAACGCTGGTGGTGGAGGCGGCCTTGCGCAGCGGGGCACTGAACACCGCAGGCCACGCGGTGGCCCTGCGGCGTCATCTGGCCGCGATACCCGGACCGGTCACCTCGGAGACCTCGGCGGGCTGTCACCGGCTCCTGCGTGAGCGCAAGGCCGTCTGCGTCACCACACCGGACGAACTCATCGACCTGGTGGGCCTGATCGGCGACGACCTGGCACCCGCTCCGCGTGGCCCGGTCCTTCCCAGGGACACGCTGTCGCCGACCGCGAGGTCCGTCCTCGACGCCGTTCCCTCGCGCCAGGGGGCCGGTCCCGCGACCATCGCCGTGGCGGCGGGCGTGGACCTGGCCACAGCGGTGAGCGCCTTGGGCGCCCTGGCGGCGGCAGGCTTCATCGACCGCACCCCCAAGGGCTGGCGCCTTCGTCCCGATCGCCGCCATCAACCCGTCGCCCAGGATGATGGCCGACGCGACCCCTCGCCACCATGACGGACCTCGAATCTCCATGGCGGCGGCCGATGCACATCGCGGCGTGGCCGACGCCCTCGTGCCCACGCGTTTCCTGGCTTCCAGCCCGCGCCCTTCCCTCCGCCCACCCAGGTCACAGGCACGAAGGCTGTTAGTGATGGGCCAAGTCCCGTTCATGACCGCTGCGACGCTGTGGGCACTTCGACGGCATCCCATCGTTCTCTGGTGGCGATGGGCGACCTGCCAGTTCCTGCCAACAGGCGGGTCGCCGGGCGGATAGGGCCAGGGCTCGGCGGCGACGCCGAGCAGGGCGTCGGCGGCCGACACCTGCGGCGGCACACCCCGGCGATGCCTGTTTCCCTACATAAAGGCGACATTGTCGTGGTAAAGCAACCAAACGACCTCAGGCCGAGTATCCTCCCCGTCGCTGGGGTCGCTGGGGTCGCTGGGGTCGCTGGGGTCGCTGGGGTCGCTGGGGTCGCTGGGGTCGCTGGGGTCGCTGGGGTCGCTGGGGTCGCTGGGGTCGCTGGGGTGTCCTGCGGATCCTCGGCGCTGCTGAGGATCGGTGGGTGACCTGGTGAGGATTGCCTGGTGAGCTGCGGTGAGGGCAGTCGCTTGTGGACGCGCCCGCTTCGGGTGGCGCGGTGATGCGGTGTCCGCGCTCAGGCTCGGGGGTGGGCCTGCCGGTAGGCGGTGCGGAGACGGTCGATGGAGACGTGGGTGTAGATCTGCGTGGAGTTGAGGGAGGCGTGTCCGAGGAGTTCCTGCACACTGCGCAGATCGGCGCCGCCTTCCAGCAGGTGAGTGGCGGCGCTGTGACGGAGACCGTGCGGGCCGAGGTCGGGGGCGCCTTCGAGCTGGCTCAGCCGCGCGTGGACGACGCGGCGTACGGTTCCCGTGTCCAGACGTCCGCCGCGCGTGCCCAGGAAGAGGGCTGCGCCGGAACGTCCGGTGATCCACAGCGGGCGCCCATGGATGCACCAGCGGTCCAGCGCCCGCAACGCGGGTTTGCCGAAGGGGACCGTACGTTCTTTGCGGCCCTTGCCGAGGACCCGGAGGACATCGCGTTCCCGGTCCACGTCATCGACATCGAGGGAACAGAGTTCGCTGACCCGGATGCCTGTGGCGTACAGGAGTTCAAGGATCGCCTGGTCTCTGAGCGACCTGGGGTCGGAACCCTCGCCCGCGTCGAGAGCGGCCTGGGCTTGCGAATGGTCTAGTACGGCGGGCAACGTGCGCGGGGACCTGGCACCGGCGAGGAGAAGCCCGGGATCCTGTGCGAGCCAGCCGTTGCGGTGGCAGAAGGCGGTGAACGCGCGGGCGCAGGCCGTACGACGCGCGAGCGTGGCCCGCGACCGCCCCTCCGCATGCTGCCCGGCCAGCCACGAGCGGAGCCCACCGACATCCAACCCGTTCAACCGATCACCGGGGGAAACGACTTCCTCGCCACGGTCGTGGTCAAGGGCTGTCGTTCGATCGGCGGAGCGCGTGACAGAACGAGCGTCGTCGGCGGGGCCGACGAGGTCCTGGGGGTTTCCCGAGGCTACGCGAGGACAGAGGGCGGCGTCGGCAACGGAACCGGCCGAACCTGTCGACCCGGGCTCTCCAGAGGCTCCTGAGGCACCATGGGAGGGTGCCGGAGGGCTGAGGTGAAGGTCCAGATGCAGCATTAGCGACATCGCGTCGGACATGTAAGCGCGGATGGTGTGCGGGGACAGGTCTCGCTCGAAGCGCAGATGATGCTCGAAGGCGGAGAGCACCGCAGTGGTGTCAGGGCTCAGAGCATCGGCGGCCTGTGCCGCCAGCGTACGGGGGCGGGACTTACCGGTTGGCATGGTCTAACTGTGCCCCGATCCACGAGCGAAGACCTGACTTGACACGGCCCGCTCGCCAGCGACCCTCGTGGGTGCGGGGTGCGGGGTGCGGGGTGCGGGGTGCGGGGTGCGGG
>NZ_BAAAHQ010000013.1:0-103860 GCF_039525605.1 Nonomuraea longicatena | reverse complement strand
CGCGCCCCCGCGCCCCCGCGCCCCCGCGTCGAGGAGTGTAGGGCCCCGCCTCCCGCCGTGCCGCTGGAAAGCTTCGTGAGGGTTTCGTCCGACAACGTCGATATCGAGAATCGTTGATGCAGATCCTTGGGTTTTCAAGGCTCCTGCACGTGTTCGCCCACATCCCTGACGACAGGGTTTGAGGATCTTTTCAAAGGAATCTTGGTCTGTCCGGAATCAAAATCGCGGGCTCCAGATCGACGGAATCTTCTTCGGATATCCGGGCAACCCAGGGCGGCGCCGAAAAAAGTTGGCCGGAGATGTATCTGGGGCCGAGGCCGAAAACTCCTTATATCGATTCCCCGTCCCCCGGCCTTCTCCAGGAGGTACAGATGTCAGCCTTCGAAGAGCCCATCCCCCACTTCGAGAACTCCCCCCTCCCCGACCCGCCCTACGACGGCGAAACCCCCAAGGACACCCCGCCGCCCACCGACGGCGCCCTGGCCCTCGACTTCCGCCCTCTCGTCTGGGGCCCGCCGGGCGCCATCCCCGATGAGCGCAAGCTCCGCCACTTCGGACAGGCCCTCGCCGAGGTGCTCGCAGGCAGGCGCCCTCCGGCCAGCGTCGCCGACCGGCTGTCCGACCGGGCCTACGCGGAACTGCTCAGGGCCGGACAGATGATCGAGTCCCCCCGGCCGCCCTTCGCGGGCATCCCGCACGTCACAGAACCCAGGGACGGCGCGGTGGAGATGTGTTTGCTGGTCCACTGCGGTGAACGCAGCCACGTCCTCGCCGCCCGCCTGGAACGCCTGGGCATGCAATGGCTGTGCACAGACTTCGAAACCGCGTGACAGCACGTCGTCACGGCGATCAGGCCCCACCGCCCGAGTGGCGTGGAGCGACCGGCCGAGGGGAACGACGGCGGGTGGCGGGTGGTGCGGCCGGGCCGTGACGGCAAGGGGCCCTGCACAGACAACGGGCCCGGACAGACGACAGGTCCGGTAGACGACAGGTCCGGACAGACGGCGGGCCCTGCATGGACACAAGCCCGGACAGACGCCTGCGCAGACGACAGGCCCGGACAGACACCAGGTCCTGCACAGGCAACGGGACCTGAACAGACCGAACGACCTCGGCCCCGTCCGAGAAGGAACGGGGCCGAGGTCGAGAAGCCGTCACTCAGCGTTCTTGGGGTCTCCATGGCAGCGCTTGAACTTCTTGCCCGACCCGCACGGGCACGGCGCGTTGCGCTCCACGTTCCCGTACGCGGCGCGCTCGGCCGACGTGCGCACCCTCGTGTGCTCGACCTCGCCCTGCTCGCCCGGCGCCGTGTACTCCAGCTCCGCCGGACGGTCCGGCCCGCGCAGCCCCCGCGCGATGATCGAGCGCGTCTCGACCATCATCGAGTCCTCTTCCTCGACGATCGGGTTCTCCTGAACCTCGACCTCCATGTTGAAGAGGAAGCCGACCGAGTCCTCCTTGATGCCCTCCAGCATCCCGGAGAACATCTCGAAGCCTTCGCGCTGGTACTCGATCTGCGGGTCCTTCTGCGCGTAGGCCCGCATGCCGATGCCCTCGCGCAGGTAGTCCATCTCGTAGAGGTGCTCACGCCACTTGCGGTCGAGGACCGAGAGGATCACCCGGCGCTCGAACTCGCGCATGACCTCGGGGCCGAGCTCCTCCTCCCTGCGGTCGTACGCCTTGAGGGCGTCCTCCTTGATCCGCGTGGAGATCAGCTCGGCCGTCATCTCCTCGCGGCCGCCGGCCTCCTCGATCAGCTCGTCCAGCTTGAGCTGAACCGGGTAGAGCCCGCCGAAAGCCTTCCACAGCTTGTCGAGGTCCCACTCCTCCGCGAAGCCCTCGCCGGTCTCGCCCGAGACGTAGCCGTCGATGACGTCGCCGACGAAACCGCGCACCTGCTCGTGCAGGTCGGCGCCTTCGAGGACGCGGTGGCGCTCGGCGTAGATGACCTTGCGCTGGCGGTTCATGACTTCGTCGTACTTCAGAACTTCCTTGCGGATCTCGAAGTTCTGCTGCTCGACCTGGTGCTGGGCGGAGGCGATCGCCTTGGAGACGATGCCGGACTCGATCGGCTGGTCCTCGGGGATGTTGAGCCTGGTCATGATCATCTCGACCCGGGCCGAGTTGAACAGGCGCATCAGGTCGTCGCCGAGCGACAGGTAGAACCGGGACTCGCCGGGGTCGCCCTGGCGGCCGGCGCGACCGCGCAGCTGGTTGTCGATGCGGCGCGACTCGTGGCGCTCGGTGCCGAGGACGTACAGGCCGCCGAGCTCGGTGACCTCGTCGTGCTCGGCCTTGACCGCCGCCTTCGTCTTCTCCAGCGTCTCCGGCCAGGCGCTCTCGTACTCCTCCGGCGTCTCGATCGGGTCGAGGCCGCGCTGGCGGAGTTCGAGGTCGGCGCGGAACTCGACGTTGCCGCCGAGCATGATGTCAGTGCCTCGTCCGGCCATGTTGGTGGCGACGGTGACCGCGCCCCTGCGCCCGGCCTCCGCGATGATCGCGGCCTCGCGCGCGTGGTTCTTCGCGTTGAGCACCTCGTGGGTCACACCCCGGCGGCGCAGCGCCTTCGACAGCCGCTCGGACTTCGCGACCGAGGTGGTGCCGATGAGGACCGGCTGGCCCGCCTTGTGGCGCTCGGCGATGTCGTCGACCACGGCCGAGAACTTGGCGTCCTCGGTCTTGTACACCACGTCGGCCTGGTCCTTGCGGACCATCGGCCGGTTGGTCGGGATCGGGACCACGCCGAGCTTGTACGTCTGGTGGAACTCGTTGGCCTCGGTGACCGCGGTGCCGGTCATGCCGGACAGCTTGTCGTACAGGCGGAAGTAGTTCTGCAGCGTGACGGTGGCGAGCGTCTGGTTCTCGTCCTTGACCTTCACGCCCTCCTTGGCCTCGATGGCCTGGTGCATGCCCTCGTTGTAGCGGCGGCCGTGCAGGATGCGCCCGGTGAACTCGTCGACGATGAGGACCTCGCCGTCGGAGACGATGTAGTCCTTGTCCTTCTTGAACAGTTCCTTCGCCTTCAGGGCGTTGTTCAGGAAGCCGACCAGGTGGGTGTGCTCGGGCTTGTACAGGTTGTCGATGCCGAGCCAGTCCTCGACCTTGGACACGCCGTCCTCAAGAATGCCGACCGTGCGCTTCTTCTCGTCGACGATGTAGTCGCCGGTGCTCTCCTCGCCGGTGTTCTTCGCCTCGACGCCGCGCCGCAGCCTGGGGACGATCTTGGCGAACTCGGCGTACCACTTGCCCGACTGCTCGCCCGGACCGGAGATGATCAGCGGCGTCCTGGCCTCGTCGATGAGGATGGAGTCGACCTCGTCGACGATCGCGAAGTTGTGGCCGCGCTGCACGCACTCGTCGAGCGACCAGGCCATGTTGTCGCGCAGGTAGTCGAAGCCGAACTCGTTGTTGGTGCCGTACGTGATGTCGGCCTCGTACTGCTTGCGGCGCTCGTCGGGCGGCTGGTTCGCCAGGATCATGCCGACTTCGAGGCCGAGGAAGCGGTAGACGCGGCCCATGTTCTCGGCGCCGACCCGCACCAGGTAGTCGTTGACCGTGATGACGTGGACGCCCTTGCCGGAGATGGCGTTGAGGTACGCCGGCAGCGTACAGGTCAGGGTCTTGCCCTCACCCGTCTTCATCTCCGCGATGTTGCCCATGTGCAGCGCGGCGCCGCCCATGATCTGCACGTCGAAGTGGCGCTGGCCGAGGACGCGCTTGGCCGCCTCGCGGACGGTCGCGAACGCCTCCGGCAGCAGCTCTTCGAGAGTGGCGCCGTCGGCGTGCCTCTCTTTGAGCTCGTCGGTCATCGAACGCAACTCCGCGTCGGTCATGCTCGTGAAGGAGCTCTCGATGGAGTTGACCTGATCGGCGAGCCGCTTGAGCTTGCGGAGAGTCTTGCCTTCGCCGGCACGTAGGATCTTGTCGAGAATGGCTGCCACTTTATGTAAAGCTCCTCGCAGGTCTACCCCGGCGGCGCCGCCAGGAGGAGAGGCCGAGACAAACTTCCCCGATGCCATCGTAGGCCGTCCGGCCGCCTGGCACAGCCAATGCGGCGAGGGAGTCGACTTCCCCGTCTGCGACAATGGGGCTTCGGCTGAGCGTATGCCGAAGTAGACCGCTCTCGCACCAAGGACAGGCAGTCGAGAGTCTTGTAGAAGGGAAAGCCATGTCAGGCGGAGAGAACCTGGGTAGCCACGCGGGACGGCCGTCGTCGTGGCTGGCCGTCACTGTCGGACTCGTGGGCTTCACCGCGAGCGGCGTGGGAATGCCCGTCGAAAGCTGGCCGCTCATCTGGACCGGCATCGGGCTGATCGTGGTCAGCGGGATCCTGGGCCTGGTTTTCGACATTTTCTCCGATGTCGTGATCGACGCTCCGCGCGTGGGAATGTCGGCCGAAGACCACCGCTGAGTCAGGTGCGACGGCGGGCCCCCGGTGTTTTCTGTCGGTGCCCGCCGTTAGCATTCCCGGCATGCTTCTGACCGCCGACGAGGCCCGCAGGCTCATCCTCCGCGCGCAGGGCCTGCTGGGCGCCGACGGCCGCAAGGGCGGGGTCCACTCGATGCTCCGCAGGCTCGGCGCCGTCCAGCTCGACACCGTCTCCGTGCTCGCCCGCTCGCACGAGCTCGTCGCCTACGCCCGCCTCGGCGCCGTGGGCAGACGCCAGATCGAGAGCGCCTACTGGCATTCGCCCGCGCGCAGTTTCGAGTACTGGTGCCATGCCGCGTGCATCCTGCCCGTCGAGCACTGGCCGCTCTATTCCTTCCGCCGCCGCTCCTACCGCGAGCGCCAGTACCGCTGGCACCAGGTCCCCGACGGCATCGACAAGCTCCTCGACCAGGTGCGCGCCGAAGGTCCCGTCACCACCGCCCACGTCGGCGGCGCCCGTGCGTCGGCCGACGGCTGGTGGAGCTGGTCCGAGTCCAAGATCGGCCTGGAGTGGCTGCTCGACATCGGCGAGATCGTCTGCACCGAGCGCACGGGCTGGCGTCGCGTCTACGACCTCGCCGAACGCGCCATCCCCGCCGAGCACTTCGGCGAGGAACTGAGCGACCAGGAGTGCATCACACGTCTCACCCGCATCGCGGGCGCCTCGCTCGGCGTGGCCACGACCGCCGACCTGGTCGACTTCATCCGGGTGCGCAACCACCACCGCTCGCTGCTCGAAGAGGCGCTGGCCGGCGGTGCGGCCGGGCTGGTGCCGGTCCAGGTCTCCGGCTGGGGCGCTTCGGGCGCACCGGTCAAGGCGTGGGCGGACCCGGTGGCGCTCGCCTCCGCGCCGCGCGGCCGTCATCGCACGACGCTGGTGTCGCCGTTCGACTCGCTGATCTGGCACCGGGGCCGCACCTCGCGGGTGTTCGGCTTCGACTACACGCTTGAGCTCTATGTTCCGAAGGCCAAGCGGGTCCACGGCTACTTCACGATGCCGATCCTGGCCGGTGGGCGGCTGATCGGCCGCGTCGACCCGGCCCGTGACGGGTCGACGTTCGTGGCCCGGCAGCTGAGCCTGGAGCCGGGGGTGTCGGCGGTCAAGTGGGGCGAGGCCGTACGCGAGGCGCTGTGGTCGGCGGCGTCGTGGGTGGGGTGTGACAGCGTGCGCGTGCACCACCCCGATCTGAGGACATTCCTGGAAACGTCCCCCTGACCCGCCTGTGGCGGGCCGCAGCTTCCTTGCTACCCGAAGCCCCCTGACCCGCCGTCATGGGCAAGGGCCACGGCTTCTGGTTCCACGTAACGGCGAAGCCCGCCTGACCCGCCGTCGTGGGCCGGGAGCCAAGGGCTCCCGCCTCCGCGTTACGGCGAAGCCCGCATACCCCCACCCACCGCCGATGGCCGGTGCCCTCCAGGGAGACGCTCCTCCCCGCCCCGCACCCCGCCGCGACGCCGCCCGTGAGCCGAGCCTTCAGGTCCGCACCCCAGGCCCCGCCGCCGATGGCGGGCGCCCTCCGGGGACACGCTCCTCCCACACGCCGACGCTGAACGGAGCCCTCAGCCGCCGCGCCCCCAAAGCTCCACCGTCGGCCCCCTGCGGAAGCCCTCAGGGCCGCACCCGGGCCCCGCCGCCGGCCGCCCGGAGCGGACGGCCGGCGGCGGACTGGGACTCACACCCTCAGGTGATCTCCAGCATGCGTTCGCGGACCGCGTAGACCACGGCCTCCATCCGCGAGTGCAGCTGCAGCTTGTCCAGAATGTTCCGGACATGGTTCTTCACGGTGTTCTCCGAGATGAACAGCTGCTTGGCGATCTCCCGGTTGTTCATGCCCTTGGCCACCAGCCGGAGCACTTCCATCTCACGATCCGTCAGCCGGGGCACGGGCAACTGGGGCGGCCGCTCGGCCTCCTTGCGGCTCATGTTGGCGAACTCGGTGATGAGCTTGGCCGCCATGGCCGGATTGATGAGGGACTGCCCCTC
The DNA here is from genome assembly GCF_039525605.1 of Nonomuraea longicatena. Classification (NCBI taxonomy): domain Bacteria; kingdom Bacillati; phylum Actinomycetota; class Actinomycetes; order Streptosporangiales; family Streptosporangiaceae; genus Nonomuraea; species Nonomuraea longicatena. The sequence continues at coordinate 97,447 of NZ_BAAAHQ010000013.1, read as the reverse complement.
GTGCACCCCGCGCACCGCGTCGGGCACGTCGTTGATCTGGACGTCCTTCAGCAGGTAACCGGTGGCACCCGCCTTGATGGCCTCGAAGAGATCCTCCTCCTCGTCGCTCACCGTCAGCATGATGATGCGGGTGCTGGGGACCGACGCCTTGATGCCCTTGGTCGCCTCGATGCCGTCCTGACGCGGCATACGGACGTCCATGAGCGCCACGTCCGGCATGAGCCGGTCGGCCAGTTCGACCGCCTCCTGCCCGTCGCTCGCCTCTCCTACCACCTCGATATCGGCCTCAGCGGCCAGTGCCAGTGCGAGACTGCGCCTGATCAGCTCGTGATCGTCCACGATCAGCACGCGGATCGGCTCGCCTCTGCCTGACACGGGGGACTCGCCGCCGTCGGTCACAGAGCCTCCTTCGTCGGCTCCGCGCCCGTTGCGCACCCTCTCGCGCGACCGCCCTTGCCGGCCTCGCGACTACGTCGATCGCTTCGCGTGGGCTCGCCGGTCGGAACTCCTCGCCGGAGGGCTCGGAGTTCGCATCCGCGAACACTTCGCTCGCTCACGTCTCCTCCTGTGGGGGGCCAGAGCCGTTGAACCGCCAATGATGGCACGGGTGCCGCGGTTCTAGGGTGGTCGAGAGGATCTTCTGATCCGGCGACTAGGGCTCGACGAGCCGCAACACGCCGTAGTTGTAGCCGCGCCGGTTGTAGACGACGCTCGGCTGGCCACTCTCCTTGTCGCGGAACAGGTAGAAGTCGTGCCCGACGAGCTCCATCTCCAGGAGGGCCTGGTCGATGGTCATGGGCTCGGCCCTGTGGTGCTTCTCTCTGACGACGAGCGGCCCGTCGCCGTCCATCTCGATGGGGACGATGTCGTCGTACTGCTTGTCGTCGGGCAGGTCGGCGTCCTCTGCCGCCGAGCGCTCGGGGGTCGCCGCGGCCGGTGCCGGTGCCACCGGGGCGATGTCGCCGAGGCTCGCGGTGAGCTCGGCCACGGAAGGGATGGAGTGGTTGCCGTGGTGCACCTTGCGTCGGTCGGCGAGGCGCCTGAGGCGGCCTTCGAGTTTGTCGAGGGCGAGGTCGAGAGCGGCGAACCGGTCGTCGGCCGAGGCTTCGGCGCGGATGGCCGGGCCCCGGGTGGTGATGGTCAACTCGACGCGTTCACGCTGGCCGGCGAGACGCGGGTTGCGTTCCTTCGACACCTCCACATCGACTCGAATGAGCTTGTTGTCCAGACGCTCGATCCTGGCCAGCTTGGTTGTCACCTGGTCTCGGAACCGGTCACTCACTCCTGTGTGCCGGCCCTTGACGATGATGTCCATGCAGCAGCCCCCCTTCGTCTAATGACTGACAAAGAGCACCCGACGGCGTGTGTGCCGAGTGAGGTTCGTCAACCTTTCTCTCACCGTTACCCTCATCCGACGCTTCGTCACCGGGAACTTGTGTGGCACCCGCCCGGCCGACCTGGTCTTCGACCCCACATTCGCCTGCTGAGGGTTTCGCAGCTCTGCTGCCACTACCGCCCTTCTCTCCTGACGGGGGACATCTGGACCCCCGGGAAGGCAGGACTTACCCCTAAGCCGCACCGTGATCGGTCGACAAAGAGTCGCCTTACGTGGACCGTTTAGCCTGCGGCTGGCATCGGCTAGCAGAGCCGGGAGCCCCGGCTCTGCGCAACCACGGACCCGAACGGGTGCCATGACTGAACGCTATCTGGATCGGCGGGGAATGTCAGCCGGAGGGTCGGTCAAATGATCACTTTCCGTGATATTCGTCCGGCTTACGTGCATCTGGCCGTACCCGTTTGGACCTGTCCGTATTCCTGAAGCGACGCTCCGTTCAAGGCCGCGAGCTGGTACGGAGAACGAACCGAGGGCCTCACACACACCCGTGAGGCCGGTGAGCCGACGTGACCGTTGCTTTACCCACCGTGAGCGCCAGAACACGACAGCCCCCGGCGTGTCGCGAACGCCCGCCCACCCACCACACACCGCCCACCCACCAGCCACCCGCCAGCCCCCACCCACCGGGCGAAAACCTGCCCGCCCAACCGGACGCGCCCCGCCGGACGGCCGCCTCCTCGGACGGCCGTCAGCATGAAGGCCGTCTTCGGCGCGTCGCGGCGAGGGTGACGGCCAGTCGCGGGTCCGCGCCGACGGCATGGAGCGCCCGGGATGCCTCGGCGAGGGTGGCGCCGGTCGTCACGATGTCGTCCACGAGGACCAGAGGCCCCTCAGACGCGACGCGCAGGCGTGAGGTGGCCCTGAGTGAGGTGTGGAGGTTGGCGGCCCTCTCCGTGGCACTCAGACCCGCCTGGTCGGCCGTCCGGCGACAGAGGGCCAGCATCGGACGGGACACCGCGCACACCCCCATCGCGCCCATCCGATGAGCGGCCAGCGCGGCGAGCCGGGCGACGGGGTCGTGGCCGCGCGCCCGCACGGCCCGGCGGGCACTGGGGATCGGGACCAGCACCACCCGCCCGGGCGGAGGGCGGCCCCCCAGCGCCGTCACCGCCGTGAAGGCCAGCATCTCGGCGAGCCGGGCCGCCAGAGCCGTCCTGGCGCGCTCCTTGTAGGCGAGGATCGCCCGCCTCAGCGGGCCCGCGTAGTCGGCGGCCGACCAGCACTCGGGCAATCCCCGCTGCGGCGAGTCCGGCGTCCGCCGCGCGGGCCATACGGCGGCACATCCCGGGCACAGCGGGCCGCACGGATCGTCGCAGCCGACACAGCCCTGAGGGAGCACCAGGTCGAGGAACGCGTTCAACATGACGCACAGCATGCACGCCGTCACCGACAGTTTCAGCGACGGACAGCGCCAACGAGGAAGAAGCCGCCGCTCCCGCGATCAGCCGCCAAGAAGGCGAGCCCGGTTCAGCCAGGCCCCCAAGATCAACCACTCAGGAGACGTCAGCGGCCCCGGGTCCACCGGGCCACTCAGGAGATGTCAGCCGCCCCGGGTCCACCGGGCGGGGAGAGGCAACCGATCTCCGAGACCGGCCGGGCCGAGAGACGCCACCGGCCCTGGAAGGGCGAGCGGGAAAGGCCACCCACCTCCGAGACCGGCCGAGCCGGGAGACGCACCGGCCCCTGGTCAGCCGAGGGGGAAGATCGGGTACTGGGCGCCTTCCTTGACGTTGGTGGTCCACCCCTGGTCCTTGTACTCGATGATCTCCTGACCGGTCCCCGCCAGGATCCGCGACCCGGACGCGGCGATGCTCTTCACCCGCTTGTCGGCGAAGGTGAGCGCCGCGGCCTTCCCGTCACCCACGTTGATCTCCTGGACCGACGGCCCGGCCTTGCTGCTGGAGATGAGGATCAGCAGGTGCTCGTCGTCCCGCCACGCCACGTCCGTGATCTGCTGCCCGTCCGGCACCTTCAGCAGCGACTGGAAGTTGCCCAGCATCATGGCCGAGCCGCCCCCGGTGATGGCGCCCACCCGTATCTCCCCCGAGCCGATGCGCACGGCGACCCGCACCCCGTCGCGGGCGATCCTCAGGTCGGTGACGTCGAGCCCGTCGAGCGCGGGCGCCGCGATCCGCGTCGGCGGCTGCGCGGGGTCGGCGGTGGAGCGCAGCACGGCGCCCGCCCTCCGGTCGTACGTCCAGAGCGACCCGTCGCGATGCCAGCTCGGCCCGGTCAGCTTGTCGCCCTGGATGACCCGCTGCCAGGTCCCCTCCGGAGTGTCGGGGGTGACCACGATGCCGTCCTGGGCCACCCCCGCCACCAGGTCGGCACCGGCCGACAGGGCGAGGTCGGCGTACTCGTTGCGCTGCCCGGCGGGCCCGTGGACGGGGTTGCCGGGGCCGTCGCCGCCGGACATCCACCGCACCTCGCCGCCGCTCGTGTAGTACGCCGTCCCGCTGCCGTGGTCGGAGCCCCAGCTCTTGTAGTCCTCCAGGGCGATGGAGCCGAGCCCGGCGGCCAGCGGCTCGCCGTCGCGATGGAGCTCGATGGGCCTGTTGCCGGAGGCGAGGGTCCGCAGGCTCCAGGCGAGCTGGGCCTTCATCCCGTCGAGGTTGAGCGAGGCGAGGTCGACGAACCCGTCGAGGTTGATGACGATGCGCTCGTCGGTGGCGGTGACGGACTCGACGCTGAGGTTCTCGGGCAGCGCGCTGGTGACCGCGCCGCGCAGGGCGGAGCTGGGTCCTTTCAGCAGGCGCCGGACGATGGTCTCCGCGAGGTTCTCGTCCGGCCGCAGGCGCACGCGGACGGAGTCGGAGACGACGCTGCCCCGGCCGTCCGGTCCGCTGCCGCCGTCGAGGAAGTAGAGCTTGGCGGGGCGGTAGGAGCGTTCGACGTCGGCGGCGGTGAGGACCAGCCCGTCGTCCAGGCTGTCGATGAGCCAGACGGGCTGCCCGGCCTTGTTCGCGGCCTTCTTCAGCGTGTACTTGAAGGTGCGCTGGCCGCCGCCGGTGACGGGCACGTAGCGGTCGTCGCTCTCGATGCCGGCGATCTGGACGCCGGGGAGCGTGGCGGTGCCCCGCTCCTCGTCGGCCTCCAGCTTGGAGGTGTCCTGGACCACGGTGACGGGTCCTGCGGGCTTCCAGGCGGACCTGGCCTTCGGCGTGAGGTACTCGGCGAGCGTGGCCTGGTCGTCGGGGTAGGCGGCCATGGCGGCCAGCAGTCCCTGGACGACCTGTTCCGCGGTCCATTCGGGGCGCGGCGGGAAGGCCACCATCCGGACGAACTGCTTGCTCATGGGGTCGCCGACGGGTGAGTCCTCGCCGCCGCCCGCCCTGCCGACGGGGACGACCGAGCAGCCGCAGACCACGGCGATCAGAAGTGTGGCGGCGGCCCAGGCCCGGCCGATCCTGCTAGTCGTCATGGGCACCGTCCGCGATGGCGGGCGACAGGACGGGCGTCATGTGCCCGCGCCACGTGCGGCGCATCTCGACCTCCGGCGGGACCAGTGACAGCGGCGAGCCCTTGAGGTCGGCGCCCGCCGTGCGCGGCAGCGTGAGGCGGAACTGCGAGCCGTCGCCCGGCTGCCCCCACGCCTGGAGCCAGCCGCCGTGCAGGGAGGCGTCCTCGCGGGAGATGGCCAGGCCGAGCCCGGTGCCGCCGATGGTCCTGGCCCGCGAGGGGTCGGCCCGCCAGAAGCGGTCGAAGACCATGGTGTCCTCGCCGGGCTTGAGCCCGACCCCGTGGTCGCGTACGGCGACGGCCACGGCGTCGCGGTCGGCGCCGACGGAGACCACGATGTCCTTTCCCTCGCCGTGTTCGATGGCGTTGAAGAGCAGGTTGCGCAGGATCCGCTCGACCCGCCTGCTGTCGATCTCGGACATGCAGGGCTCGTTGGGCAGCCGCAGCTCGAAGCGGGTGGAGTGGCGTTCGGCCAGCGCCTCGGAGTCGGCGATGGCGCGCAGCACGACGTCGCGTACGTCGGTCGAGTCCAGGTCGAGCGTGGCGGCCCTGGCGTCGTAGCGGCTGATCTCCAGCAGGTCGGCGAGCATGGACTCGAAACGTTCCAGCTGGGCCTGCATGAGCTCGGCCGAGCGGGCGGCCATCGGGTCGAAGTCCTCGCGGGCGTCGTAGAGCAGGTCGGCGGCCATGCGCACGGTGGTGAGCGGGGTGCGCAGCTCGTGGGAGACGTCGGAGACGAACTGCCTCTGCACCTGCGACAGCTCCTCCAGCTGGTGGATCTTGAGCGCGAGCGTGGTGGCCATCTCGTTGAAGGAGGTGGCCAGGCGGGCGAGGTCGTCCTCGCCGCGCACCTTGAGGCGTTCGTCGAGTTTGCCGGCGGCCAGGCGCTCGGCGGCCTGCCTGGCCAGCCGTACCGGGGTGACGACCTGCCGGGCGACGAGGTAGGCGATGGCGGCCAGCAGCAGCACCAGGCCGACCCCGACGACGACGAGGAGCTGGCGGACGGACGAGAGCATCTCCGCTTCCTGCGTGAGCGGGAAGAAGTGGTAGATCTCGTACGTCTGCGCGTTGGCGGGGTCGTGGAGCAGGATGCCGGTGACGAGTGTGGGACGGCTGTCGCCGTTGACCGGCAGCGTGGTCAGCCAGGTGCGCGGCGGATGGTCGAAGTCGCGCTTGTCCTTGTCGATCCTGAGGGCGTCCCGCAGTTCGTGGGGGATGAGCCGCTGCTCGACGTTGCCGACGGCACGCGAGTTGCCCGGCGCCTCACGGTTGAGGACGAGCAGGTCGTAGCGCATCCGGGGGGCGTCTTCCGGGACCCCGGCGATGGAGTCGAGCGCCTCGTCGAGCGGGCCGAGCCGGACGCTGCCGCGCTCCGCGGCCTTGCCCGAGGTCTCGGTCTTCTGCTGGGCGAGCGCCGAGGAGATCTGGAGGCGGTCGTTGAGCACCTCGTTGGCGGCCACGCGCACCCGGCCCTCGACGACGTTCTTGTTGATCTCCTGGAACAGGAACGCGCCCAGGACGGCCACCACGGTCACGGAGATCACCAGAGTGCTGGTGACGACCTGGAGCTGCAGGGAGCGGCGCCAGACGCGGCGGGCCCCGCCGACCGCACGCCTGGCCCGCCGCCGGACCCCGCCGAGTACCTGGCGGAGGGTCCGGCGGTGGGCGCGCACGGTCCGGTTCGGGGGCATGGATCGATGCGGGGCGGCTGTCAGGCCGGACCCGCCTTGTACCCGACGCCCCTGACCGTCACGACGATCTCGGGGTGCTCGGGGTCCTTCTCGATCTTGGCGCGCAGGCGCTGGACGTGCACGTTGACCAGGCGGGTGTCGGCGGCGTGCCGGTAACCCCAGACCTGTTCGAGCAGCACCTCGCGGGTGAAGACCTGGCGGGGCTTCCTGGCGAGCGCGACCAGCAGGTCGAACTCCAGCGGGGTGAGGTTGATGGTCTCCTCACCCCGTTTGACCGAGTGCCCGGCCACGTCGATGGTGATGTCCCCGATCTGGAGGATCTCGGGGGTCGGCTCGTCCGTACGGCGCAGCCGCGCCCGCACCCGAGCCACGAGCTCCTTCGGTTTGAACGGCTTGACGATGTAATCGTCCGCCCCGGACTCGAGTCCGAGCACGATGTCGATCGTGTCGCTCTTGGCGGTGAGCATCACGATCGGAACCCCCGACTCCGCCCTGATCCTCCGCGCGACGTCGATGCCGTCGGCCCCCGGCAGCATCAGGTCGAGCAGAACCAGGTCCGGGCGTGTATCCCGGAACGCGTCGAGGGCTTTGTCCCCGTCGGAGACAAAGGATGGTTCGAAGCCTTCTCCGCGCAACACGATGCCCAGCATCTCGGCGAGAGCGGCGTCGTCGTCGACGACCAGCACGCGACCCTTCATGGCCCCTCATTCGTTCTACGCATTGTGGGACATACCCGCACGATTGCTGTAGGTTACCCTTGCCCAGCTCATGGGTTCGACCTCAGCACATCAAAAGCCGGATTTTAGACTCGTTGCGACACCGCAAAGCCAGTCTGCGGCAACCGAGCGGCTTTCGGCCATCCCTGAACTGCAGTGCAGGCCAGAAAGACCCGAAATGTCGGGGATGAAACGCTCGTGCGGACCCATTGACCCAACCACCATGCCAGGATTGGTGATATGTCAGACGGTCCCACGCCTGAGCGGCCACCAGGATGGTCGGCCCAGCAGCCCCCACCCTACGGCGCTCCGCAGGCGTCCCCGTGGACCGCGCCCGGCGGCGCGAGCGGCCAGCCGTACGCACCACCGCCACCCCAGCCTCCTCCCCCGCCGCCGCCGCCCGGCCACGGCCCGTACCAGGGCCACGGCGCCCCGCCGCCGCCCCCTCCGCCCGGTTACGGCGCGCATCCGCCGCCTCCCGGCTACGGCTACCCGCCGCCGCCCCAGGCGCTGCGGCCCGGCATCATCCCGCTGCGCCCGCTGGGGCTGGGTGACATCCTCGACGGCTCGTTCAAGTTCATCAGGTCCAACCCGAAGGCGATCCTCGGCCTGTCCGCCCTGGCCGCCGTGATCGTATCGGTACCTGCGGCGGTCGGCGAGTCGTTCTTGGTCACGGCCCTCACCGACGTGTCCGACCCCGGGGCGTTGAGGAACGGCGGGCTCGCCGGCGCCGTCGAGGGCCTGATCGCCGGATACGGCGGCCTGCTGATCTCCAGCGTGATCGCCTTCGTGGTGACCACGATCCTGACCGGTGTGCTGACCCGCATCCTCGGCCGCTCCGTCTTCGGCGGCAGGCTCGGGCCCGCCGAGGCCTGGCGCCTGGTCAAGGGCAGGATGCCCGCGCTGTTCGGCGTCGTGCTCCTGACCGGCCTGATCATGATCGCCCCGCTGATCCCGATCTTCGTGATCTTCGGGTTGCTCATCGCCAACGCCGACAGGGGCAACGCCATCGGGCTCGTCGGGATCCTGATCCTCGTCATGATCGCCTACCTCCTCTACGCGGTGTTCTTCTCCACCCGTTTCTCCTTCGCCGCCCCGGCCGTGGTGCTGGAGGGCAGCAGGCCCGTCGCCGCCATGCGACGCTCATGGCAACTGGTCGGCGGCCAGTTCTGGCGGGTGCTCGGCATCACCCTGCTCACCGGCATCCTCGCCTACCTCGTCAGCATGGCGATCAAGGTGCCCTTCAACGTCGTCGCGCAGCTGCTGCAGTTCGGCGAGTCCGGCACGGTGGTCCTGACGGCGGCGTTGCTGGCGATCGGCGCCACGGTGGCCTCGATGATCGTCTACCCCTTCCAGGCCGCAGTCTCCGCGATCCTCTACACCGACCGCCGCATGCGCGAAGAGGCCTTCGACCTCGTGCTGCAGACGGCCGCGATCGAGCAGCAGCGCCAGGGCTGGGTGCACGTCTCGGCCGACGACCTGTGGCACCCGTCCAACTCCGCCGGGCCGTGGCACCGGTAGAGCGCGGCCAGGGCGCCCGCGCGGCGTTCGAGGAACTCCTGAAGCCCGGGTACGCGAAGGAGTTCCTGCCCGCCACGATCATGCGCAAGGTCCAGCAGTTCCTCGGCGACCTGACCGACCTCCTGCCCGGTGGAGGCGGGGCGGGCGGGGTCCTGGCCGCGATCGGGCTGGCGCTGATCCTGCTGGCGGTCGTCGGGCTCGTCGTGTGGTGGCTGCGCAGGACGTCCAGACGTGACGCGGCGGCCGCCGCCCGTCTGTTCGACACCCGCGAGCTCACTGCGGCCGAGCACCGGGCCACGGCCGAGCGCCTGGCCGCCGAGGAGCACTGGGCGGAGGCCGTCCAGGAACGACTGCGGGCCATCGCCCGCGACCTTGAGGCCAGGGCGCTGGTCGACGGGATGCCCGGCCGCACGGCCGACGAACTCGCCGCCGAGGCGGGCGCCGCGCTGCCCGGCTTCGCGGCCGAACTCGTCGCGGCGGCGCGGGACTTCGACGACATCGCCTACGGCGGCCGGCCGGGCACGCCGGAGGCGTACACGCGGATGCGCTCGCTCGACGAGCGACTCCAGGCGGCGAGGCCGATCCTCGCATGAGCACCTCCACCAGCACCTCGCGCACCGCGAGGTCGATGTGGCGCACGGGCAGGTTCGCACTCGCCGTCGCCGCGCTCGTCGCGCTCGCCGCCGTCGGCGCGGCGCTGCTGGCCCCCGCACAGGGCGAGTCCCGCTTCCTCGACCCGGCCGACACCGGACTGTCCGGCTCCGCCGCGCTGGCCCAGCTCCTGCGCCAGCGCGGCGTCACCGTCGACCGGGTCGACTCGGTGGCCTCGGCCGTGGCCAAGGGCAGGGACAGGCTGCTGCTCGTCACGAGCACCACCCACCTGAGCTGGGACGACCTCGACCGCCTGGCCGCGCTCACCGGCGACCGCGTCGTCGTCGGCACCGTCGCGGGACTCGACCGGCTCGCCCCGGGCGCGAACCCGCAGGGCCAGGTCCGCGAGCGGTCCAGAGAGCCCGACTGCGGCCTGCCCGCCGCACGGGCGGCGGGCAGCGTGCACATCGGCGGATACACCTTCAGCGGCGCCAACGGCTGCTACCCGGCGGACAAGGGCGCCGCCCTGGTGTCGTTCCAGCAGCCCGGAGGCACCACGACCGTCGTGGGCAGCGGCACCTTCATGACCAACGGCCACCTCGCCGAAGACGGCAACGCCGCGCTCGCCCTCAGCCTGCTCAGCACGGAGAAGGCCGTGACCTGGCTGGTCGACCCGCCCCGGCCGCCCCAGAACCTCGCGGGCCCCGGCGGCAGGCCACTGAGCGAACTGGTGCCGCCGAACGTGCCGTGGGCCGCGCTGAGCGCCGTCCTCGCCGTCCTCGTCGCGGCCTTCTGGCGCGGCAGGCGGCTCGGTCCGGTCGTGACCGAGAAGCTGCCCGTGATCGTGCGCGCGGCCGAGACCGTCGAGGGGCGTGGCCGCCTCTACCGCTCCGGGCGCGCCCGTGACCGGGCCGCAGACGTGCTCAGGGCGGGCGCGATCGACCGGCTGACCCCGCTGCTCGGCCTCGGCTACGGCGCCGGGCAGCAGGAGGTCGTCGCGGCGCTCGCCGCGCGTACCGGGCGAAACCCACACGAGCTCGGCTCCGCCCTGTACGGTCCCCCGCCCGCCGACGACGCCGCGCTCGTCGCCCTGGCGGGGTATCTGGACTCCATCGAAAGGAACGTCAGTGAACACTGAGGAGACGATCCGCTCCGCCTCGTCGGGCGAGGCGGCACGACAGGCGCTCGGCGCGCTGCGCTCCGAAGTGGCCAAAGCCGTCGTCGGCCAGGACTCCGTGGTGACCGGCCTGGTCATCGCGCTGCTGTGCCGGGGCCACGTCCTGCTCGAAGGCGTCCCCGGCGTCGCCAAGACGCTCATGGTGCGGACCCTGTCCGCGGCGCTGGACCTCGACTTCAAGCGGGTGCAGTTCACGCCGGACCTGATGCCCGGCGACGTGACCGGCTCGCTGATCTACGACGCGAAGACGGCCGAGTTCGAGTTCCGCGCGGGGCCGGTCTTCACCAACCTGCTGCTCGCCGACGAGATCAACCGGACACCGCCCAAGACGCAGGCCGCGCTGCTGGAGGCGATGGAGGAGCGGCAGGTCAGCGTCGACGGCGAGGCGCGCGGGCTGCCCGACCCGTTCGTGGTGTGCGCGACGCAGAACCCCGTCGAGTACGAGGGCACCTACCAGTTGCCGGAGGCGCAGCTCGACCGCTTCCTGCTGAAGCTCACCGTGCCGCTGCCGCCGCGCGATCAGGAGATCGCGGTCCTCGAACGGCACGCGCTCGGCTTCGACCCGCGCGACCTGTCCGAGATCAAGCCCGTCGCCACCGCCGAGGATCTCGCCGCCGGCCGCGCGGCGGTCGCGCAGGTGCACGTGGCCCCCGAGGTGCTCGGGTACGTCGTCGACCTCTGCCGCGCCACCCGCGTCTCGCCGTCGCTGCAGCTCGGCGTCTCTCCGCGCGGGGCGACCGCACTGCTGTCGGCCGCGCGGGCGTGGGCGTGGCTGTCCGGGCGGCCGTACGTCACGCCGGACGACGTCAAGGCGCTGGCCAGGCCCGCGCTGCGGCACCGGGTGCAGCTCCGGCCCGAGGCCGAACTGGAGGGCGCGACCACCGACGGCCTGCTCGACGGCATCCTGGCCTCGGTCCCGGTCCCGCGCTGATGACTCTCACGGGCCGGGCCGCGCTGGTCGCGGCGGCGGGGATCGTCGCGGTGCTGCTTGCACCCGCGCCCGGCTGGGCGCTGCTCGGCTGGCTGCTGCTGCTGACGGCCGCGATCATCGTCGATCTCGTGCTGGCGGGCGCCGTGCGCCCGCTGCGTTTCCACCGCTCCGGAGACACGCTGCTGCGGCTCGGCCAGCAGGGGCGGGTCGAGCTGATCGTGGAGAACCCCGGTTCACGCCGGGTGAAGGGGCGGCTGCGGGACGCGTGGCCGCCCTCGGCCGGCGCCGGGCCGCGCGAGCTGGCCCTGGACGTGCCGTCCGGCGAACGCCGCAGGCTCACGCTCACGCTGACGCCGACCCGCCGGGGCGAGCGGGCCTCGGACTCGGTGACCGTGCGCTCGCTCGGCCCGCTCGGCCTGGCCGCCAGGCAGGGACGCCACAGCGTGCCGTGGAGCGTGCGGGTGCTGCCGCCGTTCCTGTCGCGCAAGCACCTGCCTGCGCGCCTCACCAAGCTGCGCGAGCTGGAAGGGCAGCATCCGGCGCTGGTACGCGGCCAGGGCACGGAGTTCGACTCGCTGCGCGAGTACGTGGTCGGCGACGATGTGCGTTCCATCGACTGGCGGGCCAGCGCGCGCCGCCGTGACGTCGTGGTCCGTACCTGGCGGCCCGAGCGCGACCGCCGGGTGCTCATCGTCCTCGACACCGGTCGTACGTCGGCGGGACGGGTGGGCCGGGCGCCGGTGCCGCTCGCCGGCGAACCGCCGAAGTCCCGGCGTTCCGGTGCCGGGTCGCCGGAACCCGGCTGGCCCCGGCTGGACTGGTCCATGGACGCGGCGCTGCTGCTGGCCGCGCTCGCCGCCCGCGCGGGCGACCGGGTGGACTTCCTCGCCTACGACCGGACGGTGCGCGCCTGGCTGTCCGGAGCGTCACGGTCCGAGCTGATGACCACGCTGGTCAACACGATGGCGCCGATCGAGGCCGAACTCGTCGAGACGGACTCGCCCGGCATGGTGGCGGCCATCCTGGCGCGGGCCAAGCGCCGGTGCCTGGTGGTGCTGCTCACCGACCTGAACGCCGCCGCGCTGGACGAGGGGCTGATGCCCGTACTGCCGCAGTTGTCGTCGCGGCATCTGGTGCTGGTGGCGGCGGTCTCCGACCCGGCGGTCGCCGCGATGGCGGCGCGCAGGGGGACCGCGGAGGAGGTGTACGACGCGGCGGCGGCCGAGTTCACCCGGATGGAACGGCGGGGGATCGTCGCGCGGCTGCGCAGGAACGGCGTGGAGGTCGTGGACGCGCCTCCTGAGGACATCGCCCCCGCGCTGGCCGACGCCTACCTGGCCCTGAAGGCGGCCGGACGCCTGTAGGCGCAAGGTCGCAGGAGCCATCTTCAGCAGGCCCGCGCCTCGCAGGTGGACCGCACCGCTCAGACAGGCCCCGCGCCGTTCGCGTGCCCTGGTGCCGGGTCAGGCCGTCGGGGCCACGTCCGGGGCGCGTTCGAGATCACCGGTCTCCTGGTCGCGGGCGGCGCGGTGACCGTAGACGCCGACGTACCCGAGGAAGGCCACAAGGGCGAGCACGCCGATCGCGATCCGCGCCCACGTCGGCAGCCCGGACGGCGTGACGAACGCCTCGATCAGCCCGGACACGAACAGGGCGACCACCAGCCCCAGCGCCACCGCCATGACCGCGCGGCCCTGCTCGGCCAGCGCCTCGGTACGGCGTCTCGGCCCCGGGTCGACGACCGTCCAGCCGAGGCGCAGGCCGACGGCGGCGGCCAGGAACACGGCGGCGAGCTCCAGCAGCCCGTGCGGGGTGATCAGGCCGAAGAAGATGTCGAGCTTGCCACGCGAGGCCATCAGACCGCCGCTGATGCCGACGTTCGCGGCGTTCTGGAAGAGGAAGTACGGGATCGGGATACCCGCGAAGATCGCCCCGACCAGCATGAGCGCCGAGACCCAGGCGTTGTTGATCCACACCCGGCTCGCGAAGGAGGCGGCGGGGTTCTCCGAGTAGTAGTCGGCGAAGTCGTGCTCGACGAGCTGGGTGATCTCTTCGGGGCTGGCCACCGCGTTCTGGACCTCCGGACTGCCCGCCACCCAGGCGCCCATGATCCACGCAAGCGCCACGAACGCCACCGTCGTCCCCAGCCACCACCAGCGCGCCCGGTAGGCGACCACCGGGAAGGACACCGTGAAGAAGCGCGCCAGTTCCCGCCAGGCGGGCACGTGCGCGCCCGTCACCGCCGAACGGGCCCGCGCCACCAGCGCCGACAGCCTGCCGACCAGGATCCCGTCCGTGGACGCCGAGCGCACGATGGACAGGTGCGTGGAAACCCGCTGGTAGAGCTCGACGAGTTCGTCGATCTCCGCCCCGGTCAGGGTGCGGCGCCGGGCGATGAGATGCTCCAGGCGGTCCCACGCCGGACGATGGGCGGCGATGAACGCGTCGATATCCACCTGACCATTGTCACCGACTAGGCTCCCGGTATGTCCGAGGTTGTGACGGGCGACGCGGTCGTCGTCGAAGTACGCGTGGCGCAGACGCCCTCGCGCGGCGCCGCCCTGATCATCGACATGCTGGCGCAACTGACGCTGATGATCGGGATATCGCTGCTGATCGGCGCGTTCGCCGAGATCAGCGACATGGCGCTGTGGGCCGCGGTCAACCTGCTGATGATCGTGCTCGTGACCGTCGGGTATCCGGTGATCTTCGAGAGCGTGACGCGGGGGCGCAGCCTCGGCAAGCTGGCCATGGGCCTGCGGGTGGTGGCCGACGACGGCGGGCCGGAGCGCTTCCGGCAGGCGCTGATGCGAGGGCTGGCCGGGTTCATGGAATTCTGGCTGTTCATGGGGGCGCCCGCGCTGATCACCTCGCTGATCTCCCAGCGGGGCAAGCGGCTCGGCGACATCTTCGCGGGGACCATCGTGATCTCGGAGCGGGGGCCGCGCGGCCAGGCGGAGCCGGTCGGCATGCCACCGCAGCTGGAGATGTGGGCGGCGGGGCTGGAGCTGTCGCAGTTGCCGAACGAGGTCGCCGATGCCGCCAGGCAGTACCTCACCCGGTGGCACGACCTGGCGCCGCACGTACAGCACGAGATGGGGGGACGGATCGCCGCGCAGGTCGCGGCGTACGTGTCGCCTGCGGCGCCGTACGGGGTGCCGCCGCATGCCTATGTGAGCGCGGTGCTGGCGGAACGGCGGCGCAGGGAACTGGCACGGCTGGCGCGCCGGCAGTCCACGCCGTCAGGCTACGGCCAGATCCCGACGCCCGGCTACGGCTACACCCGCAGACAGGAGAACCTCCCGGAACCGCCACCCACGGTTCCGGGAGGTTTGAGACCCCCTACCTGACAACGCTCCGTAAGCGTACTGTGCCGGTGCGTCGCGTATCCGGGTTTTCACCGCACTCCTCCCGACACCCCGCCCGCGCCGAGGGCGAAACGCCGACGGCGGCGCAGGGGTTCCCTGCGCCGCCGTCGGGTCAGACGGGTGAGTGGGGGTTCACTCAGTCGTCGTCATCGTCATCGTCATCGTCGTGCCCGTGCTCGGCGTACGACGTCTGGGTCTGCGGGTTGAACACGTCGAACTTGACGTGCTTGGCCTTGTTCGTCCGCGGGTCGTTGAGCTGGAGCACGTCCAGGCCCAGGTTGAAGTCGGAGGCGTAGATGTAGCCGTTGTAGTAGTACGCCGACCAGAAGCCTCCGTTGAGCGCCGGGGCGGTGTTGTCGGGCCCGCGCTCGAAGAAGGCGATCTGCTCGGGACGCGCCGTGTCGGTGAAGTCCACCACGGAGACGCCGCCCTGGTACCAGGCCTGGACCATGATGTCCTTGCCCTTGACCGGGATCAGCGAGCCGTTGTGCGCGACGCAGTTCTCGGAGTCGGCCTGGTGCCTGTCGATCTTGTAGTAGCTCTTGAACGTCAGCTTGCCGTTCGCGAGGTCGTAGTTCGCGTTGGCGCCCCTGTTCGGCCCGATCGCGGCGTTGCAGGTGGGCGCGCCGCCGCCACCGAGCTCGTCGGTGAAGACGACCTTGGTGCCGGCGTTGTTGAACGTGGCGGAGTGCCAGAACGCGAAGTTCACATCATCCCGTACGGTCTCCGTCACCTTCGGGTTGACCCGATCGGAGATGTCCAGCATGACGCCTTCACCCATGCAGGCACCGGCGGCGATGTCCTTCTCCGCGTACACGGTGATGTCGTGGCAGCCGCTGGTGGCGGACTTCCCGTCGGGGTAGGGCAGCCCGTTGCCGGGGTTGCCGCCGTCGGGGAAGAGCACCGGGGTCGCGACGATCGCGGAGGCGGCCGGGTCGCGGAGCGGCGTCTTGATGATGGAGATCTTGTCGTGCGGCGGCGCGCAGTCGGGGAAGGTCGCGCGCGGGCCGTACGAGGAGACGTAGACGTAGATGTTGCGGTTACGGTCACGTCCCTTGCCGGGCACCAGCGTCAGGGTGTGCGACCCGCAGTTCGTCTCGATGGCCTTGACGTACTTCGGGTTGGACTTGTCGCTGATGTCGAAGATGCGGACGCCTTCCCACGACTCCTTGATCGCCGCGCTCTGGCTCGTGCTGTTGCACGAGTCGTTGTTGCGGGAGGAGTCGACGGCCGCGAACAGCAGGTTGCCGTGCACCGAGACGTCCATCTGGCCACCGGGACACACCACGCTGCTGACCAGCTTGGTCCGCGACGGGCGCCGGATGTCGTAGATGGAGAAGCCCGAGTAGTTGCCGACATAGGCGTAGTCGCCCTGGAAGGCGATGTCGGTGTTGATGTCGGTCAGCGCGGCGGGCTTGGGCACGTTGAGGACGTGCCGCACGTTGTCGCTCTTCACGATCTCACCGGGCGCGGGGATGCTCGTGGCCGCCTGCGCGGGCAGTGACCCGGCGATGAGCGCCACCGCCGCGCCTGCCAACACGATGATCTTTCGGGGGGTTAACACTAGTCCTCCTATAAAGGGGGCATAAATGTCCAAATCTTCGTATGAAGTACCCACTGTAACCAAGCGGGTAATCTGTCAAATAATCTGGCGGTCTGCCGTCTTTCCAAGACTCGCCCGGCTCGTCTAGAGTGCGCTCTCACGACCCCGGGTCAGTCAAGGAGGCCAGTTGCGCGCCGCGCTCAGCATCGTCATGGGCACGCTCGTCGTTCTCGCCGGATGCAGCAGCGCGAAGGAGTCCCTGCCGCCGCAGGCGGACTCCACCGCCCCCGTGCTCGCGCCTGGCCGTCCGGGAGAGGTCGCGCGGACCCTCTCGCCGTCGGAGGCGGCCACCGCCGCGCCCACGCCGACCGCGAACGCGGCGGACGTGAAGTTCATGCAGGACATGATCGTGCACCACCGGCAGGCGATCGACATGTCCGCGCTGGCGCCGACCCGGGCCGCCGCCGAGAAGCTCAAGGGCCTGGCCGCCCGCATCAAGGCCGCCCAGGGCCCCGAGATCCAGTACATGACCACCTGGCTCAAGGAGCTGGGCCAGAAGGTCCCCGAGCACCATGCCGCCCACGAGGGCATGGCGGGCATGGCGACGCCCGAGGAACTGGGGTCGCTGAAGTCCGCCACCGGGCCCGCCTTCGACCGGCTCTTCCTGCAGCTGATGATCAAGCACCACATGGGCGCGATCAAGATGGCGGAGACCGTACTGCGAAACGGCTCCCACGTGCGCATCGAGGAACTGGCGGGCGATGTGTCGATCACCCAGACGGCCGAGATCCGCCGCATGCAGCAGATGCAGAAGGAACTCGCCTGAGAACGCTCTTACGACGACCCGACGCACCCTTGACGATCATGGCCTGATGGCCGGAATCCCGTTACTCAGTCTCACTCCGTTCTTCGGCGCCGCCACCGTCGCCGTCTACCTGGTCTCCTACGCCCAGGCGTGGCCCACCGCCGTCCAGGTCGGGGGCGACGCCGTCAGGGTCGTCACGGAGAGCGTGGTGGAGCCGGTCACGTTCGCCTGTCTGTTCTTCACCCTGGCCACGGCCGCCTTCCGGCACCTGGCCTCGGCCCGGCCCACCGGCCGGGTCCTGCTCACGGCGGGCCTGCTGACCACTCCCTACCTGGCCGGCCTTTGGATCGCGGGCAGCGTCAACCCGGCACCCTCCCTGGCGGATATGGAGTACGACGCCTTCACCGGCCACTATGTCGCCCCCATACCGCTCGACTGGAGCCCTCCCACACTCACCGTGATCCTGGCGGCGGCGGCGCTCACGCACGTCTGCGGCGTACTCCGCCTGGCCAAGGGCCGGACGACCGCGCCCGCGCCCCGCGCCGCCCGCTTGCTGTTCGGGCAACCGGCCTGGTACGCCGCCTATCTCGTGGTGTGCGCGTTCGGCATCTGGTTCACCTCGGTCACCACGCGTCCCGCGACAGACTCGGAGCTCCACTTCGGAGGCTCGCCCGGGGAGGTGGTGGGCGACGCATGGCGACTGCTCACGGTCGCCGCCGTGGCCATGGTGGTCCTGAGCGCGCTGATGACCGCCATGGGCGTGGCCGCCCGGCGCGGCCACGCTCTCCTGCACGTTCTCACCGGGATCGCCGCCCCGTCACATGTGCTGCTGCTCGCGACCTCCGCGATCGCGGCACCACTGGGGCCGATCACCATGTCCGCCAGGGTCGCGGAGGAGATCCGGCCGATCTGGCACCTGCCGCTCCTCGCCGCGCTCGCCTGCGGCGCGCTGGCCGCCTTCTGGTACGCGCTGCGCCGGGCGGCTCAGGAGCCGACCCGCCACGAGTGCAGATAGGACTCCTGCTCCGGGGTCAGGTAGTCGATGGCGATCCCGGTGGCCGCCAGCTTGAGCCGCGCCACCTCGGCGTCGATCCCCTCCGGTACGTCGTAGACCCCCGGCGCCAGCCCCGCCCGCTCGCGCGCCAGCCACGCCACGGCCAGCGCCTGCGCGGAGAACGACATGTCCATCACCGCCGCCGGATGCCCCTCGGCGGCCGTCAGGTTGACCAGCCGCCCCTCGGCCAGCAGCAGGATTCGGCGCCCGTCGGCCAGGACGTACTCGTCGGTGTTGGGCCGTACCCCGGTGTGGACCTCGACGGCCAGTTCCCCGAGCGCCCTGACGTCGATCTCCACGTCGAAGTGCCCGGCGTTGGCGAGGACGGCGCCGTCGCGCATCAGCACGAGATGCTCCCCCGTGATCACGTCGCGGTTGCCCGTGACGGTGATGAACAGGTCGCCCAGGACTGCGGCCTCGGCCATCGGCCGGACCTCGTAGCCCTGAAGGGTGGCATCCAGCGCCTTGACCGGGTCGATCTCGGTGACGACGACCCGCGCCCCGAGCCCCTTGGCCCGCTCGGCCACCCCGCGCCCGCAGAAGCCGAATCCGGCGACGACGACGGTCCGCCCCGCCAGCATGAGGTTCGTGGCCCGCATGACGCCGTCGAGGGTGGACTGCCCGGTGCCGTACCTGTTGTCGAACATCCGCTTGGTCAGGGTGTCGTTGACGGCGACGACGGGGAAGCGCAGCGCCCCCTCCGCCGTCATCTGCCGTAGCCGGATGATCCCCGTGGTGGTCTCCTCGCAGCCGCCGGTGACCCCGTCGAGCAGGTCGACGCGCTCGGTGTGCAGGATGTTCACCAGGTCGCAGCCGTCGTCGAGGACCAGGTCCGGGCCGAGGTCGAGCGCCTGGTGGATGTGCCGGTAGTAGGTCGCCCGGTCCACCCCCGCCCGCGCGTGGACGTCGATGCCGTAACCGCGCAGCGCCTCGGCGACGTCGTCCTGGGTGGACAGCGGGTTGGAGGCCGCCAGCGCGATCGTGGCCCCGCCCGCCCTCAGCGCCCCCATGAGCACCGCGGTCTCGGCGGTGACGTGCAGGCAGGCGGAGATCCGCAGCCCGTCGAGCGGCCGCTCGGCGGCGAACCTCTCGCCGATGGCGGTCAGCACCGGCATGCTCCGCGCGGCCCAGCTGATCCGCCGCTCCCCCAGTTCCATAAGGACGATTTTCTCCGATCGATGGCTGGCAGTGCGTCGTCACGGCGTGGCAGGGGAACCGCCGGAGTGGCGTGGACGAAAGACGGCGGCCCGGTCGGCGGGTGGCGCCGACCGGGCCTGGCCGTGACAGCCGATGGCGGTTCTCAAGCCTCCGCAGGAGGCGTCAGTACCGGTAGTGCTCCGGCTTGTACGGTCCCTCGACGTCCACGCCGATGTACTCCGCCTGCTCCTTCGTGAGCTGGGTGAGCTTCACCCCCAGCGAGGACAGGTGCAGGCGGGCCACCTTCTCGTCCAGGTGCTTCGGCAGCACGTACACGCCGACCGGGTACTCCTCGGTCTTCGTGAACAGCTCGATCTGCGCGATCACCTGGTTGGTGAAGGAGTTCGACATCACGAACGACGGGTGGCCGGTCGCGCAGCCCAGGTTCATCAGGCGGCCCTCCGCCAGCACCAGGATCGAGTGGCCGTCGGGGAAGACCCACTCGTCCACCTGCGGCTTGATCTGGTTCCTGACGATCCCCGGGGTCCGCGCCAGCCCGGCCATGTCGATCTCGTTGTCGAAGTGGCCGATGTTGGAGACGATCGCCTGGTGCTTCATCTGCGCCATGTGGTCGGCGCGGATGATGTCGAAGTTGCCGGTCGTGGTCACGAAGATGTCGGCGATGCCGACGACCTCCTCCAGCGTCGTGACCTGGAAGCCGTCCATGGCCGCCTGGAGTGCGCAGATCGGGTCGATCTCGGTGACGATGACGCGGGCGCCCTGGCCCTTGAGGGCCTCGGCGCAGCCCTTGCCGACGTCGCCGTATCCGCAGACCACGGCCACCTTGCCGCCGATGAGCACGTCGGTGGCGCGGTTGAGGCCGTCGATCACGGAGTGGCGGCAGCCGTACTTGTTGTCGAACTTGGACTTGGTGACCGAGTCGTTGACGTTGATGGCCGGGAACAGCAGCTGGCCGTTCTTGAACATCTCGTAGAGGCGGTGGACGCCGGTCGTGGTCTCCTCGGTGACGCCCTTGATGCGCTCGGCGGTCTTCGTCCACCGCTTCTCGTCGCCGACGGTGCGCTTGAGCAGGTCGATGATGACGTGCCACTCTTCGGGGTCGTCCGCGGTGGCCGACGGCACGGCACCGGCCTTCTCGTACTCGGCACCCCGGTGGACCAGCAGCGTGGCGTCGCCGCCGTCGTCGAGGATCATGTTGGGGCCGTCGCCGCCGGGCCAGGCCAGGGCCTGGTCGGTGCACCACCAGTACTCCTCCAGGGTCTCGCCCTTCCAGGCGAAGACCGGTACGCCCTTGGGGTCCTCGACGGTGCCGTCGGGGCCGACGACGACCGCCGCGGCGGCGTGGTCCTGGGTGGAGAAGATGTTGCAGCTGACCCAGCGGACCTCGGCGCCGAGCGCGACGAGCGTCTCGATGAGGACCGCGGTCTGGATGGTCATGTGCAGCGAGCCCATGATCTTGGCGCCGCGCAGGGGCTGGGAGGCCGCGTACTCCTTGCGGACCGCCATGAGCCCGGGCATCTCGTGCTCGGCGAGCCGGATCTCCTTGCGGCCGAACTCGGCGAGCGAAAGGTCGGCGACCTTGAAGTCCATCAGGGGTTCCCCTCGTGTCACGACGTTGTCGCCGTCGAGTTTAGGCACCCGCTGACCAAGGTCGCACCTTCAGGAGGCGGAACTTCACGTAAGAATGTAAGAATGCGGATTACTGAGGCTGCCAGGCGGCTGGGAATGTCCCCCAGGATGCTCCGGTACCGGGAGGCGCTCGGCCTGCTCCCGCCCGTGCGCGAGCAGGGTGCGCACCGGCGTTTCGGCGAGGAGGAACTGGCGGCGGTCGCCCAGGGGGTGGAACTGGAGAAGCGCTTCGACGTCTCCCCCGCCGAACTGGCCTTCGCGCTGCGGGTGCTGAGCGAGCCTGCGGCGGCGCAGGCCGTGCGTGAGCTGGGCATCCGCATCGGACGCCTCCAGGCGCCGCGCCGGGCACTGGACTTCGAGAAGGAGAAGGCGCTGAGGTTGCTCCGAACTTCGGATCGGAGCACTGCATCAAATCCCGATGTGAGCGATCGCTAACAAAGCGGATAAATGACGCTAACGGGGGCTAAATGCGAATATTTCTGGCCGTATACGCGCGGCCACCTCACCGCGACGCGGCCCAGCAGGCGGTCCTCAGGGCCGAGAAACACCTCACCAGCGCCTTCCCCGTCCAGGCCCAGCGCGTCAACAGCTCCTCATGGCAGGCCCCGCACGGCGGCGTCCACCTGCTGGCCTGGACGAACGAACCGGACTGGACCCTCAGCACCACACCGGCCGGCGCCACCGCCGTCGCGGGACACCACCCGGGCGAGCCCGCCCACCTCGACGGGGCCGTGGCCGCCCGGCCGGGATGCTTCGCGCTCTTCCAGGCGGACGCCGACGGCATCGGCGCCGCCACCTCGATCGCCGCCGCCGACCCCGTCTACTACGCGCGGACCGGCGACCTCGTCGTGGTCGGCAACCGCGCCCTGCTCGTCCGCCTCGCGGCCTACGGCGAGGTCGAGTACGACGTCCTCGCCCTGCAGTCCGTCGCCCGCCAGGGCTACTTCCTGTCGGAGGAGACCCCTTTCGCCGGGGTCAGGGCACTGCCTCCGGCCTCCCGCCTGGTCGCCCGCGACCGGCTCACCGTCACCACCGAACCGCTGCCCAAAGGCACCGGCCGAGGCGGCGGCGAGGTCGCCGACCACCTGGTCAGGGCCGTCGAACCGCTGCTCCACAGTTCGGACGAGGTCCGCGTGACGCTCACCGGCGGCAGGGACAGCCGCCTGATCGCCGCCCTGCTGACCGGCGCCGGGATCCCGTACCGGGCCTTCACCTCGGGCTTCGACGACGATCCCGACGTGATCGTCGCCCGCCGGGTGGCCGCCGCGCTCGGCGTCGAGCACCAGGTCACCCCGCCGCCGCTCACGCCGGACAACGAGTTGTCGGTCGTGCATCCCGCCGACCGCGTGCACACCGTGCTGCGGGTCTGCGAGGGCATGCTGTCGGCCTACGAGAACATCACCGGGGACGCGCCGTACAGCACCGTGCCGAGGCTGGGCGGGCACAACGGCGAGATCCTGCGCGGCGGCTTCCTGTCCGGCATGCGGGAGACCACCCCGCAAGCCGTACGCCATCGGACGCAGACGCTGTTCCTCGCCCAGCGCGCGCTGTTCACCGCCGAGGCCAACGCGCACGCCGAACAGCTCGCCTGGACCTCCGACGGCCTCGACGTGCCCGACCACCTCTATGTACGCTTCCGCGTCGGCCGCTGGCACGCGGCCGCGCGGACGGCCATGCTGCGGCGCGGCACCCCGGTGCAGCCGTTCCTCGACAACCGCGTGGTCGCCGCCGCGCTCGCCCTCGACCCCGCCTTCCGCAGGTCGGAGCGGCTGGTCCACCGGCTCGTCAAGAGCTTCGCGCCCGCCGCCGCCAAGGTGCCGCTGGAGGGCGGGACCTGGCGGTTCCGGGCGGAGAGCGCGTGGGCGCGCCTGCGGCGCAGGGCGCGCGGCGCGGAGGCGGCCGAGGCGCCCGCCAAGCCGTGGAACTGGCGCGCGGAACCCGGCATCGAGATCGCCAAGGAGCTGGAGGAGACGATCGTCTCCTCCGCCGCGCTCGGCCGGATCGTCGACCTGGACCGGGTGCCCGCGCTGTTCGACGGCGGCCGCCTGGTCAAGCCGGGGGTCGCCTGGCAGCTGTACACAGTGGCCAGCCTGCTCGGCACCGACCTCACCTTGCCGCCACCTGATGCTCGCCAACGGGTCCTCGTTCAAACCAAGCGGCGTTCCGCGACGTCACAAGGGGTATGAAAGAGCTGCTGATGGCCACAGTCCTGGCTGTCACCCCGATCCAGGCGAACACCGTGAAGGTGTACTTCTCCACCGACTACGGCCTCCCGGGCAAAGTCGCCGCCGTCACGAGAACGGCACCGCACGCAGGCGTCGCCCGCTTCGCCGTCGAGCAACTGATCAAGGGGCCCACCGAGGCGGAACGCCGCAGAGGACTCCACTCCGAGCTGGGCAAGCAGATCCGCGGCCGATCGGACTGCGGCGCCGACTTCCAGCTCAAGGTCGTCAACGGTACGGCGACGCTGCGCTTCTGCCGCACCGTATGGGGGAACGGCGTGGGCGGCGACGCCCGCATGCTGAACACCATCGAACAGACGCTCCGCCAGTTCCGCACCGTGAAGAAGGTCGTGGTGCTGGGCAAGGACCGGCGCTGCCTGTTCGACCACACCACCCGGGGCACCTCCTGCATCACCGGCCACGAGTGACCCGATGTCGCTCTTACGAGTGACGCGTCGTGACCCGTGCGGGTTGCACAATCTCTGCCATGCAACCCGCACAAACTCTGACTGTGGAACCCGCCACCGTGCGGAAGTGGCTGTCCACCCCTGCCCTCGACTACGTGATCGCGGGCGTGCTGGCGTTGATGGTCGTCTTCGGCACCGACTACCCGTCCGTCCTGGCGCTCGGCCTGCTGGCCACGATCCCCCAGGCCATCAGACGGCAGCGACCGGTGATCATGCTCGGCATGACGCTGCTCGGCGGGCTCGGCCTGGGCGCTCTCCTGTTCATGCGCCAGCTCCCGTTGTATTCCATCAGCGGCAGCGTGGTGCTCGCGGTGCTCGTCTCGGCCGTTCTGTCCCTGTACACCCTGCTCGGGCTCCTGTCCCGGACGCTCGCCTGGGCGCTGACCACTGTGATCGCGATCACGTTCGTCCTGGCCGGGGTGCTCCTCATGAGCGACGACCCGGCGAACGCACTGTTCCTGGCCGCTCTCGCCGTCGGCGCCGCGCTGGTGACCGATCTGGGGCGCAGTCGCAGCAAGGTCCGCGAGGTCGAGCAGGAGGGCGTCGACCAACTGATCGAGGCCCAGCGTGAGCAGGCCGTGCTGGCCGAGCGGGCCCGGATCGCGCGGGAGATGCACGACGTGGTGGCCCACTCGATCTCCATGGTCGCCGTCCAGGCAGAGGCGGCGCCGTACACGCTGCAGGGGTTGAGCGAGGAGACGAAGGCGGAGTTCGCCGAGATCGCGCACTCCGCGCGGACCACGCTGGCCGAGATGCGCCGTCTGCTGGGCGTGCTGCGCGCCGACATCCCGACCGGGCCGGAGACCGCGCCACAACCGGGGCTGGCGCGGCTCGACTCGCTCATCGGGCAGCACGACGGCGAGGTCGACCTGGACGTCGTCGGCGAGCCCGCCGACCTGCCCCAGGCGGTGGACGTCTCCGCCTACCGCATACTCCAGGAGTGCCTGGCCAACGCCGCGCGGCACGCGCCCGGCTCCCGGGTCTCGATCGAGCTGGCCCACCGTCCGAACCTGCTGGTCATCCGGGTGGCCAACGACGGCCCTGCGGCCGAGATCGGCAGTGGCGGCCACGGCCTGATCGGCATGCGCGAGCGCGCCGTGGGCCTCGGCGGCTGGTTCGCCGCCGAACCGGTCGCGGGCGGCGGCTTCCTGGTGCGGGCCGGGCTCCCCCTGGACTGATCCTCAGGCCGACCGGTACAGGTCCGGTTCCAGGTAGATGACCCTCGCGATCGGTACGGCGTCGCGGATCGCCTGCTCGGCGGTGTTGATCGCGTCGGCCACCTGAGCGGCGGTGTCGTCGTGCTCGACCGCGATCTTCGCGGCGACCAGAAGTTCCTCCGGCCCGAGGTGCAACGTGCGCATGTGGATGACGCGGCTGACGCCGGGCGCGCCTTCCAGCGCGGCGCGGATGCGCGCCTCGTCCTCGGGCACGGCGCTCTCGCCGAGCAGCAGCGATTTGGTCTCGATGGCGAGGACGATCGCGATGACGCCGAGCAGGGTGCCGATCATCAGGGTGCCGACGGCGTCCCAGACGGGGTCGCCGGTGATCGCGGCCATGCTGACGCCGAACAGCGCGAAGAGCAGGCCGAGCAGCGCGCCGAGGTCCTCCAGCACGATGACGGGCAGCTCGGGCGCCTTGGAGCGGCGGATGAAGGCCACCCAGCCCTGGCCGCCGCGCACCGCGTTGGACTCCTTGATCGCGGTGCGGAAGGAGAACGACTCGGCGACGATCGCGAAGATCAGGACGCCGATCGCCCAGCCGAGGTTGCCGAGCGGCTCGTGCGAGCCCAGCTTGTGGATGCCCTCGTAGATGGAGAAGGCCGAGCCGATCGTGAACAGCACGACCGCGACCACGAAGGCGTAGAAGTAGCGCTCACGGCCGTAGCCGAAGGGATGCTCCCTGGTGCGTTCGCGCCGGGCCCGCTTGCCGCCGATCAGCAGCAGCGCCTGGTTGCCCGAGTCGGCCACCGAGTGGATGGACTCGGCCAGCATCGAGGAGGACGAGGTGAACAGGAAGGCGACGAACTTGGCCACCGCGATGGCCAGGTTGGCGGCCAGGGCCGCCACGATCGCCTTGGTTCCGCCACTGGCACTCACGTGAGTCTCCGCTCTGTGCTGGCTCAGCTACCCAGGACGGATATTAGTGGGACAGGCGTGACTTCAGCTCGGTGATCGCACGGACCGGAGTCGGATCGATGCCGTAGCCGAGCGCGAGATAGGCGCTGGCGAAGTCGCCGAGGGCCACGAGCGAGGCCACTCGTTCGAGCGGGTGCACGCCTTCGGGCGCGAGCTCGGTCACGGGCACGTCGCGCTCGCCCGCCATCCGGACCGACGCCTCGCGGCGGCGGGTCACCTGCGGATGCTCGTCGACGTCGCGCATGACCACCAGCCGCAGGGTACGGCCGGCGGTGTCGGCGAAGATGTCGCGCTCGGCCAGCGGGCCGTCGAGGGCGACGAGCTGGTTGTGGTTGACCTCGGGCAGCTCGCCGTACAGGGCGGGGTACTTGGCGTTCTCCGCGAGCTGGTCGGCGAGCCGGCGCGCGGCGACCGCCGTCAGCTCGGAGGACCCCCAGACCATCGGTACGGTCTCCGCCAGCTCCATCGCGAGGCTCTTACCGGGGTTGATGAACGACTCGCTGGCCGGACGGCATCGGTGGGCCAGGTCTTCGAGCACTCTGGCCACGTTCTCGACCAGTTCGGTGTCGGTCCGGGTCAGCCCGAGCGCGTCGGCGGCGGCGATCAGCGGCATGGCCAGCAGCCACAGGTTGGCCCGGGGTTGCCCGCTCGCGGCCACCGGCACGAACAGCGCGCCGGCTTGCCGGGCGACCGCCTCCAGCGGCGAGCCGGGGGCGCACACGACGAGGAGCTCGGAGCCGCGACGGACGGCCTCGGTGGCCGCCGCCAGCGTCTCTTCGGTGTTGCCCGAGCTGGAGACCGCGATGACCAGGTCGTTCGCGCCGACCCAGCCGGGCAGCCGGTAGGAGCGGACGGTCACGATCGGCAGCGGGGCGCCGTTGCCGACGACGGCGGCCATGAGGTCGCCGGCGAGCGCGGAGGCGCCGACCCCGGTGACCACGACGGCGCGCGGGCGGCCGCGCAACCGCTCGATGCCCGCCTCGACGGCGGCGCGGTGGCCGGTGCGGACCTGGGCGGCGGAGCCGGCGACCGCGCGCAGCATGCCGCCGGGGTCGCCGGAGGTCAGCTGGTCGCGGTCGTCGAGCCGCTCGGGCACGAAGCCCTGGGTCGAGCCCTGCATCCTGGCGGCCTCTCAGCTTGTCGTGGTGTCGGTCAGGGGGTGCGCGCCTCGTCGACCAGCAGGACCGGGATGTCGTCGCGGACCGGGTAGACGCGGCCGCAGCCGGTGCAGGCGAGTTCGTCGGTGTCGTGCTCGGCCCGCAGCGGCGACTTGCACGCGGGGCAGGCCAGGATGTCGAGCAGCCAGTCGTCGATCTTCACTTGTCGCTCCTTACGACGGCGAGGACCTCGTCCCTGATCGCCGTCATCTTGCTCTCGTCAGCCGCCTCGGCGTTGAGCCGGAGGAGGGGTTCGGTGTTGGACGCACGCAGATTGAACCACCAGCCGGATCCGGTCACGGTGAGCCCGTCGAGCTCGTCGAACCCGCCCCGGCCGGCGAAGGCCGCGCGGACCGAGGCCAGCGCCCCGGCCTGGTCGGCCACGGTGCTGTTGATCTCGCCGGAGGCGTGGTAGCGGGAGAATCCGGCCACCACCCGCGACAGCGGACCGTCCTGCTCGCCGAGCGCGGCGAGGACGTGCAGCGCCGCCAGCATGCCGGAGTCGGCGAACCAGAAGTCGCGGAAGTAGTAGTGGGCGGAGTGCTCGCCGCCGAAGACGGCGCCGGTGCGGGCCATCTCCGCCTTGATGAACGAGTGGCCGACCCGGGTGCGCACGGGCACGCCGCCGTGCTCGCGGACGATCTCCGGCACCCCGTGTGAGGTGATCAGGTTGTGGATGACCGTCGCGCCGGGGTGTTTGGCCAGCTCACGGGCGGCCACCAGGGCGGTGATCGCCGACGGCGAGACCGACCGGCCGCGCTCGTCGATCACCCAGCAGCGGTCGGCGTCGCCGTCGAAGGCCAGGCCGAGGTCGGCGCCGGTGTCGAGGACGGCCTGCTGCAGGTCGCGCAGGTTGGCCGGTTCGAGCGGGTTGGCCTCGTGGTTGGGGAAGGTGCCGTCGAGCTCGAAGTAGAGCGGTGTGAGGTGCAGCGGCAGCCCGTCGAAGACGGCGGGGACGGTGTGGCCGCCCATCGCGTTGCCCGCGTCGACGACGACCCGCAGCGGCCGGATAGCGCTGAGGTCGACCAGGGCGCGCAGGTGGTCGGCGTAGCCGCGCAGCAGGTCCTTCTCGGTGACGGTGCCGCGCACCGGCCCCTCGGGCACGCCGCTCGCGAGGAACCCGGCCGCGAGGTCGCGGACGTCGGTCAGCCCGGTGTCGCCGCCCACGGGCACGGCGCCCGCGCGGCACATCTTCAGGCCGTTGTCGCGGGCGGGGTTGTGGCTGGCGGTGAACATGACGCCGGGCAGGTCGAGGCTGCCGCTGGCGTAGTAGAGCAGGTCGGTGGAGCCGAGTCCGGCGTCGAGGACGTCGGCGCCGCGCGCGGTGGCCCCCCTGACGAAGGCGGCCGTGAGCGAGCGCCCGGAAAGGCGCATGTCCCTGGCCACGACCAGCGCCTTGGCGCCGGTCACCTCGACGAAGGCCGCCCCCACGGCCTCGGCGATCGGCTCGTCCAGTTCGTCGGGCACCACGCCGCGTACGTCGTAGGCCTTGAAGATCTTGGCGAGGTCGCCCACTCCTTGCTCCGCCCCTAGGAAAGTCGTTTCGGGACGAGCCTACCGGTCCCCGCGTTGCTGCTGGGCTGAGCGAAGAACCCGCAGGTGCCCGCGTCTGCCGACCTCGACCCCTTGGCCGACGGGTTCGGTGCCGCCTGTGGGCGAGGGTCTGGCCGCCTCGCGGACGGCGTTGGCGAGGGCTTCGAGGTCGTCCGAGCTGGGGGACGTGCCGTCGGTGGGCAGGCGTACCACCTCCCAGCCTCGGGGGGCGGTGAGCCGTTCGGCGTGCTCGGCGCACAGGTCATAGCAGTGCGGCTCGGCGTACGTCGCCAGCGGGCCGAGTACAGCGGTCGAGTCGGCGTATACGTACGTGAGCGTGAAAACGGCAGGCTGGCTGCAAGCGGTGCGGGAACAGCGGCGGACGGGGCTCACGGAGGGACCGTATCCCCAAAGAGACCGAGGCGCCACTATCTGAGCGCTCTTAACGAGCGTGTCGCCACAATTCGGACACCTGTCGCATCCTTTCCACCCACCTGTCCTAATGCGACCATGCTCTCTCCCTGTTTTCTGCGGGGTGTTGCGGTCGGTACGACTCAGGGATTTGTTGTTCTCCGTTACGCGACAGCGCTCGGCAGGGCTCGCGAACCCGAGGGCCTGTCTACCCAGGGCGGGGCCCCCTCAAGCCCGCCTCGGCAATCCGGGAGCGCCAGGGCGGGGCTCCCTCAAGCCCGCCGTGGCGATCCGGGGCGCCGATCGTAGACTGGGACGGTGAATCCTCGGCGGCGCGACCGGCATGGTCGCGGACTTCGGGGGCCGCTGGCGCCCTCCTATGTCCCCATCGCGAAATCCCGTGGCGAACGTTTCGACGATCTGGTGCTCGACGCGATCGAGCGGCTCAAGCCGCGCTGGGGCAAGCAACTCGCCGCGGTCGACGTCGCGGTCGAGGAGGTGCCGCCGCTCAGCGAACTGGGCGACGGGCCGGGCCGGGCCGGCGGCGAGTCCATCCCGTTCGGCCGGGTGATGGCGTCGGTCGGCACGCGGCCGGCCGCGCTGGTCATCTACCGCCGCCCGCTGGAGGCGCGCGCCCGTGACCGCGACA
This sequence comes from Nonomuraea longicatena, assembly GCF_039525605.1. NCBI lineage: Bacteria > Bacillati > Actinomycetota > Actinomycetes > Streptosporangiales > Streptosporangiaceae > Nonomuraea > Nonomuraea longicatena. The sequence goes on along the minus strand of NZ_BAAAHQ010000013.1, from coordinate 67,834 downwards.
CCCTGGGCGCGCTCGTCCACGACGCGGTCGTGGAGCAGGTCGCCACCCTGCTCGGCCGCTCACCCGACGAAGTGGACCCGGGCTACGACGACCGCCGGTAAATCACTGTATTTCCGAACATTTCCGACATAGAGCACAAAAGGCTCCTGCACGTACCCGTCAGGGTGCGTGCAGGAGCCTCCGACCAGTCTGCTAAACGGCCTGACGCTTGATGCGTCTGCGTTCGCGTTCGGACAACCCACCCCAGATCCCGAACCGTTCGTCGTGTTCCAGCGCATATTCAAGACACTCGGCCCGGACCTCACACGATCGGCACACCTTCTTCGCCTCACGTGTAGAGCCGCCCTTCTCTGGGAAGAACGCCTCAGGGTCCGTTTGAGCGCACAGTGCGCGCTCCTGCCAGCCGAGTTCTTCAGCGTCAAGCTGATCTTGTGCGATGACCAGATCGGTCACTGCACACCTCCCTGCCGCCCGCCCGCAATGGAGCCCCCCATGAACGCCTTCCTTAGTACCCACCCATAGGAAGGCGTAACAACATGGTGGTAATTACACGCGTGTGCCGCACGTGACGTCAAGCGGCATGCCGCTATCCGGGGAAAGACCAGTGCTCGCCCCGGTGCTCTCGGCACGCGATGTTGCTCCTGGCCGCACCATGATCCATGGGCTTGGCCTGGCGGTGTTAAGCAGTGTCAGCGGTCGGAACCGTACCAGGGCGGGATTGACCCCTGCCCGTGGCCCACCTTCTCTCTAGCCGGTCTTTGCGGCTCGATTACCTGCGAGGCTCGTTGGGGGTGTAGATGGCAGTCGGGTCGATCGGGTCGTCTCCCTGTCTCGGCGGGTCGCCCAGCGCGTCGCCGTGGAGCCCCGACTGGTCGAGTCGCACGGTGGACTCGGCCTGCTGCTCCTGCCATCCGCCCGGCTGCTGCGGCTGGTAAGCCTGCGGGCCGGGCTGCGGCTGAGCGTACTGCGACTGCTGATAGGGCGGCGGCTGCATGGGCTGCTGAGGCTGGTGCGCCTGTGCCTGGTGGGGCGGCGGCTGGTGGGGCGCCTGCTGCGGATGACCGAAGGGGTCGTCGTAGGCGGGCGGCCGCAGGTCGGGGGTGGTTCCCGCACTCGAGTGCTGGTACGTCTCGGCCTGCTGGTAGGCGTCGAGAAGCTGCTGGGAGCGCGGGTCCACGGGCGGGTCCGGCTCCTGGTACTGCGGGGCGTACTCCTGGCCCGACATGCCGGTGAACGGCTGGCCCTGCTGCTCGAACGCGGGCGGGCGCTCGTAATAGGGCTGGGCCTGCGGGTACGGCACGTCGGGGGTGGTCTCCGTCGGAGCGTACGACGGGGGCGGCTGGTAACCGCCGCCGGACTGGCCGTCGGTGTAGGCGTTCGGCGTGGAGTAGGCGTCCGGGGTGAAGCCCCCCGGGGCGTACGGGCTGGGCGGCTCGGGCTGCGGCGCGTACGCCGCCGGGTTGTAGGCGGGCCCGGCCGGCGAGGTGGGGGGCTCGGCGGGCGGCGCGTACGGGTTGTGGTCCGCGGGCGGCGCGTACGGGTTGTGCTCCTGCTGCTGCGAAGGCGAGAACGCGGGCTCCGTGAAACCGGTGTCCGGGGTGGGGTAGGACGGGTAGCTGCTCGGATTGGTGTCCGCAGGCACGTACGGCGCGGGCTGGTAGCCGGATTCGGGGAGCGTCTCCGACGGCTGGTAGGCGACCTGCGCGGGGGCCTCGTAGGGCGGCTGGTGAGCAGGCTGCTCATACGACGGCTGCTCATACGGCGGCTGTGCGGGCTGTTCGTAGGAGGGCTGCGCAGGCTGTTCGTAGGCGGGTTCCGGCGCGGCGGGCACGTAGGAGGGCGGCTCCAGCGACTCGTACGTGGGCTGGTCGGCTGGGGCGGCGGGCAGCGCGGCTCGTGCCCCGTCGGTGGGAGCGGCGGCGGGTGCGGGCGGCGCAGGGGCGGGAGCCGGGGCCGCCGCAGGCTGGGCCGTCTCCTGGACCTGCGTCTGCTGGGCCTGGAAGGCGGCGTCCTGCTGCTGGAACTGCGGCTCCTGGTACGGCGGCTGCTGGAACTGGGCGCCTGCGGGCGCCTCCGCGAACCCGAAGCCGGGGGCCCCGGGCGCCTCCGCGCCGAACTGCTGGCCGGGCGGCTGCTGCCCGAATGTCTGACCGGCGGGCCCCTGCTGGCCGAAAGACTGGCCGAAGGACTGGCCGTGGGACTGGCCGAAGGACTGGCCGAAGGACTGGCCCGGGGAGCCCTGCCTGGCCTGGAAGCCGGGCGGCGTCGTGTAGCTGGTGCGGGTCGCGGGCCGTACCTGGGGGATGAGGAACAGCAGCGCGACCGCGTTCAGCCCGAGCATCGGCACGCCGGTGAGCAGGAACTCGGCGGTGGAGCGGAACTCGGCGCCGGAGAACAGCCCGACGAACAGCGCCAGCGCGGCGAACAGCGTCATGGCCGCCAGCGTGATCGCCGAGGCCATCGCGATCGGCCCGGCCTTCCTGGACGGCGGGCCGCCCAGCCGCGTGACGAGGACCACGGCTCCGACGAGCAGCGCGGCCAGGATGGGGTTGGCGAGGTCGGAGAAGTAGACGGCGCCGCGCTCGGTGAGGCCGAGGCCGCCGTACCGGCTGTCGGAGCCGATCAGGAACCGGCCGATGCCCACAAGAGCGGCCATGGCGGCGGCGGCCACCATGACCCACGCAGCCGGCTCTCTCAGCCGGACAACATCAAGATTCCTCACGACTACCCCCAACAGACCCTTTGGTCCGCAGTGGAGTTTGCCACATGACCGACTAAGGTGGCGGGACTCCCAGGAACCTCATACACCTCATGTCCCGAAAAAGGATGATTTTTCCGGTTATGGGGAGGGGGGAGATCCGCGCCCTCCCGCAGATGGAAGACTGTCCGCCATGCACATCGTGTCCCTCGCCGGTGGCATCGGCGGCGCCCGATTCCTGCGCGGACTGCGCGCCACCGCCCCCGACGCCCAGATCACCGTCATCGGCAACACCGGTGACGACATCACCCTGTTCGGCCTGCGAGTCTGCCCCGACCTCGACACCGTGATGTACACGCTCGGCGGCGGCATCGACGAAGCGCAGGGCTGGGGCCGCGACAAGGAGACCCACGCGGTCAAGGAGGAACTGGCCGCCTACGGCATGGAGCCGCAGTGGTTCGGCCTCGGCGACCGCGACTTCGCCACCCACATCGTGCGCTCGCAGATGCTCGCGGCCGGATACCCGCTCTCGCAGATCACCGAGGCGCTGTGCGCCCGCTGGCAGCCGGGCGTGCGGTTGCTACCGATGAGCGACGACCGCTGCGAGACCCACGTGGTCGTCGAGGACGAGCGGGGCCGTCGCGCCATCCACTTCCAGGAATGGTGGGTACGGCTGCGGGCCTCGGTCCCCGCCGAGTCGATCGCGCTGATCGGCGCCGACAGCGCCCAGCCGGCCCCCGGCGTACTGGAGGCCATCGCCGAGGCCGACGCGGTGATCCTGCCTCCGTCGAACCCGGTGGTGAGCATCGGCACGATCCTCCAGGTGCCGGGCATCCGTGAGGCGCTGCTGCCCAAGACCGTGGTGGGCGTCTCCCCCATCATCGGCGGCGCCCCCGTGCGGGGCATGGCCGACGCGTGCCTGACCGCCATCGGCGTCGAGACCAGCGCCCAGGCGGTGCTCGGCCTGTACGGCGCCGACCTGGTCGACGGCTGGCTGGTCGCGCCGGAGGACGAGGGCGTGGCGCTCGACGGGGTCGCGGTGCGAGCCCGCCCGCTGCTCATGCACGACGCCGACGCGACGGCCGCGATCGCCCGCGCCGCCCTCGACCTGGCCCTGGAACTCTCCAGATGATCACTGTGCTGCCCGTCGAGGGTCTGCCGGAGGTACGGCCGGGCGACGATCTGGCCGCCCTTCTCAAGGACGCCGACCTGCGCGACGGCGACATCGTGGTGATCACCTCGAAGATCGTCAGCAAGGCGGAGGGCCGGCTGCGCCAGGCCCCCGACCGCACGGCGGCGATCGAGGAGGAGACCGAGCGGATCGTCGCGCGGCGGGGAGACACGGTCATCGCCCAGACCCGTCACGGGTTCGTCATGGCGGCGGCGGGTGTCGACAACTCCAACGTGGCGCCGGGGACCGTACTTCTGCTGCCGGAGGACAGCGACGCCACGGCCCGCAGGATCCGGCGGGACCTGGGCCCGCGCATGGGTGTGATCGTCTCCGACACCTTCGGGCGCCCCTGGCGCAACGGGCTCACCGACGTGGCGATCGGCGTCGCGGGCGTGCGCCCGCTGGACGACTTCAGGGGTGGCGAGGACGACTACGGCAACCCGCTCAACGCCACCGTCACCGCGCTGGTCGACGAGATCGCCGCAGCCGCCGAACTGGTCAAGGGCAAGCTCGCCGGGGTGCCCGTGGCGATCGTGCGCGGCCTCGGGCACCTGGTGCTCGACGAGGACGGCCCGGGGGTGCGCCCGCTGCTGCGTCCGGCCGACGAGGACCTGTTCCGGTACGGCTCGCGCGACGTGGTCTTCGCCCGCCGCACGGTCGAGGAGTTCACCGGCGAGCCGGTCGATCCGGCGCTGGTCCGGCAGGCGGTCAGCGCGGCGCTGGCGGCCCCGGGGCCGAGGCGGACCCGGTTCGTGCTGGTGGAGTCGCCCGAGCTGCGCGAGAAGATCGCCGCCGGGGCGCCGTACGCGGTGGTGCCGTGCCTGGTCGGCACGGGTGAGCTGGCCGCCCCGATGGCAGGAGCGGCGGTCGGCAACCTGCTGATCCAGCTCGCCGTCGAAGGGCTGGGCGCGGCCTGGGTTCCGCTGTCCGAAACCTCGGTACTGGACCTGCCTCCGGACTGGCGTCCGCTCGGCTGCGTCGTGCTCGGCCACCCCGCGCATCGGCCCGATGACCAGGGGCCCCAGGATCCCGAACCCTATCTCGTGGTGCGCTGACCTGACTCGCGCCGGATCACGGGCGTAAAGCGGCCATTTACCGTTAGGAAACTTTCCTTTATATTTGATGTATCCCCCCAATGAGGTAAAGGAGCGCTTCATGAGAAGAGTGCTCGTCTTACTCAGCGCGTTGATCGTGGCCATCGGCACCACGATCTTCGTGGCCTCCCCTGCCATGGCGCACGGCTACATCAACAGCCCGCCGTCGCGCCAGGCCAACTGCGCCCAGGGCAAGGTGTCGAACTGCGGCCCCATCATCTGGGAGCCGCAGAGCGTCGAAGGACCCAAGGGCCAGAGCAACTGCCACGGCGGCGACTCCCGCTGGGCGCCTCTCAGCGACGAGAGCAAAGCCTGGCCGGTGGCCTCCGTCGGCAACTCGGTCACCTTCAACTGGACCATCACGGCCCGGCACGCCACCCTCAACTGGGAGTACTACGTCGGCGGCACGCGGGTCGCCGTCTTCTCCGGCAACAACCAGCAGCCACCGTCGTCCCTGTCCCACACGGTGAACCTGTCCGGCTTCAGCGGACGGCAGAAGGTCCTGTCCGTCTGGAACATCGCCGACACCCCGATGGCCTTCTACTCCTGCGTCGACGTCCAGATCGGCGGCGGCGGGAACAACCCCAACCCCAACCCGACGCCCACCCCGACGCCGACCGACCCGGGCCCCGGCGGCACCTGGGCGGCCAACACCGCCTACGCCGTCGGCAGCACCGTCACCTACGGCGGCGCGAGCTACCGCTGCACGCAGCCCCACACCTCCCTGCCCGGATGGGAGCCGCCGAACGCGCCCTCGCTGTGGCAGCGCGCGTGACCGGCTGAACGAAGCTGTGGCCGCCCCCCGTCCGGGACTCGGGGTGGCGGCCACACCCCCCGAGCAGCGCCTCCTGGACCCACATCACGGGCTGGGTCCAGGAGGCGCTTTCAACCTCCGCAGGTCGGATGGCACAGCCGGCGGGCCAGGGCGCCGAGGAAGACGTCGATGATCTCGCCCGGCTCCTTCGCCACGTGCAGCGAACCGTTGGTGGCGGCCGCGATCCTGGACAGTCCCTCGCGATCCACCCCGTCGCCGAAGGCGAGGATCACGATCTGCACCGGCCTGCCGGGATCCCACTCCTCGTGCAGCAGGCCGAGCAGCCGCTCGTGCGTCAGCCCCCCGCCGTCGTCCCGCCCGGCCGTGAAGACCAGCAGCGTGTTGTTCATCTCCTCCCGGAAGCCCGCGCTCACCCTGCGGAAACCCGAGAGGATCGCGTCGTGGAGGGTGCTGCCGCGCCCCGGGTGCGCCCGGACCGTCCCGGTGAGCCCGTCGAGCACCGCGCGCCTGACCAGGCTGCCCGACTCCGGCTCGGCGATCGGCCCCAGCCCGACCCGCGTACGGAAGCCCGCCGCACCGCCGATCCCCTCGGCGAACTCCCCCATGCCCATGTGCGTCGTGTCGGGGAACAGCCGCAGCCCGATCCTGGCCGCCTCCAGCGCGGTGCCGAGCCGCCCCGCCATGTGCCTGGAGGTGTCGGCCAGCACCAGGATGTTCGTCGGCGGCGCCAGCCTGCTCCACGCCTGGAGCGCCGCGTCGATCTCCTCCGGCGAGATCGTCGGACGGATCCTCGGGGCATCCGCCTGTGCTTCTTCTCCCGGACGGAACCCGGCCTCGCGCACCAGCCGCTGCGCCTCCGCGCCGCGCAGCCAGTCCGCGAAGGCCCGCGACGCCTCCGCCACCGCCGGGTCCGTGGCCGTCACCACGTACGGATAGTCGAGGCTGACCGTGCCCTCGCGCGGATGCAGCGCCACGACCGGGTCGGCCGACGGCCGCCTGTTGTGCTCGCGCACCGACTGCTCCGGCACGATCACCACCGGCCGCCGCCAGAACGTCCGGTCGTCCACGGCGGCCAGCATGCTCCGGTAGTCGGGCGCCGAACCCGCCTGTGCCCAGCGCACGAACGCCGTGAGCGCCTTGTCCCCCTCCGCGCCGCCGCCCACCACGTCCCTGGCCGCCGCCACGGTCGCGATGCCCGCCCCCGCCAGCGACGGGTCGGGGACGCGCACCACGTCCGGTTCGCCGTCGGTCGGCCGCAACCGCCCGCGCACCGTCGCGGGGAAGACCATCCGCCAGTTCATCTCGGTGGCTCCCACGGCGAACCGCTCGGCCAGCGACCGCCGCGTCGCGAACACCAGCGGCGAGGTCGCCACCACGCTCTGCCCGGCGGGCAGCGCGCCCGCGCCCTGCTTGCGGGCCAGCCTGATCCAGGCGGAGGAGTCGGCGATCCAGCCGTCCGGCCGCTGCCGCAGCACGCCCGCGCGCTCCCCGATGAGCGTACGGAGCACGGTCGCGGGCGGCTGCTCCCCCACCTGGACGAGCACGCACCGGCCGGCTGCCGCCGTACGGGTCCGGTTGAACCGTTCGGCGGCCCGCATCGCCACGGGCGCCACGTCGACCGCCGCCGCCACGCTGACCAGAACAGGCTCTCGTGCGGCGCACAGCGCACCGGCGCCGCCCAGCACGGCGAACAGGCCGCCGCCGAGCAGGGCGAGCACGCCGAGGACGGCCAGCGCGCCTCGGCCGAGAGCCTGCCTGCGCCGCTGCTCGGTGCTGAGTGCCGCGCGGTGTCGCCCCAGGCGCACGGGTCCGCCTCTCTGCTTCGGGTGGCCGGCTCCCTCCTAGGCTCGCCGATTCTCCCCGCGCCGCACAGGGGTGCCGCGAGGCTGGGTAGAACTTGTTATAACTAGACGATCCTGAGCACGCTGCGGCAGACGCCGTCACTCTTGGCGGAGGCCGCCAATCGCTCCTCGCCCGGGCGGCCGTACTCCGTCGTACGCTGCCGCAGCGGGCGGCCGGTCGGCGCGACCATCTCCCCGATCTCGGTGATGGTCTTGTACGAGCCGTTCTCCGACCCGGCCATCCGGCTGATCGTCTCCTCCATCAGCGTGCCGCCGAGGTCGTTGACCCCGCCCTCCAGCACCTTGCGGCACAACTCGTCCTGCAGCTTGACCCACGAACACTGGATGTTGGAGATCGCGCCGTGCAGCAGGATCCTGGCCAGGGCGTGCACCGCGCGGTTCTCGTCCGCCGTGGGCCCCGGCCGGGCCAGCCCGGCCAGGTAGATCGGGGAGCTGTGGTGCACGAACGGCAGCAGCACGAACTCGGAGAACCCGCCGGTCTCCTCCTGGATGCTCCTGATCAGCTTGATGTGCTTGACCCAGTGCGCGTGGTTGTCGACGTGGCCGTACATCATCGTGGAGGTCGTCGGGATGCCGACGCGGTGGGCCGTCGTGATGACCTCGATCCACTCGCGCGCCGGGAGCTTGCCCTTGGTCAGCACCCAGCGCACGTCGTCGTCCAGGATCTCCGCCGCCGTGCCCGGCAGCGAATCGACCCCGGCCTCCTTGGCGGCGTGCAGCCAGTCCTCGATGGACAGGTTCGTGCGGCTGGCGCCGTTCACGACCTCCATCGGGGAGAAGGCGTGCACGTGCATGCCCGGCGTGCGCGCCTTGACCGCCCGCGCGATGTCGAAGTACGCGGTGCCCGGCAGGTCGGGGTGGATGCCGCCCTGCATGCACACCTCGGTCGCCCCGGCCGCCCAGCCCTCCTCGGCGCGGTCGGCGACCTGGTCGAGGCTGAGCGTGTAGGCGTCGGCGTCCGTACGGCGCTGCGCGAACGCGCAGAATCGGCACCCCGTGTAGCAGACGTTGGTGAAGTTGATGTTCCTGTTGACCACGAACGTGACGTCGTCGCCGACCGCCTGCCTGCGCAGGTCGTCGGCGATGCGGGCCAGTTCGTCCAGCGCCTGCCCGCTCGCACCGAGCAGCGTGACCGCCTCGGCGTCCGTCAGCCCCGCCGGGTCCGCCTCGGCCCGGCGCAGCGCCTGCCGCAGGTCGCCGGGGACGGACGGCACCGAAGCGGGCAGCCGCTCGCGCAGCGCGTCCCAGTCGCCGTAGACATCGGCGAAGTCCGCGCGGCGGTCGCCGGTTCTGCCGACGGTGTCGACCTCGGTGTGCAGGTTCGTCCGGCCGGAGGAGGTGAACCCGCCGTCGGGCTCCTGCCAGGGCCGCCCGGCGAGTACGGCACCGGCCCGCGCCAGCCCCGTCTGCGGGTCCGCCAGCGCCCCGATGTGGGCGGTCACCCTCGGGTCCAGCCACGGCTCGCCCGCGAGGACGTACTCGGGGTAGAGCGTGAGCCGCTCGTGCAGTTCGAACCCTGCGGCCCGGGTGCGGGCGGTGAGCTCGTCCAGGTGCGGCCACGGCTTCTCCGGGCTGACGTGGTCGGGCGTCACCGGGGAGACGCCGCCCCAGTCGTCGATCCCGGCCCTGATCATCAGCTCGTACTCGCCGCCGATGAGGTTCGGCGGCGCCTGGATGTGGGCCTTCGGCCCGAGCACCAGCCTGCTGACCGCGATCACCGCGGCCAGTTCCTGGAGGTCGGCGTCCGGCATGCCGCGCATCGCCGTGTCCGGCTTGGCGCGGAAGTTCTGGATGATGACCTCCTGGATGCCGCCGTACTCGCGGGCGACCTTCCGGATCGCGAAGATCGACTCGGCCCGGTCGCGGATGGTCTCGCCGATGCCGATGAGCAGGCCGGTCGTGAACGGCACGTTCGAGCGGCCCGCGTCCTCCAGCACCCGCAGCCGCACGGCCGGATCCTTGTCCGGCGAGCCGTAGTGGGCGGCGCCCTTCTCCGTGAACAGGCGCTCCGAGGTGGTCTCCAGCATCATGCCCATCGACCCGGCCACCGGCTTGAGCCGCTGGAAGTCCCGCCAGGTCATCGCCCCCGGGTTCAGGTGCGGCAGCATCCCGGTCTCCTCCAGGACGCGGATCGCCATCGCCCTGACGTACGAGACGGTGTCGTCGTAGCCGTGCGCGTCCAGCCAGTCGCGAGCCTGCGTCCAGCGGTCCTCCGGCCGGTCGCCCAGGGTGAACAGCGCCTCCTTGCAGCCCTGGGCGGCGCCCTGCCTGGCGATCTCCAGGACCTCGTCCGGGCTCATGAACGCGGCGGGCAGTTTGTGCGGGGCCGTGGCGAACGTGCAGTACCCGCAGCGGTCGCGGCACAGCCGGGTCAACGGGATGAACACGTTCTTGCTGTAGGTGATAGCCCGGCCGCGCCCCGAGTCGGCGAGGCCGGCGTCGCGCACTCTGGTGGCGTGGTCGAGCAGGGTGTCCAGGTGGGTGTCGCGGGCGTGCAGCAGCACGGTCGCCTCGTCGACGTCGAGGAGCTTTCCGTCTCGGGCACGGGCAAGGGCGCGGCGGAGCGCGTTGTCGCTGACCACAGTCATAGCCGCACATTACGGCGCCCGGACCGGCGATTCTCACCCAGGTCCGTCAGAAGGCCCGGTAGTCCCGCGCGGCCAGGCGCGGGCCCCTGGCGGGCGGCCGCAGCCCGGTGAGCGTGATCAGCAGGGCCGCGCGGTGGCGATGTCCCCGGTACGGCTCCAGCAGCCGCAGCATCCCGGCGTCGTCCGTCGCCTGCCCCGTCAGCGCGTAGCCCACGAGTTTGGCCAGGTGGAAGTCGCCCACGCTGAGCGCGTCCGGGTCGCCGAAGGCCCGCTGGCGTACCTCCGCCGAGGTCCAGACCCCGATGCCGGGCAGCGCCCGCAGCAGGCGGTCGGCCTCGGCGCTGGTCGGCGCCGCCTCCAGCTTGGCGGCGTGCCAGGCGGCGGTGGCGATGGTCCGCGCCCGCACGGCCTCGGCGCCCGCCCGGTGCCAGTCCCAGGCGGGGATGCGCCGCCACACCTCGGGTTCGGGGACGACGCGCATGCCCTCAGGCGCCGGGCCCGGCGCGGGCTCACCGTACTGGCGCAGCAGCAGGCGCCAGGCCCGGAACGCCTCCTGCCCCACGACCTTCTGTTCGAGTACGGCGGGCACCAGGGATTCCATCACCCGGCCGGTGCGGCCGATGCACAATCCTGGGAACTCCCGGGCGGCCGCCTCGACGAGCGGGTGGTGAACCGTGAAGCCCGACCGGTCGTCCGCCGCGCCGAGCAGGGCGGGCAGGGTGTCGAGCAGCCACTGTGCGCCCGGCCCCCACGACCGCGCGAGCACGGTCGTGTCATGGACGCGGACGCACAGGGTTCCAGGACCGTCAGGAGTGCGCGAGGTGCGCCAGACGGCGCCGTCGTGGCTCCGCCGCCACGTCGGGTCGCCGGCGCCGTGACGATACGGCCGCAGGACCAGCCCCACGTCGAGCGGGCCCTCCGGCACCCACGCACGTTCCTTCACCTGTCCAGTGTGGCCTAATAGGGGCCGGGACCGGTGAGCCGCCTGTCCTGGGTCAGGGCGGGCCTGTCGCGGATCGGCTCGGCCGGGCAGCGGGCGCCCTTCGCCGGGACGACCTGGTCGATCAGGTACCTGTCGATGGCACCGGTGCCGCAGGTTCCCGTGCCGTAGACGCCGTGGCCCCAGCCCTCGTAGGTCAGCAGCCTGCCCGAGGCGCCGAGCTGCCTGGCGGTGCTCGTCGCCCACGGGTAGACCGTGGCCGGGTCGTGCAGCGAGTTGGTCACCAGCACCGGAATCTCGGTCTTCGTCCGCAGCGGGCGCTGCGGGTTCGGGACCGGGTCCGAGCGCATGCACATCACCGGGAACATGACGGCCAGGTCGCTGTAGCGCATGTCGGGCGCGATCTTCGCCTGCCTGCGCATGTGGCGGGCGAACTCGCGGTAGTCACGCACCGGCACCGCGAAGTCCTGGCAGAAGATCTCGGTGGGGTCATGCCGGACCTCCGGATTCCGCGCCTGCGCGAACGTCCTGGCCCGCTGCTCTCCGAGCAGTCCGGTCAGAGTGGCGGCCGTGGCGGTTCCGGCGTCGAGTTCGGCCAGCGCCCTGGAGAAGGCCGCCCAGTCGGCCGGGTCGTACTGAGCGCTCCTCATCCCCTGCACCAGGTCGAACACGCTTATCTTCGCTCCGGGTACGCCGGGGACGGGGATTTCGCCGCGATCGGCGCGGGCCATCAGCCCGCCCCAGAAGTCACGGAAGTCCCTGCCGTGCTGCGCGCAGGAGGCCGACCTCTCGCACCAGGCCGCCACCTCCTCGAAGCCGTCCTGGATGCCCCACGTCTCGGTGTCCATGAACCGGCGGGTGTCCACGCTGTGGTCCATAGTGCTGTCGAGCGTCATGGCGCGTACCCGCTGGGGGTAGGACTCCGCGTACATCTGGCCGAGCAGCGTGCCGTACGAGATGCCGTAGTAGGTGATCTTCTGCTCGCCGAGCGCGGCCCGGAAGGCGTCGAGGTCGTGGGCGGCACTGCGCGAGTCCACCCGGTCGAACAGCGGGCCGGTACGCGCCCGGCAGTCGGCGCGCAGCCGGTCGCTGTAGGCGCGGGCCTGGTCGAAGTCGGCCTGACCGGTGAGCAGCGGGCTGGGCTGCTGGGCCAGGAGGTCGGTCGAGCAGAGGATCGGGTTGCTGCGGTTGGTGCCTCGGTGATCGAAGCCGATCAGGTCGAAGCTGCTGGACAGGTCGGGTGACAGGTACCCTCTGCCGTGGATGACCATGTCGATGCCGGAACCGCCCGGCCCGCCGGCGCCGAGGAACAGCGCCCCTCGCCGCTTGGCGGGGTCTGCCGCCTTACGCCGGGCGACGGCCAGTTCGATCGTCGGGCCGGAGGGCTTCGACCAGTCGATCGGTACGGCCAGCTTGCCGCACTCGGCACTCGCGTCCTCGGGACACGGCGACCAGGCGATCTGCTCGGGGGTCGCGGCCTGTGACGGCAGGGACAGCAGCGGTAGGGACACGGCTAAGCCCATGAAGAGCGTGACGAGTCTTCGCATACATCGATCATTTACTGGGAGATGTCAAATTAAATCAGGCCATAGAGGGAATTCGGCATCCACCCCAGGGATGAAGCGAATCGGCCTGGCGCCGTATGCCCGCCCCCCGCGAGCACACGGCACCAGACCAGGCCCGAGAGCCGAAACACGCGGCCGACCAGGGTCGACGTCACTCCAGGCGCCAGGTAGCCAGACTCGGCCGCCCCCTGGCGTCCCGGGCGACCACGTCAGGGGCCGGACTCCGGCTCAGCCGAGCAGGGGTTCGGCGGTGCCTCGGGTGACGGTGTCGGGGATCGGCTCGGCCGGGCAGCGCGCGTCCTTGGGCGGGACCTCCCGGTCGATCAGGTAGCAGCGGGCCGGTGTGCTTCCGGCAGTCCTCGCGCAACCGCTCGTTGAACGCCTGCCAATGGGCGAAGGCGGCCTCGTCGGCGATGAGCGGGTTGCGCATCTCGGCGATCAGGTCAAGGCTGCACATTATCGGGTTGCTGCGGTCGGTGCCCCGGTGATCGAAGCCGATCACCTCGATCGTCCTCCCCCACAGGAGTGAGAACCACCGCACGAGCGGGTGTCAGACGCCCTTCAGGACACGATCGAGGGCCGCCCGGCCCGCAGGTCCCCAGTTCGGCTTCCCGCCGGGAAGGCCCCGGTCTCCGTTCTGCCCCATGAGCATCAGGAAGAGGCTCTTCATCGCGGCCAGCCCTCGGGCACGCCGGATCGCCGCCTCGTCCGCCTGCGCGTACGCGTCGAAGAACCGTCCGGCCGCGCCCGCCGGGAGCAGCACCCAGGCGGCGGCGAGGTCCCACGCCGGATCACCCGCGAACAGGTCGCCGAAGTCGACGATGCCCGAGAGCGTCCCGTCCGAGACGACGACGTTCGCGGGATGGAGGTCGCCGTGCACCCACACCGGTGGGCCCGCCCACTCGGGGGCCGCGACGGCATCGGCCCAGACGGCCCGGACGGCATCGGCATCGCCGACGGCGTCGTGGTCAACGGCCTGCAAGAACTGCTCGAAACCGTCCGTGCACCTCTTGGGGTGAGCGCCGAAGTGCGAACTGGCCGGGGCCTCGGCGGGCGCCTCCACGTGGAGCGCCCGGAGAAAGCCCGCCAGCGTGTCGGCCGCGTGGTCGCCACGGCTGATCGCGCCGTGGTCCAGCGGCTCGCCGGGAACCCACGTCATCACGGTCCAGTGCTTGGGGAAGCGCTCGGACGGCTCGCCGAACCGCACCGGGGTCGGCACCGGGAGCGGCAGGCGCGGGGCCAGCACGGGTAGCCACCGCCGCTCCTTCAGCTGAAGCTCCGGGGTCGGGTCCATGCGCTGCATACGTACGGCCAGCTCGTCCCCGAGGCGCCACATCTGGTTGCCCCAGCCGCCCGCCACCTCGCGGATGGTCAACCCCGCAAGGTCTGGATGCTGCTCCTGCAGCAGCTCTCGGACCAGGTCTGCGGTGATATCGAACTCGGTGTCGGTCATGCGCAGCCACTGTACCGAGGCGAAAGCCGGAGTCGCCGTCGGTTCTCGAACAGATCGAGGAAATCCGGCGACTCCGGGATCTCCGTCGGCCGGGACCACCCCCGGAGCAGGAGGACCGAGCAGCCCGACCGGTCATCGGACGGCCCGGCCTCCGCAGGTCCCGGTCACACCTCGGCCTCAGCCGCGCGCGTACCTGGCGGCCATGGCGTGGAAGACCTCCTTGCGCTCCCATCCGGTCGCGTCGAGCATCTTCACGACACCGAAGGAGCCCATGTCGGCCTCGCCTGGAAGCTCGAATCCGGCGAAGCTGAACCAGAAGGCGCCGTCCATGCCCACCTTGTCGAAGATGTCCATCAACTCCTCGAAGTAGCGGACCTGCTCGCCCTCGTCCCGCACCGCCCCCTCCGGCACCAGCATCGCGGAGCCGCCCTGCTCGGCCGCGCCCCGCCAGGTGCAGGTGCCGAACTCGGTGACCACGACGGGCTTGCCATGCTTGAAGTGGCCGCGCATCTCCTCGACGAAGGAGCCGGCGTTGTACGCGGCGCGGTAGGCGTCCACGCCCACCACGTCGAACGGGGTCCAGTCGACGGACTCCCACGGGCCCGAGGCGTAGCTGATCCGGCCGCCGAACAACGGCCGCGCGGTCTCGACCGCCTCGGCGAGGAACGCGTTGAAGCGGTCCGCCGTCGTGCTCACCGTCTCCAACCAGGACAGGTCGGCCATCATGGCCGACATGCGCTCCGTGTAGGTGTCGCCGGAGATGTAGCCGTGACCGAAGGTGGTGTACTCACAGCCGGTCACGAGCACCACCTCGGCTCCGTCGCGCCGTACCGCCTCCGCGCGCTCGGCGCAGTCGGCGTAAAGGGCCAGCAGGTCTTGGTCGGACAGGTCCACGGGAAAGGGCGCGAACCAGACCTCCAGCCCTGCCTCTGCGGCCGCCTGAGCGGCGACGCTCAGCCGGGCGGGGACGTCACCGGACACACGGACGGCCTGGCAGTGCAGCTCGTCGGCGATGACCCGCATCTCGCGTCGCACGGTCTCGGCGTCGAACACCTTGCGGCTGAAGGCGTCCCCCGGGAGGAACCCCGTGTCATAGTTGATCCCCTTTTTCATGACATTTCCCTTCTGGTGTGAACTCAGCCAGGAGAAGAACGTCTCCCGGCGTTCGGCGGGCGCGGCGGTGATGAGCGGCGGGACCCGTTCGCCCACGTAGAGCGGATCCGCGCCGCCCACGCCTCGCCGCCCCCGAGCGCAGCGGTGGCCGGGGACGGTGCTCGCGGTACTCCGGCGCAGGCCGGGACTTCAACGGTGTTTGCGGTACTCCGGCGTGGGCCGGGACTCCAACGGTGCTCGCGGTACTGCCGGCATGGGCCCGGAGTCCGATGGCGCTCGCGGTACTGACGGCGTAGGCCGGGAGTCAGCGGAAGCGGTCGGCGTTCTCGATCGCCCAGTCGTCGTAGGTGCGCGGCGAGCGGCCGATGATCTCCTTCATGGAAGGCCGTTGCTCAAGCGTCCAGCGGGTGAGTTCGGCCAGTTGCGCGAAGTACTCCTCAAGGGCGTACAGCGTCACGTCGATGCCACTGTCCGGCCAGCCACGACGCTGCCAGATCGCACGGCTCTCCGAAGGGGTCAGCTCGACGGCGTCGATGTCGCGGCCGATGGCCTCGGCGATGCTCCGCACCCGAGAGAGGCTGCTGATCGGCAGGCCGACCGCCTCAAGAACGCCGCCGACGTACTCGTCCTCGCGCAGCGCCGGCACGGCGACGGCGGCGAGGTCGTCCTCGTGGATGAACGGATAGTGGCCCTCGCCCAGGAATGCCTCCCGGACGGCCTGCTCGCGTCGGATGGTGTCCGGCCAGTCCGATCCCGTGGCGGGATAGGTGCCTTCGAGGACGGACCCCATCACAGCCGACGGGCGGATGTGCGTCCACTCCATCCCCGAACGCTCGACGGCCCTTTCGATGGCCAGCCAGAACCACGTCTCCGGCGGATACGCCTCCTCGTACTCCGGCCCGTGCGAGGACAGCACCACGATGCGCCGGACACCGGCGGCGAGTGCGAGCGCCAGCGCGTCCTGAACCGTCGAAGGCAGGGCACCGGCGAGGAAGACGCTTTCGACGCCGTCGAAGGCCGCGGCGTACTCTCCCGGCCGGGTGATGGACCCTTCAACGAGTTCGACGGCGTCAGGCCAGTCGGCCAACTGGTCGGGCTCGGCGATCACGCGCACGCGATCACCGGCGGCGAGCAGCTGACGTGCCAGGCTCCGTCCGACGATCCCCGTCGGGCTGCTGCCGGCGTCCTTCCGCGCGCTGACCACGGTCAGCAGCCGCAGTCGTCCGGATTCCGGCGTACTTTCGATCCGCTTGATTTCAGGCATGGCAAGACTCTCCAAGTGTGAACGGAGATCTTGCGCCTTCTCCCGCTGCCGGAGCATGTGCTCTCGTCGGGAAAAGGGTGCGGATCCGAGGCCGTCCACGCTAGCAGGTCAAAACGACGCAACTCAGACCCCGGTCCGAAAACCGCCGAAGCCGCGTCCAAAACCACCGTCCGCCGGAGACCGCGGCCGGGATCGTTCCACGCCGAACAGTCCGCACGCGGGAGCTATGGTCGCGGCGAGATCAGACGTCGCTGGAGAAGCGCACCGCGCGCGCGGGCAGTTCTACCTCCGGCCAGATCCGCGCCCCCGCCTGAAGCTCGTTGTGGCACCCTACGACGGCCCGGTCCCCCACCATCGCGTCGCGCAGCACCGCTCCGGCGCACACCCGCGCCCCGGCGCCGACCACGGAGTCGCTCACCACGGCTCCCTCCTCGACGACGCATCCGTCGAGGAGGATGCTGCCGCTCACCGACGCGCCCGCGAAGACCCGCGCCCCGGCGCCGACGACCGTACCGCCGCCGACCTCGGCCTCCGGCGCGACCTCCGCCCCGGCCAGCAGGAGTCGCTCACCAGCCGGTCCGGGCAGCGCGGGCGAGGCCAGCCGGCCGAGGACCAGGTCGCGCGAGCCCTTGACGAAGGCGGCCGGGGTGCCGACGTCGAGCCAGTAGGTGCGGTCGGCGTAGCCGAGCACCAGCGCCCCTGACTCGATGAGGCCGGGGAAGGTCTGCCGCTCGACGGAGACCACCTCGCCCTCGGGGATCGCGTCGATCACCGACCGGGTGAAGACGTAGCACCCGGCGTTGATCCGGTTGGTGACGGGATCGGGGGTCTTCTCCAGGAAGGCGGTGACCCGGCCGTCGCCGTCGGTGGGGACGCAGCCGAAGCGGGTCGGGTCGTCGACCTCGGTCAGGTGGAGGGTGACGGCCGCCTGCCCGGCGACGTGGGTGCGCACCTGGTCGCCGATGTCGTGGCCGGACAGGATGTCGCCGTTGAGGACGAGCACGGGAGCGTCGGGCGGACTGCCGAGCGCCTGGGCGGCGTTGCGGATCGCGCCGCCGGTGCCGAGGGGGGTCTCCTCGGTCATGTACTCGATGGAGAGCCCGAACGCCGCGCCGTCGCCGAAGACGGGCTCGAACATCGCCGCCTTG
Organism: Nonomuraea longicatena; assembly: GCF_039525605.1. Taxonomy (NCBI): domain Bacteria; kingdom Bacillati; phylum Actinomycetota; class Actinomycetes; order Streptosporangiales; family Streptosporangiaceae; genus Nonomuraea; species Nonomuraea longicatena. Next base: position 50,163 of record NZ_BAAAHQ010000013.1, on the reverse strand, counting down.
TAGGAGGTGGCGAAGACGATGCGCCGTACGCCGAAGGACCGCGCCCGCGCCAGTTGGTGGGCCAGGAACGGCACACCGGCCGTCGGGAGCAGCGGCTTAGGCGTGCCGAGAGTCAGCGGACGCAGGCGCGTGCCCTGGCCGCCGACCAGGAGAATCGCCTCTAGGTCTGGCAAAGAGCTCTCCATCACTCCGCGAGGTTACCCGACTATTCGATGGCGCGTTGATAGGCGCTGAGATGTGCCTCAGCCGACGCTTCCCAGGTGAACTCGCGGGCTCTGGCGAGCCCCGCCGCACGCAGCCGGGACCGTTCGGCGGTCGATCCGAGCAGTTCGGCGAGCGCGACGGCGATGCTGTCGGCGTCGGGTTCGGTGTAGGCGACGGCGTCGCCGCCCACCTCGGGCAGCGAGGTGCGATGGGTGGTGAGGACGGGTGCCCCGCAGGCCATGGCCTCAAGGACGGGCAGCCCGAACCCTTCGCCGCGTGAGGGGAAGGCGACCACCAGTGCGCCGCCGAGGAAACCGGGCAGGTCGGGCACCCGCAGGTAGCCGGGCCGGACGACCTTGACGGTGGCCTCGACCTCGCGGCAGGCGGCGTCGACGTCGTCCTCGTGCACGCCGCCGCCGATGACCAGCGCGGGCGGCTCGTCGAGGGCCTTGACGGCGGCGGCGAAGCCGCGCACCAGGTTGGGCACGTTCTTACGGGGTTCCAGCGCCCCGAGGAAGGCCACGTACGGTTGCCCGCGCAGCCCGCACCGATCGCCCGCCCGCCTGGTCTCCGCCTCGGTGGGCGGGTGGAACAGCCGCTGGTCGACACCGTGGTAGGCGACGTCGATGCGGGTGGGGTCGGCCGACAGGACCCGGATGAGCTCGTCCCTCGTCGCCTTGGAGGGCACCACCACCCGTCGCGCGTGCCGTACGGCGGTGCGGGTGGCCGCTCTGAAGAAGGCGGCCTTGGTGGTGCCGTGCTGGTCGGGCTCGGTGAACCAGGTGACGTCGTGCACGGTCGCCACCGTCGGGATCCCGGAGCGGAGCGGTATCGAGTAGTAGGGGGCGTGGATCACCTGGGCGCCGGCCTGCTTGGCGAGCAGGGGCACGCCGGTCTGCTCCCAGGCGAGCCTGGCGGCCCGGTTGGTGATCGCGACGGGGCCGGGCATGATACGGGCGGTGGGCGCCAACTTGCCATAGCGTTCGGCGTCGGCCCGCTGGCAGACGACCGCGAGGTCGGCTCCGGCCTGGTGGAGAGCGGCGATGAGGCCGTCTACGTATCTGATCAACGCGCCGCGGTCGGCAGGGACTGCCGCCGCGTCGACAAGAATGCGAGGCATAACGAAGATCTTCTCCCCTCAAGATCAACGTGGGACCTGATGTCCCCCTCCGTGGTTCAGCCTATGACCAGCCTCCCCAAAAACGTGGGCCAAATCACACACGACCGCGCCGAGCGGTTATTCCCGCCATACCAGCGCAGATCAGGTCGCCCAGAATGATGACCACCCGCGAGACGAGCGCCACGGCGATGGCCGCGCCCGCGTCCATGGCGGGCGCCAGTACGGTCACCATGACCGCCTCCCGCACCCCCGCGCCGGCGGGGACGACGACGGTCATGATGCCGAGGCACCATGACAGCGCGAACGCGCCGACGGCGAACACCGGCCCCAATTCCGGCGCGACCAAATACAGGTGGAGGCCGTAGCAGATCCACCCGGCCAGTGACCAGCCGAGCGCGGTGAGCATGCCGCGCCTGCTCAGCGGGCGCTCCAGCGGCTCGCGCCGCAGCTTGCGCAGGCCGAAGCCGACGACGGCGTTGACGACCTTGGGTTCGAGCAGCACCAGCAGCACGGGGACGAGCAGCAGCAGCCACCCGTAGGCGCCCCAGCCGAGCGTGACGAGGGTGACGAGCAGCCCGGTCGCGAGCTGGATCGGCATCATGAGGAAGAAGGCGGCGGCGCTGCGGGTGCGGGGCACGCCGAGGTCGCGGCCCATCTCCATCTGGGCGAGCATCGGCCAGACCGTGCCGGGGATGTACTTTCCGAGCTGGCCCACGAAGAAGACCTTGGCGGCCGGGCGCAGCGGCAGCGGCGAGCCGAGGTCGCCGAGCAGGGTGCGCCAGGTGAGCATGGCGCCGAGCAGCGCGCCGACGACCGCGACGAGTGATCCGGCGAGCAGCGGCCACGACAGCCTGGCCAGGCCCGCCACGACGGAGTCCCACTGCGAGGCCACCACCCAGGCGCCGAAGCCCAGCGCGACCGCCAGGAAGGCGAGCCGTACCGCCCGTTTCAGGCCGGTGCGGGAGCGTGGCGCGGTGGTGCTCAACGGAGGCGGTCCGGCGGCTGCGGGAGGGCGGCGCCCGCAGGGCGGCGCGGCGTCTTGGTGGCGACCCACAGGTAGGTCGGCACGAGCGGCAGCAGCAGGCGCAGCACGGCGCGCGGGGTGCGGGACAGCACCGCTCGCGCCGCCCGGCCGGCCGCGCCGGGGAACAGTTCGCCGCCCGCGAACCGGTCGGGGGTCGCGAGCACCGGGAAGGTGTAGTCCCATACGTGGAAGGCCCGCAGCATCCGGCGCAGCCCGCGCCGGGTGCGGAAGCGCTCGTAGTAGTGGTCGGCGCGGCCGGAGGCGCGCACGTAGCGGTCGGCGAGCGCGGGCGGCAGGTAGGACAGGAACGGCAGCTTGTAGTGCGGCTCCATGATCCCGAGCCGGTTGCCGAGGCCGAGGTAGAGCACACCGTCGTCGGACAGCACCCGGTGCATCTCGGCGACGACCGCGTCGGGGTCGACCACGTGCTCGTAGATGTGGTTGAAGACCAGCACGTCGAGCGAGCCGTCGGGGAACGGCAGCGCGGTGCCGTCGCCGCAGATGAAGGCCACCCGCGCGCCGAACCGGTCGGCGGCCTTGCGCAGGCCGGGCACGTCGATGTCGATGCCGAGCGTGTGCGCCGCGCCCGCGTTCGCGAGCTCGTCGGCGATGAAGCCGGCCGAGCAGCCCACATCGCCCACGGTGAGCCCGCTCAGCGGGCCGTGGAAGTGTTCGAGCACTGCGATGATCTTGGCGGCCTTCCGGCGGCGTTTGCCCTCGTCGAGCATCGCCGACTGGAACTCCGAGTATTCGAGCTGCTGCTGCCTGCTCATGGGTGGTCCGCCCGCTCCTTTCGCGCCCGCGGTGACCCACAGTACCGCCGCCCGGCGTGCTGATCTGGCCGAGCGGGTGATCCGCGCGTAGATTCGGCTCATGCTCCGTCGCCTCGTGCGGGTCGCGCTGGCCCTGCTCGCGCTCGGTTTCCTGGGGTACGGCCTGGCCCGCAACTGGGGCGAGACCACGGCCGAGCTGGCCCGGATGCCGCCCTGGGCGCTCGCGGGCGCGTTCGCCGCCGTGCTGGCCGGGCAGTTCTGCATGCTGCTGGCCTGGCGTGAGGTGCTGGCCGGGCTCGGCTCGCCGCTGCCGCTGCGGGTGAGCGGGCGGATCATGTTCGTCGGGCAGCTCGGCAAGTACATCCCGGGCTCGGTGTGGGCCTACGCGGCGATGATGGACCTCGGGCGCGACCACGGCAGCCCGCCGCGCCGTACGTTCGCGTGTGTCTCGCTGTCGCTGGTGATCAACCTGGGGGTGGCGCTGACGGTGGCGGCGGCGACGCTCGCCACGCAGCAGGTCGTCCGCGACTCGTGGTACGCGCTGCTGCTCGTGCCCGTGATCGTCGTCTGCCTGCACCCGAAGGTGCTGACCTGGGGCCTCAACCTGGTGCTGCGCGTGGCGCGCGAGGACCCGCTCGACAGCGCGCTCCCCGGCCGCACGGTGCTGGTCGCCACGGGCTGGACCGTCCTCGGCTGGCTCGGGTACGGCCTGCACACCTGGGCGCTGGCCGGGGTCGCCTACCCGCTGGCCACCGGCGCCTACGCCTTCGCGTGGGCGACCGGGCTGCTGTTCTTCCTGGTGCCCGCCGGGGTCGGGGTGCGCGACGGCGCGCTGGTGCTGGTGCTGCGCCCCGTCGTGGGCGACGGGGCGGCGTTCGCGGTGGCGCTGGTCTCGCGCCTGGTCTTCACGCTGACCGACCTGGTCGCGGCGGGTGCCGCGATCGTGCTCGGCCGTCAGGCGGCCAGCAGGGTGCCGACGTACGACGACCAGAACGGCTCGGGATCGACGGACTTCACCCCGGAGAGCAGGGCCTCGGGGTCGGCGTAGAACCGTTCGATGGCCGCGCGCAGTTGCCCCACGTCGCCGGGCTCGACGAGCAGGCCGTCGACGCCGTCGGTGATGTGGTCGCCGAGCGCGCCGACCCGGCTGGCGATCACCGGGACGCCGTGCTCGTGGCCGAGCCACACGTTCTGGCTGGCGGTCGCGTGGCGGTAGGGCAGCACCAGGGCGTCGGCCTCGGCGAACAGCGCGGGCACCGCCTCGGCCGCCACGTAGCCGGGCCGCAGCTCGACCCGGTCGCCGAGGCCGAGGTCGGCGATGAGCTTCCTGGTCTCTTCGACGCCGCCCCAGAACTCCCCCGCGACCGTGAGGCGCACGCCCTCGGGAAGCGCCCGCAGCAGCAGGTCGAGCCCCTTGTACGGCCGGACGAGGCCGAAGAACAGCAGGTTGCGCCGGATCTCCCGCCCGCTCCTTCCGGAGGAAGCGGCAGAAGAGGTGGGCAGGTGCGGCGCCATGGCGGCCACGCTGACCGGCCGGGGGGTGAGCTCGCGGGCCAGCGCCGCCTGCGGCTCGGAGTGCGTCAGCACCCCGTCGACCCGCCCCAGCAGCGCCTTCATGAGCGGCCTGTCGTACGGCTTGCGCTCATGGGGCAGCACGTTGTGGCAGAGCGCGAGAGTGCGCGCCCGGCCGCCGAGCCCCCACAGGATGCCCAGGTAGGCGGGCACCTGCACGGGGCTGAGCACCGCGAGGATCACCAGGTCCGCGCCCCTGAGCCGGCGCCCGCACCCCACCCAGCCGTCCGGCCGCCGCCAGTCGAGGCGCCGCAGCACCCGTGAGTACGGCCGGCCGTCCGGCACGTCGATCGTCTGCTGCCCCGGGTAGAGGAAGGACGGGTACTGCGCCCGCCACGACTCGATCACCACGTCGTGGCCGAGCTCGTCGAGCCGGTGGGCCAGCTCGGTCGTGTGCTGGGCGCCACCGCCCTTGTACGGGTGGGCCGGGCCCACGATCGCGATCCGCACCTACTCCCCCCGGCTGCGCACGATCAGGTCGGCGAGCAGCGCGACCGCGCCGATGAGCATGCCGGACAGGAAGATCATGATGGTGTTGGACGGCACGTAGAACGGCTTGTTGATCATGTCGTAGACGAACTTCGCCGCCGCGATGCCCACCAGCCACAGGGCCGGGGGCATGAGCACCTTCAGCGGGTTGAAGTACATGATCATCCGCAGCACCTGGAGGATGTAGCGGTAGGCGTCGGACACGAACGAGAACTTCGACTTGCCCGCCCGCTTGGCGTAGTCGATCGGCAGGTAGTGGATGTCGTGCTGGTTCGACAGGAACGACAGCGTGATCGTCGTGACGCACGAGAACCCGGGGGGCAGCAGCCGCAGGTAGGGGCGCGCCACCGTCCGGCGGAAGGCCCGCAGTCCGGAGTTGAGGTCGGGGATGCGCTGGCCCGCGAGCATCTCGGCGACCTTGCGGATCACGAACTTGGCGGGCACCCGCAGCAGTTTGTGCGAGCCCTCCTCCGAGGTGCGGGCGCCGACGACCTGGTCGATCGACGGGTCCTTCTCCAGGATCTGCACCAGTTCGGGGATACGCTCGTTGGGGTAGGTCATGTCGGCGTCGGTCCAGACGACGATCTCGCCGCGCGCCTCCTGGGTGCCGATCCTGCGCACGGTGCCCGCGCCGCCGTTGCGGTGGAAGGCCCTGATCCGCATGTGGGGGTAGCGGGGGGCGGCGTCCTCCAGCTTGGCCAGCGTCTGGTCGGTGGAGCAGTCGTCGACCGCGACCAGCTCGTAGGTGTAGCCGCTGCCGTCCATCGCCTTGGTGATCCGCTCGACCTCGTCGAGGACGTGGTCCTGCTCGTTGTAGCAGGGCAGGACGATCGTGACGTAGGGCGCTTCTTCCACGGCGGGTCCACTCTGGGGGGTCTCAGGCGTGCTCACGTGCGTCGAGGTTACTCTGCCCAGCTGGGACCCAGGTCCATTTCACCGGCATCAAAGGACCGCCATCCACACTCTGACCTGCAGCCGCCAGGTGCCGTCCGGGGGTTTGACGAGCGAGCGCTCGTCCTGACGGGTGCTGAGGGAGAGGATCTCCACCGGGCGGCCGTACTCCGCGAGCTGCTCGGGCGCGGCGGCCAGCAGCACGGGCGTACGGCCGGTCTGCGCGACGCGGGCGGCCAGGCGGCGCACCTCGTCCGGGGCCGGCAGGTCGCCCTCCTCCCTGCGTACCGAGGCGGCGGGCCGGCCGCACATGCCTCGGACGAGTTGGGTGAACCGGTCGGCGGTGACCCGTTCGGCGAACAGCACCGACGCGTCGGCGGGGATCCGGGCGCACATCGCCTCGACGGCCGCCCGCTCGCCGCGCTCGATCGGGGTGAACGCGGTGCCGATCGAGGTGACGGCGGGCGGCACCAGCACCAGGACGGCGCCGACGCCCGCGACCCAGGAGCGGGTGCGGGGACCGTACCCGAGCCTGCCGGTCTTGTCGCGCAGCCAGCCGAGCCCCCACACACCGAGCAGCACCAGCCCGGGGATCACCACGGGCACCAGGCGGCGCGAGGCCCACGGCTGGTCGGGGGTGATCTCGGGACGCAGCAACGTGGTCACGGTGGTGAAGCCGATGACCGCCAGCGGCAGCAGCCACTCGGGCGAGGAGCCGTCGCGCAGCATCCGCCGCACCAGGACGGCGGCGGCCAGCGTGGCCAGCACCACGACGGGCAGGCCGACATACCAGACCACCCAGAGCAGCGAGTCCTCGAAGTAGAGGCGGGTGCCGTCGACGGGCAGGCCGTTGGCCTTCTGGGTGTCGGCGATGAAGCGGGCGGTCAGCACGTCCGCCTGGCTCACGGGCTCGCGGCGCACGGTCTGCAGCCACGGCCGTACGGCGAACCCGGCCATCACCAGGACGACCAGCGCGGCGCCGGCCTCGGGCAGCAGGCGGGGCCGGCGGAGGCGGGCCAGGCTGCGGGCCACGCGGGGGGCGAGCGCCGTACCGGCGAGGGTGAGAACGAGCACGGCGCCGCAGATCACCAGCAGCGGCACCACCGACCTGGACAGGTAGGACAGGTACGGCCGGGCGAAGACGAGGGCGGCGGCGAACCCGAGCGCCACCCCGGCGACCAGCCCCGCCAGCAGCGGCCCGCCGAGCACGCCCACAGCGTGGCCGACGGTGTGGCCGGCAGTTCGGCCGACAGCTTGGCCGACAGCTTGGACGGCAGGGCGACCGACAGCTTGGCCGCCAGGGCGGCCGAGGCGCCGCAGGGCGATGAGCAGCCCGGCGAAAACCAGCACGGGCAGCACGTCGCGCAGCCCGTCGATGCGCACCAGCGTCGCCAGCCCGAACAGCAGCCCGGCGAGCCCGGCGCACCACGCACCCCGCCGCCCGCCCAGGAGACCCGCCCCCGGATGCGCCTCACCCGGCGAAGTCCCCGCTGGATACGCCTCACCCGATGAAGAACCCGCGCCCCGCACGGCACCCGCGTCGTTGGGCGCCGCTCCGGCTCCCCGGAGGGCGGCTCGTGCGTCGTGCAGGAGGATCAGGCCGCCGAACAGCAGGATCAGCGACGGGATCTCGCTGAACGTGGTGCGCGAGGTGTAGAGGATCGGCAGGCTGACGGCGAAGGTCAGCGCGGCGAGCGGGGCCCAGCGCCCGCCCGCGAGCCGCGCGGCCAGCCCACCCACGGTGAGTACGGCCAGCGCGCCGAGCACGGCGGGCCCGATCATCAGGCCGCCGAGCCAGGCGGCGGCCGAGTGGAGCATGGGCGCGCCCGGCATGAACTGCGGCACGACCGCGCCGCCGTGGTCGTAGAACCCGACGCTGAGGAACTCCAGGCCGGGGTCGGGACCACCGAAGGCCCACTCCTGGCGCGGGATCGGCAGCGAGCCGTGCTCGGCGATCCACGTCGTGTACTGGGCGTAGGTCGCTGGGTCGCGCCTGACGATCAGCTGCTCGCTGTGCAGGAGGGCGTTGAAGACCCCGGAAGCGAGGGCGGCGGCGAGGACTCCCACGGTCTGCCATGGCGTGGCGTCGCAGAGGGGCCATCGCAGGGCAACGCTCCAGGAGAGCGGGCGCGCGGCGTCACGGGAGGACCCGCGTCCGGAGCCGTCACGCACGACCATCCACGCCAGCACGGCCGTGAACGCCGCCGCGAGCAGCGTCACCGGCAGCGGCCGGAAGAGGCCGAGCATCAGCAGCGGCAGTCCCGCGAGGAGCCACCCCGCGACCAGGAGGGCGGGCAGCAGCGAGGCCACGGCGAGTACCCTGCCCGCCGACGGCCTCCGCGTCTCGTCGAGCCAGAAGGGTGCCATCACTGCTGGCGAGCGTATCCGAGACGGACCCGCTCAACTCCCCGCGAGACGGACCGCGAGGTGGCAGGCGTATCCGAGACGGATCCCCTCATCTCACCGCGAGACGGACCGCGACACACCTGGTGCGCGTCTCATCTCGACATCACCGGAGCCGTGCCCCGGTCGGTGTTCCGGCCCGCGACACACCCGGTGCGCGTCGCACCCCGGGTAGCGTACATACGCCGTGAAAGGTGCCGTCGAGCAGGAGGGGAGCACGCGGTGAGTGCCGACACGGAGGCGGCCGCCTCCCCAGCCGTGCGCGTGTCAGGGGCGCTGCGCAGGGCGCGCGACCTGGTCGCGGCGCACCCGTGGTTCGCCGGGGTTCTCGGTGTCGGGGTGCTGCTGCGGGTGCTCGCGATGCTCGGTTTCCGGCCCGCGCTGTGGTTCCCCGACTCCTACACCTACATCGTCACGGTCTTCCGCCCCCGCCCCGACCTGGTCAGACCGGCCGGGTACTCCTTCTTCCTCAAGCTGCTCGAACCGTTCCACAGCTTCGCCGTGGTGACGGCGGTCCAGCACCTGATGGGCCTGGCCGTCGGCGTCATGGTGTACGCGGCGGCGCGGGGTGCCCGCCGCTGGGTGCGCACACTCGCCGCCGTCCCGGTGCTGCTCGACGCCTACCAGGTCGAGCTGGAGCACCTGCTCGTCTCGGACACGCTGTTCATGTTCCTGGTCGCCGCCGCCGTCGTGCTCGCCATCGGGCGGAGCCTGTCGTGGCGCACGGCCCTCGCCGTCGGCCTGCTGCTGGCCGCCGCGACGCTGACCAGGACCGTCGGCCAGCCGCTCATCGTCGTCGTGGCCGCGTGGTTCCTGCTGCGCCGCAGGTTCACGGCGACGGGTGTGCTGGCGGTGGCGGCGCTGGTCCCGTTGCTCGCGTACATGACCTGGTTCTCCGCCACCCACAACCGGTTCGGGCTGGTCGGCGCCAACGGGGTGTTCCTGTACGCGCGCACGATGGCCTTCGCCGACTGCGCCGAGATGAATCCCCCGCCCGACCTGCGGGTGCTGTGCGACCCGAGGCCGCCCGACCAGCGGCCGCCGTCGCAGGAGTACATCTGGTCGAAGGACTCGCCGTTGGTCGAGCTGCCCGGCATCACCTTCACCGACGCCAACGACGACCTCGCGGGCAGGTTCGCCGCCCTGGCCATCCGCAGCCAGCCGCTGGACTTCGCCGCCACGACGCTCGCGGAGCTGGGCCGTACGTTCGTCTGGGACCGGCCGGTCTACCCCGACGCGCAGATCTACGCCCATTACGAGTTCCCGGAGGCCACGCCGCCGCCGCCCGGCAGGCACGCGGCGCAGCTCGGCGTGCAGCGGGCCGGCGAGTACGAGCGGGGACCGATCGCGACCTCGGTCGTGGAGCCGTGGGCGGGCTGGATGCGCGCCTACCAGGACGTCGCCCGGCTGCCCGGCATGGTGCTGCTGGGCGCCCTGGTGGTGCCGCTGGTGATGCGGCGGGGGCGGGCGTGGCCGCTGCCCTGGACCGCCGGGCTGGCGCTGCTGGCCGTCCCGGCGGCGGTGGCGGAGTTCGACTACCGGTACGTACTGCCGGCGGTGCCGCTGATCTGTCTCGCGGCGGCGCTCAGCACCCGCGCCGACCAGGGGCGACCGTAAAGAGTTTGACGTTGATATTCCACGTTATGTCCAACTCTGACTATGCTTCGTCACGCTCGGGTCACGACCGAATCGCTCGATCATGGCGCCGGGCGTGCCGCGTGTGACCTAGTCTCGTGGCGCAGTGAGTGTACGACCGAGCCAGCTCGTGTACGGCCTGGCGGATCTTCGCGCCGAGGAGGGCCGTATGAAGCTGAGGGGGGCGTATGAGTGACCACAGAATGCTTCCCGGTCAGGACCGCAGGACGGCCACGACCCAGCCGGGCGGCCTGCGCGGGCCACGCAGTGCCCCGCCGCCGCCCCCTGCCCCGCCCCCTCCCGGCGAGCCGCGCGGCCGTCGTGCCAAGGGCGGCGGCGGCCGCGACAAGATGCGCATCCTCGCCTGGACGAGCATCGCGCTCACAGGCGTGATCGTGGCGGGCTCGCTGACCGGCTACGTCGTCTACCGCGACGCCTGGGGCAGCGTCAACAAGAAGGACGTCGACAAGGACATCCTCAACACCCGCCCGGTCAACAACAGCGGCGCCGTCAACGTCCTGCTGGTCGGCTCGGACACCCGCGACGGCGAAGGCAACGCGAGGTACGGCCAGCTCGACGCCAGGCGCGGCGCGGGCAAGCGCACCGACACGATCATCCTCATGCACATCTCGCCCAACCGCGACGGCGCCAAGCTGATCAGCTTCCCGCGCGACTCCATGGTCGACATCCCCCGCTGCAAGAACGAGACCACCGGCGTCGTCATGGCCCCCAAGCGGGACATGATCAACTCCGCCTACAACGAGGGCGGCATCGCCTGCACAATGTCCACGCTCGAAACGCTCACCGGCATCCGCATCCACCATTTCGCCGAGGTCGACTTCAGCGGCTTCAAGAACATCGTCGACGCCCTCGGCGGCATCGAGGTCTGCCTGAAGAGCGGTGTCAACGACAAGAAGTCCAAGCTCACGCTGCCGCCCGGCAAAAGCCTGCTCGACGGGGAGAAGGCGCTCGGCTTCGTGCGCCTGCGCGCCTACGGCGACGGCAGTGACATCCAGCGCATCAGGCGCCAGCAACTGTTCCTCACCAAGGTCGTGCAGAAGGCCACCAGCAGCGACCTGCTGGGCAACCCGGCCCGGCTCACCAGCCTCATCAAGGCGGCGGCCCAGTCGGTGACGATGGACGAGGAACTCGCCAACGACACCCAGAAGCTGCTCGACATCGCCGCGAGCGCCAAGGCGATGACCGCGGGCGACGTCAAGTTCATCACCGTGCCCTGGGGCGAGGACCCGGCCGACAAGAACCGTGTGGTGTGGACCCAGCCCGACGCCAACGACCTGTTCAACGCCATCAAGAACGACGTCGAGATCGCCGAGCCGCAGCCGAGCACCACCGCCAGTGCCGCGCCCAAGGTCACCCCCAAGCCCGACCAGGTGCAGATCCAGGTGCTCAACGGCACCGCGACCCCCGGCAAGGCCAGGGAGGTCGCCGACGCGCTGACCAAGGAGGGCTTCCGGGTCATCGGCCTCGGCAACTTCAAGGCGCCGGAGGGCAGCGCCAAGACCCAGTTGCGCTTCGGCAAGCGGGCCGTCAACGGCGCCGACTACGCCGCCGTGGTCGGCAAGGCCATGACGCCGAAGGTCACCGCGACGCAGGGCGGCGTGAAGCCGCTGACGACCGAGCCGTACACCTCGACGGTCCCCGAGGGCGCCAAGCCCGCCGACGGCGGCAAGCCGCCGGTGATCCAGCTGATCGTCGGCGACGACTTCAACGGGGTGAAGGTCACCAAACTCCCTGACAGCGTCGCCAACAACACAGTCAGCGCAAACCAGAAGAATGTCTGCACCTAACCTCCGAATTCCCTGTGTGTGTCGGCGTTTCTGGAGCGCCTGATGAGACAGGAGTGAGCACACGGGCTACAGTTGGCGGGTCGGCGACAGCGGTCGCGGGACACCGTCCAGGCGTCCTGCCGCGGCGGAGCGGTCGCGTTCCATCGACCCCGAACGAAGCTGAGCGTCCACCTCGTGTCTGACACCCGGTCTACTGTTCCGACGGTTCCTGCCACCACCGACCAGGAAACCACCCAGGACACCACCGACGCCAAGAACCGGTGGCCGCTGCCGCAGAGCGTGAAGAGCGTCTGGGAGAAGGCCACACCCGTCGCCCAGCACGTGCCCAAGCCCAAGAAGAAGCGCGACCCGTACCTCGACAACGTCAAATTCGTGCTCATCGCGCTGGTGGTCGTCGGCCACTCGCTGGTGCCGACGCTCAACACCGCCTCCTCGCGGGCGCTGTACGTCTTCATCTACATGTTCCACATGCCGCTGTTCGTACTGATCAGCGGCTACCTTTCGCGCAACTTCTGGAACTCCAACGCCAAGACCAACAAGCTGGTCGACACGTTCGTGATCCCCTACGTGATCGTCGAACTCGGCTACGCCGGACTCCGCACCGCCCTCGGGCAGAAGTGGAGTCTGACGATCATCGACCCGGCCTGGCTCAACTGGTACCTCCTGGCGCTGCTGTTCTGGCGGCTGTCGGCCCCGGTGTGGAAGCGGATGCGCTACCCGATCCCGGTGTCGATAGCGATCTACCTGTTCGCCGGATACTCCCAGATCAGCGGCGACTTCAGCATGGACCGCTTCTTCGGCCTGATGCCCTTCTTCGTCATCGGCCTGGTGATGCAGCCCGAGCACTTCGAGCTGCTCAACCGCCTGTGGATCAAGATCGTGAGCGCGGTCACGCTGGTCGCCGCCGCCGCGGTCTCGATCTTCGTCGCGATCAAGGACCCGTCGCTCAAGCCGTTCTACTTCAAGCACAGCTATCAGGACATGGACCTGTCGTGGTGGATGGGCCTCGGCGTCCGCTCCGGCCTGCTGGTGTGCTCGCTGGCCATGTGTTTCGCGGTGCTCGCGCTGGTGCCGCGCGGCGACACCTGGTACTCCGACCTCGGTACCCGCACCCTGTACGCGTACCTGCTCCACGGCATCCCCGTCCTGATCGCCAAGGAGATGGGCTGGCTCGCCTTCCCGTGGCTGGAGGGGCCGCTCGGCACTCTCGCGATCAGTTCGCTGATGTTCGCGCTGGCGATCGTGCTGTGCCTGCCGGAGACCAGGACGATCTTCAAATGGGTGCTGGAACCCCGGCTCACCTGGTTGTACCGGCGACCGTCGCGAAGTTAACCGGCAGTTCCGACCGCTGTCACCCAGCCGACCGGGACGCGGCGCAGCATCGGAGGCATGCGGGTCTGTGTCGCCACCACCGATCACCATCCCGAGGACGCCCGGATCATGCACAGGCAGATCCGGGCGCTGCTCGACGCGGGCCACGACGTCGCCTACGTGGCCCCGTTCACCTACTACAACGTCACCCCGCCACCGCCGATCACGGCGATCGACCTGCCACGCGGCGCCGGTCACGGCCGGGCGCGCGCCGCGCTGCGCCGGGGCGTGCGGGATGCCGACCTGTTGCTGGTCCACGACGCCCGGCTGATGCGGGCGGTGCCGTACCGGTGTCCGCCGGTCGTGTGGGACGTGCGTGAGCCCCGCGACGCCCGGCGGGCCGTCCGGGCCGCGCGCCGCCACCACGTGATCTCGCCCGAGGTGGTCCCGGAGGCCACGACCGTCGCCGAGATGCCGCCGCCCTCCGGCGACGCCCGGGTGGTCCACCTCGGCCGCCTGACGGCCGAACGCGGCGCGGGCGAGCTGGTCGGGCTGGCCGAGCGGCTGGTGCCGTACGGTCTCCGGCTCGACCTCATCGGCCCCGCCGACCACCGGACGCGGGTGCTGCTCCGCGACGCCCAGCGGGCCGGGCTGCTCGACTGGTACGGCCACGTCCCCCACCGGCACGCCCTGCGGATGACCGAAGGCGCCCTGGCCGGGCTGTCGCTCGCCGCCGACAGCGTGACCGGCGTCCCCACGAAGGTGCTCGACTACATGGGGCGCGGCATCCCGGTCGTCGCCACCGCACAGGCCGCCCAGCCCGTACGGTCCGCCCGCTGCGGCCTCGTCGTCCGCCGCGACCCCGCCGCCGTGCTGGAGGCGCTGCTCGACCTGCGGGAGGATCCGGCCCTGCGCGCGGAACTGGGCGCCAATGGCCACCGCCACGCCGCGCTGCACCACCACTGGCCCGACCACGCCCGGACCTTCGTAGCGCGGATGGAGTCGTACGCGGAGCTCGCCCACCCGGTGGTTCCGCAGGACGTGCGCCGACCGACGGCGGCGCCGTCGAACGCCCGCCCTGCCAGCCGGTGACCACCCCTTCGTCGAGACCGATCACCGACCCGGCCGTGGCCGGCGTCCGTCGAACGCCCGATCTGCCAACCGGTGACCGCCCCTTCATCGAGGAGTGATCGCAGACTGCCTCTCGGGATCAGGACTGACCGCTCAAGCAGGTGCGGGCATCGCGAGCGGATCCCCAGGGGACTGTGGCCGACCGTCTAGAAGCGCACCACGTCGAAGGTGGCGTCGGCCACCCTGACGGTCTTGACCCGGGGGTCGGCGGCGGCCTTGCGGAGTTCGGCGACCGTGGCCGTCTCATCCACGTAGGCGTACATCAGACCCTTCTGGGCCGCAGCTTCGATCCGGGCGAGCGTGAGGTCGAAGTGGCGCAGGTCGGACCCATCCTCGTCACGCAGGATGCCCCGCCACGCCCGGAACGCCGCCACCGTCGTCGGCGGGCTGTCGTAGCAGTAGCGCGACTTCTGCTTCACCATGCCCTTGCTCCACATCCCGTAACCCCAGGTGATGGGGACAGAGCCCGGCCTGGACTCCATGACGAGCCGATCGGGGCAGGCGTTGACGCCCTTGCCGAACGCCGCCAGTTCGTCGGCCGTCATCGGCTTCGTGAACTCCACTACCGCCAGCGTGCGCAGGTTCTGCGGCAGGCCCGCCAGCAGTTCCTGGTCCCTCTTCTTGTTCACCGGGTCGCGCCCGACCATCATCAGCGCCCTGGTGAGCGTGGTGGCGCCGGAGTTGCCGAGCGGCAGCCGCCCGACCCGGCCGAAGAGGTCCTGGGTGATCGTGTATCGCGCGGCCGGGTTGACCTCGAAGCCGCCGATGGCCTGCAGCGGCCTGGCGCCGACCTCGATGCTGAGCGACCACGGGGTGACATCGCAGCACCAGAGCTCCGTGATCTGGTAGGACGGGTTGTACAGCTGGAAGGCGGTGCCGAGCACGTCCATCATGCGCTCCTGGCGGTCGCCGCTCTGCTGGATCAGCATCGGGACCCCGACCAGCACCCCAGCCGCCACGACCAGGGCGGCCAGCACGATCGCGGCCGTCTTGACCAGGCCGCGACGTACCGCCCTTTTCACGCGTTTGGGGTTGAAGTCCGGGATGTCGTCGAGGTCGAGGTCCTGGGGGTCGCTCATCAGCGGGCTCCGTACATCTCGGCGAACGCGGCTCGCGCCCGCCACACGGCGGTCTTGATCGTGTTGTGCTTCTTTCCGGTCATCGCGGCCACCTCGACCATCGAGAAGCCCTCCAGATAGACGAGTTCGAGCAGGCGCCGGTGCTGGGCGGGCAGGCGGTCGAGCACGTCGCGGACCTCCAGGGCCGGCGGACCCAGCGCGGGGACGCCCAGTTCGTCCGGGTCGGGCAGCGGCGCCTCGGTGCGGGTACGCCGTACGTGGTCGATGAAGACGTTGCGGGCGATGGTGAGCAGCCACGCGGCCGGGTTCTCGCCACGCCAGCCGAGCAGCGCTCTGGTCGCCCTGACGAAGGTGTCCTGCGCGAGGTCCTCCGCCAGGTGGGGGTCACGGGTCCGGCGCACCAAGAACCCGCACACGAGCGTCCAATGCTCGCGGTACAGCTCCTCGATGATGGGGGCCTCCACGCGGTTTCGATGTTCACACCAGTGCAGACGGCACCCGGGCGGGAATGGTCACAGCGCTTGCCGGTTGATGTACTGGAAGCATGGCATCGCAGCTGATTCAGGGCCGTATGGTGCACCTGCCGGTCCGGGTGAGAGACGCGACGGTCTGCAGCGCCTTCTTCCCCGTGCGCGCCGACGCCGCTCGCGCCGTCATCGCCTACTCGGGCCTGGACGCGGCGGAGATCCTGCCCGGCAAGGCCGTCTGCGCGCTGGTCTTCGCCGATTACCGCGACAGCGATCTCGACGCCTACCACGAGTTCGGGGTGGCCTTCCTGGTGCGTCCGCCCGGCTCCGAGTCACGCGGGCCGCGCGAGGTGGGGGCGTTCGTGCACTGGCTGCCGGTCGACCAGGTGTTCACGATGGAGGCGGGGCGGTCGCTGTGGGGCTTTCCCAAGGAACTGGCCGAGATCGGGCTGCGGCTGTCGTCGCCCTACAAGCGGTGTGTCGTGCGCAAGGACGGGCGGCTGGTCGTCGATCTCCTGCTCAGGCCGGGGGTGCCCGCGCCGCCCGCGCGGCTGCCGCTGACGGCGTACACGCATCGTGACGGGGTGACCCGCCGGATCACCGGGCGGATGGCCGTGCACGGCGTCCAGGCCCGGCCGGGCGGGGCGCTCATCCGGCTGGGCAACCATCCGGTGGCGAAGGAGCTCAGTGAGCTGGGCCTGCCGAAGCGCGCGCTGCTGAGCGTCACGGCAGAGCGGACGAGGATGGAATGGGACGCCGCCGTCACGCTATGAGGGCACCCCAGGTGCGGCGTGTGGCCCGCCAGGACGGACGGCACCTCCCGTCTCGCAGGGTGCCACGTGAGCGGGCCGGTGGTCGCCGCTGTGTCAGACGATCGGCGGGCGGCCGAGTTTGACCATGCGCCACGCCGTGCTCCATGCCATCGGACGGCGCTCGCCCGCCGGAGCGCGCAGCCCCTCGGCGAAGCCGCCGAACCAGGCACGCAGCGGCGCGCCGGAGCCGCGCTCGCGCACCACCGTGAGCGCGGCCCAGTTGGCCAGGTAGAGGACGGCCAGCGGCCACGGCAGGTTGCGACGGGCCAGCCAGACGCGGTTGCGGGCGTTGAGCCGGTAGAACTCGGTGTGCCTGGTCGGCGGCACCTGCGGGTGGTACATGACGGTCTCGGCGTCGTACTCGATGCGGTAGCCCTCACCGAGCAGCCGCCAGGCCAGGTCGGTTTCCTCGTGAGCGTAGAAGAACCGCTCAGGGAGCCCGCCCACCTGGAGGAAGGCCGAGCGCCGGATCGCCGAGGCGCCGCCGAGGAAGGTCGTGACCGGCGAGGACCGCTCGGGGTCGCCCGCCCGCAGCCTCGGCACGTGCCTGCGCTGGCCGACGCCGCCGTCGGGGTCCATCACCCGGAAGGAGATGACCGCGAGGTCGGGTTCGGTGGCGAAGCGGTCGCGGACGTGCGCGACCACTTTCTGGTTGGCGTACCAGCCGTCGTCGTCGAGGAACAGCACGACGTCGCCCGAGCACTCCTCGACGCCCCGGTTGCGCCCGGCCGGGATGCCGGTGTTGTGCTCCAGGCGGAGCGTCTTCACGCTGGCCGCCGAGCCTGGGGGCGGTGTCGCCGTCAGCGCGGGCACGTCGGCGCCGTTGCCCACGATGACCACCTCGACGTCGCCGTCGACCTGGTGCAGGACGGACTCGACCGCCCGGTCCAGCTCCGCGACCCGGTTGCCCATGGTGAGGATGACGCACGAGATCTTCAACGCGTCATCGCCTTGACGCGTCGAAGGCACGGGCGGAGCATGCTTTCATGATCACCGAGTCTGATGTTCTGACCGTCATTTCCTGATATGGGTGGAGCCAAGCGTATCGGAACCACTCGCGAACCCCCACCGAACGGCGGATGTTCGATCAATACGACGGCTGGCGCGCCCAACCGGTTCCGGGAAACGATCACGCAAGCCGCCTCGACGCCAGAATGCTCACCAGATGCAGGACCGTCTGCAGCGCCGCCGCCACCAGACAGGCGACCGTGAGAACCCGGGTGGCGACCAGATCGCCCGTGATCAGGTCGATCACCGCCGCCACCAGCACGAGCAGCGACAGTTCGATCGGCTGCACGATCCGGTGGAACTTCGTCGCCCCCAGGATCCGGCGGCCCAGGCCCAGCAGCCCCGAGCGGAACTGGCCGCCGGACGCCTCACTGGCCGAGGGCAGCCCGCCCTTGGCCCGCGCCACGTCGACCAGGTCGGTCTCGGCCTTGATGAGGATCGCGCCGAGCGCGGCGGCGACCCCCATCACGGTGTACCAGTCGGGCAGGGTGGCCGAGGCCCGCCAGCCCAGCCCCACCAGCAGCGCCGCCTCGGTGAAGTAGGCGCCGATCCGGTCGAGGTAGACGCCGGTGAGCGAGGTCTTGCCCGTCCACCGGGCCAGCTCGCCGTCCGAGCAGTCGAGCAGCAGGTAGACCTGGATGAGCAGGGCGGCCCCGAGCGCCGCCCACAACCCCGGCAGGGCCACCACGAAGCCTGAGGCGATCCCGGCCAACGTCATGATCCAGGTGAGCTGGTTGGGCGTGACCGAGGTCTTGGTGAACAGCCACGTGACGCGGATCGAGATCGCGCGCATGTAGAGGACACCGGCCCAATGCTCGCCGTTGACGCGCGCCAGATGGCCGTCGGGCTGGGCGACGGCCCGCAGCTCAGCTACCGAAGGCCCGGACATAGTCCGCCACCCGTCCGCGTACCTCGGAGTCCGACAGGCGCAGGTGTTCGAGGATCGTGTAGCGACCCGGGCGCGTGGAGGGCGCCAGGATGACGGCCTCGGTGAACTGTTCCTCGCTGAGCCCCACGTCGCCGGGGGTGACCGGGAGCCGGTGCTGCCTGAGGCAGTCGACCACCTGGTTCAGGCGGGAGTCGTCCTCCCGGAGGAAGTAGCAGAACGCGGCGCCGATGCCGGCGAGCTCGCCGTGGTTGGAGGTGCCGGGGAAGAGCTGGTCCACGGCATGCATGATTTCATGGTCGCCACCGCTCGCGGGCCGCGAGGACCCGGCGATGACCATCGACATGCCCGACAGGATCAGCGACTCGGCCAGCACGGTCAGGAACGCGTCGGACTCGATCGAGTCGGAGCGGCCGATCAGCGCCTCGGCGGCGGTGCGGGCCATCGAGCAGGCCAGGCCGTCGATGGGCTCGCCGCGCTCGATGTTGCCGAGGTGCCAGTCGTCGATCGCCGACAGGTTGCTGACGACGTCGCCGACCCCGGCGCGCACCAGGGAGTCGGGAGCGCTGTGCACGAAGTCGAGATCGACCAGGATCGCCAGCGGCATCGGCACGCCGAAGGTCCCCTTGCCACCGTCGTAGGTGAGCGAGGCCGTCGGCGAGCAGATGCCGTCGTGCGACAGGTTGGTGGCGACCGCGACCATCGGGATGCCGGCCAGCGAGGCGGCGTATTTGGTGGTGTCGATGGTCTTGCCGCCGCCGACGCCCACGACGACCTCGTAGGCGCCCTTGCGCAGGTCGTTGCCGAGCGACACGGCGGCCTCCACCGAGCCGCCCGGCACCTTGAACACCTTCGCCTCGCCCAGCGTGGGCGTGATCAGACCCTCGATGTGGTCGCCCTGCCCCGGGCCGACCGCCACCGCGATCCGGCCGGAGGTCGCCACGCGGCTGTCGTTGAGCAGCGCGCCGAGCTGGGCGACCGCGCCCCGCCGTACCTCCATGGTGAGAGGGGCGGGCAGCATCCTCGCGAGGAGCGGCATATGCGCCTCCCTCAGTAGTCGACGGCGATGGTGCGAGCCTTGGCGAGGTCGTCGTGATTGTCGACCTCGACCCAGGCGACCTCTCCGATCGGGGCGACGTGGATGCGCTCGCCGCGCCCGACCATCTCCTGGTAGCCGTCCTCGTAGTAGAGCTGCGGGTCGCGCTCGAAGGTGGTCTTCAGCGCGTCGGCCAGGCGGTCGGCGGCACCCGGGCGGATCAGCGTGGCGCCGATGTACTCGCCGTATGCCTGCGCCGGGTCCATGAGCTTGGTGATGCGGTCCAGCGCGCCGCCGTCGAGGGTCACCTTCATCTCCTCGTCGGCGAGCTTCTTCACGTCGTCGACCGCGAGCAGCAGGTCACTGGTCGCGGGCGCCGACAGCAGCGTCCTCTCGACCGAGACCGGGTGCACGGTGTCGCCGTTGACCAGCAGCGCGCCCTGCTCGAAGTAGTCGCGCGCGCACCAGAGGGAGTAGGCGTTGTTCCACTCTTCGGCCTTGTCGTTGTACACGAGTGTGAGCTTGACGCCGTGACGCTCCTCAAGGGCGTCCTTGCGCTCCTCCACCGCCTGCGCGGCGTACCCGACGATCACCACGACGTCGCGCAGGCCCACCTCCGCGAGGTTGCGCAGGGAGATGTCCATGATCGTGGTCTCGCCGTCGACCGGCACGAGCGCTTTGGGCAGCGTGTCGGTGTACGGCCGCAGGCGTCGTCCGGCTCCGGCGGCCAGCACCATTCCCAGCAACGTGCACTCCTCAGTTACGTAACGTGCGGCGGGTCGCCATGACGCGACCGTAGGCCCAAAAGGTTAGTTGCCTTTTGGGCCTGTGCGGGTAATCCGCTGTCAGTCCTGTGTTCCCATATCGGGCGCTTCCATCCCGGAACGGGGCGCGGCGAGCCAGCAGGTAACGCTCTCCCAACCGAACAGCAACCACAGGTAGAGGGTCAGCACGACGATTCCGAGGGTGGGCAGGCCGATGAGCACCGCGGCGGACACCGCGATCATCCGGCCGTCCCAGCCCAGGCCGAAGGTGGACAGCCACGGCGGCGCGTACACCTGCTGCCTGACCCGGTAGACGAGGTCGTAGTGGTGGAAGGCGAGCGCGCCGAGCAGCGCGAAGACCACGACGGGGTGCACGTCGTGGGCGAAGCAGCAACTGGCGACGAAGGCGTACTCGATGAGGCGCAGGATCGGCGGGCACAGCCAGTCGAGCCTGCCGTCATGGGGTGCGCTGCTGCCCGGCCCGGCCAGCAGCAGCGTCACCACCGGGGCGAAGACGGCCAGGCCGCTGGAGCCGGCCAAACCGATCATCAGCAGGATGCCGGTGACGAAGGCGCCGGCGATCAGCGGCGGCAGCGGGGGCAGTTGCCCCGCCACCAGGGCGCCCATGCCGCGCGAGAGCGGCCCGTCGTCACGGTAGGCGACGACCCTGCTGACGGGCACCGGGGTCAGGTGAACCGAGATCGTGCTCACGGCCGCTCCGCTCGTCTCATGCCAGGGACCTCGCGACCCGGCCGGTCAGGGTGTAGAGCATGGCGAGGCCGCCCCACACGAGCAGGGCGAGGAAGGCGATGCGGGCGTTGAACACCGCCGCCGTGACCGCGATGAGCGCCATGCGCTCGCCGATCGGCAGCACGACCGCCTTCTTGGCCCACCGCAGGACGCTCTCGCGCTCCATCCGCCGCGCGAGCCCGAGCACGCCCTTCTTCGGCGTGCCGAAGCGGCCCGCGTCGGCGGCCTCCAGCAGCGAGCGCGGCGGCCTGGCCCAGGACGAGCCGATGCGGGCGGCGTCGGTCAGCGCCCCGGCGAAAGAGAAGTCGATCATGTGACGGACGGCCTGCACGACCATGGCGGCCACCGCGAGGTACCAGATGTGGTCGGGGCCGCCGTGCGCCCAGCTCAGTCCGGCGGTGTAGCCGATGGCCAGGCCCACGTAGACGACGTACTCCTTGAGCCGGTCGGCCATCGCGTCGACCCAGGCGCCGAGCGGCGAGAACGTGCGGGTGTAGCGGGCGAGCTGGCCGTCGAGGCAGTCGAGCACGAACGACAGGTAGAGCAGCACCGCGCCGACGATCTGCGCGCCGCGCGTGCCCGCCGAGAACCACACGGCCGAGAGCACGGCCAGGCCGATCGAGATGCCCGTGACCGCGTTGGGCGTGAGCCGTACCCGGGCGGCCGGCCGGATGAGGTGGCGCGACCAGCTTGAGACGAAGAAGGTGGCGAAGAAGCCGTCGTCGCGCTTGACGGCGGCGTCCAGGCGCACGCGGGACTCGTCGACCTCCGACAGCCGGGCGATGGCGCCGTCGAGGGCGCCCTGCGCGGTCACACGGTCGCAGTGGAGCGGCCCGAGGGCGGCGGCGCGCACCGGCACCCCGGCCCTGACCAGGCCGACCAGCAGGAGGTCCACGGCCTCGACGGGACTGACCGGGCCGAACCTGCCGGTGTCGGCCAGCTCGGCGAGTTCGTCGGCGATGTCGGCCAGGGTGACCAGGTCGGACTCGCCCACCTGCAGCACGCCCCGGAAGGTGGCGTTGGCCTCCGGCACGGTGTGGAAGGAACTGCCCGCCGCGACCACCCGGCCGCCCTCGACCCTGACGGGCGGGCGCAGCGGGGCTGTGGCGGCGTCGTAGCTGATCAGTGCCCCCGACACGCGCGCCGGGTGTTGGAGCAGCAACGCCAGCGCCTCGTTGTGGGCCACCAGGTCGGCGGGGAGCACGACGACGGGCCCGGAGGAGATGCGGGCCAGGCTCGCCACTCCGCGCAGGTCGGCGCCGAGGCCCTTGCCCGCGGGGACGATCTGGACATCGCGCACGGGCATGGCGGCGAGTTGGTCGCCGATGCGGTCGAGCAGGGTGCCGTCGGCGCAGGAGAGCCGGGCGGCAGGAGTCGTGGCGAGGACGATCACCGAGGTGGTCGTGCTCTCACGCGTGAGTGAGTCAGGCAAGGCGCGGGTCTCCTCCCGGACGCGCGGGAGCGCGTGGACAGCGCGTGGACACAGCGTAGCGATCCGACGACGCGATATCACGGAACAAGGCGGTTACGCTCACGGCATGAGTTCTCGATTGCGCTCTGTGGGAGTGGTCCTGGCCGGCGGAGTGGGCCGGCGTGTCGGGATGAATACCCCGAAACAGCTTGTGGAGATCGGCGGGCGGCCGATCATCGAGCACACGATCGCGCTGTTCGACGCCGCACCCGAGATCGACGAGGTCATCGTGCTGATGACACCCGGCCACACGGCCGAGGTGGAGGCGATCGTGGCGCGGGGCGGCTACGGCAAGGTGAGCCGGGTCCTCGAAGGCGGCGCGAGCCGCCTGGAGACGACCTGGCGGGCGCTTCAGGCCCTGGGCGACGAGGAGTGCGACGTGCTCCTGCACGACGCCGTGCGGCCCCTTCTGGAGCCCCGGATCATCACCGAGTGTGTCCGTGCCCTCTCCGCCCACCGGGCCGTGGAGGTGGCGATCCCGAGCTCCGACACGGTGCTCGTGGCGGTGCCCGCCGAGGGCGGCGAGGTCGTCGGGGACGTACCCGACAGGACCCGGCTGCGGCGGGCGCAGACACCGCAGTGCTTCCGGCTGTCGGTGATCAGGCAGGCGTTCGAGCGGGCCATGGCCGACCCCGGCTTCGCCGACCGTCCGGCGACGGACGATGCGGGCGTGGTGCTGCGCTACCTGCCCGAGGTGCCGGTCTTCCTGGTGGCGGGCAGCGAGCGCAACATGAAGGTGACTCACCCGATCGACCTGGCCATCGCCGACCGGCTGCTGCGCCTGCCCGCCGAGGCGGCGGGGGCGCGCGACCGCTCGGTGCTGGCGGGACGCACGGTGGCGATCTTCGGCGCGGCCCCGTGGGGGTCAGAACTGGCCGAACTGCTCTCCTCGTACGGCGCCGCCGTCCACCGCTTCGCCGCCGGCGCCCCCGCCGAGGAGGCGCTGGCCGGGCTGGGCCGGGTCGACCACGTGGTCGAGACCGCCCCCGGTGACCTTGTCGGGTCGGCGGTGGCCAGGGCGGCTCATCCGTACCTGCGCAAGAGCGGGGGGAGCCTGCTGCTGGACGCGGCGGCCGAGCACGACCTCGCGGCGGCGACCGGCGCCGCCGTCGCGGCGCTGGCGGAGGCGCTGGCCGGAGAGTGGGCGGCCGACGGGATCGAGGTCGCCTGCGTGAACGGGGGCACGGCGGAGGCGGCGCTCGACGCGCTCCTCGGGCAGAAGGGCTGATGAGGCCGCCCGTCCCGGCCGCCCGTAACGGACGGGCGACCAGGACGGGCGGCCAACGACGGGCGGCAGGTTCAGGCAGCAGGGTCAGCGGGGCGGTCTTGCCAGTTTGCGCGGGCTGGTCAGGAAACCCCAGCCCCAGGAGACGTGCATGGCGGCGTAGACGAGCGGGAGCCGGAGCTTGGCCGCGAGCGGCAGTCCGGCGCCGGTCAGCACGGAGCCGCCGATGATCGCCACCGCGTACCCGCCGGGCACGATCAGCGTGATCGGCAGGAACGGCGCCGCCACCAGCCCGGCGAGCATGGCGAGCACGGCGGCGGGCGGCGCGAGGTAGCGCAGGTTGATCGTGCCCTCGTGGGTGCGGGCCACCACGCGGCGCCAGCGGCCGTAGTGGAAGTACTGCTTGGCCAGCGCCTTCACGTCAGGCCGGGGCCGGTAGGTGACGCGCATGCGGGGCTGGAACCACACCAGGCCGCCGGTCTGGCGGATGCGGTGGTTCATCTCCCAGTCCTGGGCGCGCTGGAAGTGCTCGTCGTACCCGCCGACCCGGTCGAGCGCGGTGCGCCGGAACACGCCGAGGTAGACGGTGTCGGCGGGACCCGCCGTACCGCCGACGTGGAAGGCGGCGGCACCGACGCCGATCTTGGAGGTCATCGCGCAGGCCACGGCCTGCTCGAAGGCGGTGACGCCCTCGGCGGCCATGATGCCGCCGACGTTGTCCGCGCCGGTCTGCTCCAGTGTCTCGACGGCGACCCTGAGGTAGTCGTCGGGCAGCAGGGCGTGGCCGTCGACGCGGGCGACGACGGCGTTGCGCGAGGCGCCGATGGCGGCGTTGAGCGCGTTGGGAGTGCGTCCGGTCGGGTTGGGGACGACGGTCACCCGCCGGTCGGCCGCCGCGATGGCGTCGGCTACCTGCTGGGTGCGGTCGTGGGAGGGCCCCACCGCCAGCACGACCTCGATCTCACCCGGATATCGCTGGGCGAGGATCATGTCGACGGCTTCGCGGAGGTGCCTCTCCTCATTGAGGACGGGCATGACGACGGAGATCGGCGGCCAGGCGCGCGTCTCCGCGTGCGCGTGCGGCGAGTCGGGCAACTGCTTCATGGCGGGCCTCACGCTACTGTACGGGCAGGGGAGGAAGGCAATCGAACGTCAGAACCCCTCCGGCGGAAAAGGGGGCAGGGCATGGGCGACCCGGGCCAGGAGGACGCGGGAGTGCACGTGGGCGGCGACGCCTACGGCGGCGTCAGGCTCGCGACCGGCCGCAAGCGCAAGCCGGTCAGGAGCGCCAGGTCCAGACGCCGCAACCTGATCCTCGCCGCCGCGCTCTCGACGACGGTGCTGGTCGGCACCGGCGTGGTGTGGGCGACGCCGCAGCAGATCGCGGGGGTCGACGCGGGCATCGGCGAGAGCGCACCGGCCACGGGGGCCATGAACATCCTGCTCGTCGGCGTCGACCGGCGCGACGATCTCACCCGCAAGCAACAGAACCAGCTCAAGCTGGGCCGGTCGGCGGGCGAGCGCACCGACACGATGATGCTCATCCACCTTTCCGACGACCACAGCAAGGTGACCGTGGTGAGCCTGCCGCGCGACACCTGGACCGAGGTGCCGGGCAAAGGCCATCACAAGATCAATTCAGCCTACCAGTTCGGCGGGGCGAAACTCGCCAAACAGACCGTCGAGCAGGCCACCGGGCTGAAGATCCACCGCTACATCGAGGTCAACGTCCTCGGCTTCATCGACGTGGTCGACTCGCTCAAGGGCGTCACGGTGTGCACGCCGGTGGCGATCGACGACCCGAAGACCGGGCTCAAGCTGGCGGCGGGCACCCACGAGCTGGCGGGGGCGCAGGCGCTCGGCTACGCGCGGACGCGGGCGACCGTACGTTCCGACCTCGACCGCATCGACCGCCAGCAGCAGGTGGTCTCGGCGCTCATGGACAAGGCGCTGAGCCCGGAGACCTTCGCCAACCCCGGGCGGCTGGCCTCGTTCGTCAACACGACGCTGCGCACGATCAAGGTCGATCCGGACGACGGCCTGCTCGGCCTCGCCTCCCAGTTGCGCGACGTGTCGCTCGGGAACATCCGGTTCGCGAGCATCCCCATCGCCGACGCCGACTTCCGCGCCCCGACGGGCGAGTCGGCCGTGCTGTGGGACAAGAACGCCGCCAAGGACATGTTCCGCCGCATCAGCGCGGGCGAGGACCTCACCCGGCCGAGCCCGAAGCCGACGCCCACCGCCACACCCTCGGCCAAGCCGTCGCTCGCGCCGGAGCGGATCAGGCTGAAGGTCCTCAACGGCACCCTGATCACCGGCCTCGGCCTGCGCACCAAGAACGCGCTCGTGGCCTCCGGCTTCCAGGTGCCCGACGAGCCGGGTAACACCACGAAGAAGGACCACAAGCAGACGATCATCCGGTACGGCGAGGGCCGCGAGGACGCCGCGCGCACCGTGGCCACCGCGATCCCCGGCGCCGAGCTGCGCAAGGTCGGGATCGACGGCATCGAGGTGATCATCGGCGCCGACCAGCCCAGGATCCGCGACCTGTCGCCCGGGGCCAAGCCGTCGCCGAAGCCGTCGGCGGTCGCGACGCCCACCACCAAGACCGCCGCCGAGAACATCTGCCGTAAGCAGGGATAAACCCCCACCTCTGGGGCAGGTGACCGGTATGGAGGTCAGGAGCGCGCACGAAGACGGAGCGACAGTGATCCAGGCCGTGGGCGACCTCGACGTGTCGAGCGCTCCCCTGCTGCGGACCGCGCTGTCCGCAGCCCTCTCCGGCGCCCGCTCCAATGCCCTCCCTCACGCCCTGCCCGGCACGTTGCCCGGCGCTGCCTTGTCCGGCGCTGCCTTGCCTGCCGCCCTGCCCGGCTCCTTGCCCGGCGCTGCCCTGCCCACCGCCGCGCCCGCCGTCCTGCCGGCCTCCAGGGCGCCGAACGCGATCGTGGACCTGACCGGGGTGCCGTTCTGCGACTCGGTCGGGCTCGGCGTACTCGTCGAGGCGCACAACCGCGCCCGGCGGGCGCGCGGGCGGCTCGTCCTCGTCGTCGCCCCCGGGATGATCACGCACCTGCTGGCGATCACCAACCTCGACCGGCACTTCGAGACGCACGCCTCCCTCGGCGCCGCACGGGCCGCCTTGGTCGCGGCCGCCTGAAGCGGCGGTCCGGGGAACACGGAGGTCCCGAGAACACGGATCCGAAGCGGCGGTCCGGGGGAAAATGGATGGGCAGAAGTGATCGCAGCCGCCTAAGCTCACGGTGACGCCAGTCGTTCCCTGGAGGCCGCACTTTGTTCGACCAGTTCCCCGAGCCCGCCAGATCCCAGCTGATCACCGCCTACGACGAAGGCAAGACCAAGCCCGACTGGGCTTTCTCCGAGGGCGGGGCACGGGTTGCCTTCTGGGCACCACATCGGGGCGCCGATCCGGTCGTCACCCGGCACTTCGATCCGGGGCCCAACCCGGCCGAAGGAGCCGACCTCCTCAGACACAGCCTGGCCACCCTCGGCCTCACCAAGATCATCCATGACATCGCCCTGCCGCCCGGCATGACCCCCACGATCGACCGGCCCGTCGAGCACGACGCGCTGATGGGCGCCGGATTCACGCTGGAGGTCGAACGCCTCGACCTCGAATGGCGGGCCGGAACCGACCTGCCGTCCGAGTCCGGGCGGCTCGACTACCGGCCCGCCAGGCAACTGCCCCAGCCTGCGCTGCTCGACCTGCTTGTGCGCATCTCGCATGATTCGCTCGACTACGACACCCAGGTCGAGCTCGCCACCGTCGGGGCCGAGCAGGAGGCCAGGGCCATGTACGCCGACCTGATCAACCGGCGTGGCAAGCCGGACTGGTTCGTCGTCGGCTACGCGGGCGAGCAGGCCGCGGGGCTCGTCGTGCCGGACGACCATTCGATCGCCTACATCGGCGTGGTGCCCGAGATGCGCGGGCGCGGCTACGTCGCCGACCTGCTGGCCCGGGGTACCCGCACGCTGGCGGAGGCGGGCGTCGCCGTCATCTCGGCCAGCACGGACGTCGCCAACAAGCCGACGGCCGCCGCCTTCCTCGCCGCCGGCTACTCAGAGGTCGGCAGGCGCTTCCGCTACTACTGGCGGGCACCGTGACCCACTGGCCGGACGGTCCCGTACCCGGGCCGAGGAGGGTGTCGTGAGGCTCGGCGTCATGTTCGAGCGCGACCGGCCGCCGGAGGAACTGGTGCCGTTCGCGCGGGCACTCGACGGCGCCGCCGTCGACGATCTGTGGGTGGTCGAGGACCTCGGGTGGACCGGCGGGATCTCCTCCGCCGCCACCGCGCTCGCCGTCACCTCGCGGCTGCGCGTCGGGCTCGGCATCGCGCCCGCGCCCCTGCGCAACCCGGTGCTGCTGGCCATGGAGGTCGGCAACCTCGCCCGGCTGCACCCCGGACGGCTGGCGGCGGGGATCGGCCACGGCGTCCCCGAGTGGATGCGGCAGGCCGGTGCCGCCGTGCCGTCGCCGCTCGCGCTGCTGGAGGAGACCCTGACCTCGGTGGCCGGGCTGCTGCGCGGGCAGACGGTCACGCTCGACGGCCGGGCCGTACGGCTCGACGGTGTGTCGCTGGTCCATCCGCCCGCCGAGCCGCCGCCGCTGCTCGCCGGGGTGTTCAACCCGCGTTCGCTGGCGCTTTCCGGGCGGCTCGCCGACGGGACCGTCATCCCCGAGGGATTCCTGCCCGCACGGGTGCCCGGGGTGCGGGCCGCCATCGGCGCCACCCGTCCGCACGAACTGGTCGCCATCACCCACCTGTACGTCGGCGACTCCCCCGCCGAGGTACGCGCGGCGGTCGCCGCCGAGTACTCCCCGTTCCTGAAGGTCGCGCCCGACCAGGTCGGGATGGCAGTCGGCGACGTTCCGGAGGCCGCGGCGCACGTGCGCGGGCTGTGGGAGGCCGGGGCGGACACCGTGGTCCTGCGGCCGGTGGGGGCCGAGCCGCTGGCTCAGGTCGAGCGGGTGCTGGAGGTCCTGCGCCCGTGACGGCGGGCGCCCCGTCCGACCGCGTGGCGCCGCTCCCTCAAGGGCCACCCGGTACGGCGGGGCGTGTCAGGGAGGCTTGCCGTACAGGCTGGATTTTCGGACAGTTGGCCCCACGCCGGGGATGTCCGAAACCTCGGATCCCGACGCCGGTATGCTCTGGACGCGTGAGCAGCCCCTCGTACCGCCCCATCGGGCCCGTCGTCGGCATGATCGGCGCCGGGCAACTGGCCAGGATGACGCAGCAGCCCGCCATCGCGCTGGGCATCGAGTTGCGCGTGCTGGCCGGTTCGCTCGACGACAGCGCCGCCCGGGTCGTCGTCGACACCCGCGTCGGCGACCACCGCTCGTCGGCCGACCTGCTGGACTTCGCCCAGGGCTGCGACGCGATCACCTTCGACCACGAGCACGTGCCCACCGAACTCGTCCGGGAGCTCGCCGACGCCGGCCACTCCGTCCACCCCGGCGCGGACGCGCTCGTCCACGCCCAGGACAAGGCCGTGATGCGCGAACGGCTCACCGCCATCGGCGTGCCGTGCCCCCCGTGGGCGCGCGTGGACACCCCCGCCGACGCCGAGCGCTTCGCCGCCGAACACGGCCTGCCCATCGTGCTGAAGGCCGTCAGGGGCGGCTACGACGGACGCGGCGTCTGGGTGTGCCGCACCCCCGCCGACGTCGCCGACGCCTTCTCCGCCGGGATCCCGCTGCTGGCGGAGGGATTCGTCCCCTTCAAGCGTGAGCTGGCCGTCCTCGTCGCCCGCTCCCCCCACGGCCAGGGCGTCAGCTACCCCGTCGTCGAGACCGTCCAGGAGGACGGCATCTGCGTCGAGGTCCTCGCCCCCGCCCCCGGCCTCGACGGCGAGGACGCCGCCCAGGCCCAGCGCATCGCGCTGAAGATCGCCCACGAGCTGGGCGTCACCGGACTGCTGGCCGTCGAGATGTTCGAGACCGAGGACGGGCTCGTCGTCAACGAACTGGCCATGCGGCCCCACAACAGCGGCCACTGGACCATCGAGGGCGCCCGCACCTCCCAGTTCGAGCAGCACCTTCGCGCCGTGCTCGACCTGCCGCTCGGCTCGCCGTCCCTGACCGCCCCCCACGTGGTCATGGTCAATCTGCTCGGCGGCGACGACCCCGACCTGTTCAAGCGGTACGAGCACGTGATGGCGCACGACCCCGGCGTCAAGGTCCACTTCTACGGCAAGGAGGTGCGGCCCGGACGCAAGATCGGGCACGTCACCGCCTACGGGGCCGACCTCGACGACGTACGCGCGCGGGCCCGCCACGCGGCCGTCTACCTCACCACGGGAGAGTACACATGACCGTCGGCATCGTCATGGGCAGCGACTCCGACTGGCCGGTGATGCGGCTGGCCGCCGAGGCCGTGGCCGAGTTCGGCCTCCCCTTCGAGGCCGACGTGGTCTCCGCGCACCGCATGCCCGCCGAGATGATCGACTACGGCCGCCAGGCGGCCGGGCGCGGCATCCGGGTCATCATCGCCGGCGCCGACGGCGCCGCCCACCTGCCCGGCATGCTCGCCTCCGTCACCCCGCTGCCGGTGATCGGGGTGCCGGTGCCGCTGAAGTACCTGGACGGCATGGACTCCCTGCTGTCCATCGTGCAGATGCCCGCCGGGGTGCCCGTCGCCACCGTCGCCATCGGCGGGGCCCGCAACGCCGGGCTGCTCGCCGTCCGCATCCTCGCCGTCTCCGACCCCGAGCTGCGGGAGCGGATGACGGGCTTCCAGGAAGCCCTGAAGGAGCAGGCGTACGCCAAGGGCGCCGCACTCCGCGCCGAGGCCGCCGACCTGGCCTGACCGCCTTCCAAGCCTGTCCACGGCGCTGCCCTGAGCGCTCTGGACAGGCTTTGCCATGCCCTATTACCTCCAAGGTGGAAACGGGAAACACCCGGACGAGCCTTGTCTGCCCGGCGCCCGCTGAAGCACGCTTGTGAGCACTGCTTCGAGGCTGCGCGGACAGACGGTACGGAGGTACGCGTGGCCCAGCAGCCCATGTCCTTCGGGACTGAGCTCCGCAGACGACGTCTCGCCGCCGATCTCACCCTTACCGACCTGTCCAGGCTGGTTCATTACAGCAAGGGCCAGCTGAGCAAGGTCGAGCGAGGCATCAAAGCACCAAGCCGCGAGCTGGCCGCCCAATGCGACACCACGCTCGGTGCCGGAGGCCGGCTCGCCGCCCTTGCCCACAGGCGTCCCTCCGGCGGGGAGCTCACGCGGGAGAACGACGACGAGGAGGTGTGGTTGATGCGCCTGTCCGCAGACGGGGAGAGCCGCTTCCAACCGGTGAGCAGGAGGCAGGCAGTGGCCGCCGGAGCGGCCTCGGTCGCGGGGATGAGCATCGGTGGCACGGCGCTCCCGCCGGGCTCCGAGGACACCTCGCTGCTGGGAACGTCCCGGTCGCTGTTCGACCACTACCGCAGGCTCGGCCAGGCCGTGGATCCCGGGCTGCTGCTTCCGGCGCTCATCGCGCAGACCCACACACTCCGGGAGCTGTCGTCCCGCGCCGGGCCGAGGACCAGCCGGGGGCTGCTCAGGCTCGGGGCGCGGTACGCCGAGTTCGTCGGCTGGCTGGTACAGGAGGGAGGCGACGAGCAGGCGACCCTGTGGTGGACGGAACGGGCCGTCGATCTCGCGGCCGCCGGCGGCGACCACGACCTGGCCGCGTACGGCCTGGTGCGCCGCGCGCTGGTCACGCTCTATCGCGAGGACGCGCGACAGACGATCGAACTGGCCCAATGCGCACAGACCGGCGGCCTGCCGCCCCGGATCCGCGGTCTGGCCGCGCAGCGGGAGGCGCAGGGCCACGCGCTCGCGGGCGACCACTCCGCCGCCATGGGCGCGCTGGATCGGGCGCGTGCGCTGCTCGCGAGCCACACCGCCGACGGGGACGGCCCCGTCATCGGAACCACCCATCTGAAGGACTCGGTCGGGATGGTCACCGGCTGGTGCCTTTACGACCTGGGGCGACCGGCCGAGGCCGCCCGCGTCCTTGAGGCGCAGCTGGCCGAGGTGCCGCTCCAGGCGCTGCGTACCCGGGTTCGCTACGGGGTGCGCTGCGCGCTCGCCCACGCCGCGGCAGGGGAGGTCGAGCACGCGTGCGCGCTGACCAACGGGCTGCTCGACGGCGTCATGACCGTCGGCTCGGCCACGGTCGCCACGGACCTGCGCCGGCTCGCCCGGGTGCTGGCCCGGTATCCGCGCAACCCGTCGGTGCGTGAGCTCACGCCCGAGCTCGGCACCGCTGTCCAGCTCATCACCCCTTAGGAGGAAATCGCATGCCCACTGTCTTCATCAACTACCGAACCGGAGACGGCGAGAAGACCGCTCTCCTCATCGACGAGAAACTCTCGGAGATCCTCGGTGAGAAGGGCCGGATCTTCCGGGCCACCAGGTCGATTCCGCCCGGTGAGGACTACGAGAAGGTCCTGCTCCGTAACGTACGGCGAGCCAGTGTCGTCTTCGCCGTCATCGGCCCGTCCTGGCTCGGTTCGCCGAAACTAAACGATCCGGACGACTGGGTCGTCAAGGAACTCGTCGAGGCGCACCGGCTCGACATCCGGATCGTCCCCCTTCTGGAGGGAGTGGGGGCCAGACGACTGTACGTCGCGGATCTGCCTCCGGCACTCGACTGGCTCGCCAAAGCCAACTCGGAACGGGTGAACGTCGAAACTCTCAAGACCGACCTCACCCGGATTGTCGCCAAGCTCGCCGAATGTATGCCTGAGTTCAGGGCGTTCACCGCTGTCCAAGCGCAACCTGATCCCGGTGCTGTGTCCAACAGCGCCGACTCCGTCTACGGACCGGCCGTACAGGGCCACAGCGTCTCCACCGGTGGCATCAGCACCGTCATCCACACCAACAACGGCACAGCGAACACGGGCGAAGGAGACTCCTACAACTACGGCTCTCCCCAGTTCCTGGGAGACAGGGGGACCTACATCGCCGGCGACAACCGGGGCGGCGTCGGCGACCGATTCCGCGGATCTCGTAAGAGCAAGAAGGACAAACGGTGAGCGATCAGTCTAGATCGTTCGTCGATGCTAACTACGGCAATCTTCACACCGGCGTCGGGGACCAGTACATCTTCGTCCAACACGCACAGGCCACCGGACAGGACCCTCGGCACATCGCGGCCGAGCAGATGGCATGCCTTCGCGACCTTTTCGTCCCGCCGGACGAGTTCTCCCGAGCACTGCACACCATTCAAGCCCAGAGAGCCGTGCTTCTGGAGGGGGCGCAGGGTTCCGGCAGAAGGACCACCGCCTGGATGCTCCTGGATGAGCTGTCTTCAGGCTCCGGGGCCTTCCTTGAAATCGTCCCGGAAAAGAGCGGGCGCCGCCTCGACCCCGGAAATGTCAGCCAGGGCTCTCTGGTCCTCGTGGACCTGGCTGGGATCACCGACGAGTGGCCCGTACTCCTCGGAGAACTGCCCGATCTCATCAGAGTCATCCACGAGCAGAGCGCCTACCTGGTGGTGGTCCTTCCCACTCGCATGTCCGAACGTCCTTCTGCGGAGGTCGGCGCCTGCGTGCGAATCAGCCGTCCTTCGAGCCTCAGAGTGCTGCGACACCATCTGCGTGTAGGCGGCATCCCGGTCTCCGAAACCGCCTCCACGCCCGAGGGACTCTCCACGTTCCTGGCCAGGACACCATCTATGGAGAAGGTCGCGTACCTCGCGACGCTCATCGTCGAGGCACGGGATCAGTCGGAGACGGAGGGCGGTTTCGCCCTTTGGTGCGAGCGAGCGCTGGATGTGCTGACTGACAGTCAGCACGCATCGACCACGAACAATCTCGCAGCACTCAGCGAGGGGCCACAGCGTGCATTGTTGCTCGCCACGTCCATGCTGCACGGATCCCACATCGACGCCATCCACCAGGCCGCCGACGCGATTCTGAAGACACTCAGGCATCCGCAGGACACGCGCCCCCTGCTGGAGCAACAGGATCTCGGCATTCGCCTCAACCAGATCGGAGCGAAGACCGATCGTGCGGGCAAGGTGCACTTCGACACGTTCGGTTACGACCTCGCGATTCGATCCCACTTCTGGACCCACTGGTCTCCCCTCCGGAAGTCACTCCGGACCTGGGTCGCCGACACCGTGGCGATGCCCGGCCTGGAGGAGGGCGATCGCAAAGAACTCGTCAGCCGATTCACCGACCTCTGTCTTCAGCCTCGATACCGGGATGCACTACCTGATTTCGTGCGCCAGTGCACAGAGGACGCCAGCAACAACGTCAGGATGAGCGCGGCCTACCAGGCGTTGCGGCAGGGGCTCGAACACGAGGAGCACGGCCGCTTCTTCCGTACCAGGCTTCTGGACTGGGCGAAGGAGGCCGCTCCGCCAAAAGGGCTCAGCCAGGTGATGGTCGTGGCGTGCTGGCAGGTGATGGCCGTCCGTCACCCGGACCAGGCCATAGTCCGGCTGCACCACCTGGCCCGCAGGGAAGGCGAAACCACTCACGCCAGGGACACCCTGACACGACTCGTGAATCTCGACACCCAGTTCCGGCTCCTGATATTGAAGAGGGCAGCCCAGGGGTTGATCACCGAGACCAGCCCCTGGCATCGTTTCGACGCCGACCTCTTCCAGGAGTTCGCCGATCCGACGGCGTTCACCATCGCAGAACCGGGGCGCAGGTCCCCTCTGGTTTACCGCAGTGTGCGCGCCGGCCTGGCCGACGGCTGGCATGGCGTCTTCCTGCGCTGCCCTCACGAGGTCTGGCGTGAGCGGGCAGAGCACTGGATCGAGACCGCGTTCGAGGTGGCGGCGCATCGCGATGCCCTCTTCGACGTACTCGTCGGCGGCGGGCGCGGGCGGGTGGACCTGCTGGCGCCCGTATACGCGCTCGCCCGCAACCTGGCCTTCCGCACCCCGGGCGACACCGGGCGTCATGTCGCCCTTCTCCGCAAGAAGATCAACCTCGCTCTCGGGCTCCAGGCCGCGTGAGCTTCATTTCACTTCGACGAACGAGAGGACATCGGCATGGACTCCGGCCGTAGAACGGTGGTGGTCTACCTGTCCGTCTTCGCGGGGCTGGTGCTCGCCGGCCTCATGGTGTTCGCCCCACTGCCACCCTGGACGTGGCTGGTGATCGCCGCACCGGCGGGCGTCATCGTGTTCCTGGCGGTGAAACTCACCGAACGCAGAGCGCCCGCCGTACCACCGAGAGAAGTGGTGTTCTCTCCGCCGCCGCCCGCGTTCCCGCAGGAGCTGACGATCGGACTCGTTCCGATACCGAGTGCGGAGAAGGACTACGACTTCCTCTTCTCCGCGACGGTGCGCTGGTCGCCGACGTCCGGGTCACCGGGTGGTTCTTCGGCGAATCTCGGCAACCTCGCGATGGACGCGATTCTGGAGCGTGCCATCCGCGTCGCGGAGAAGAGTCCCCCTGAGCGGGCCGCGCTCGTCCAGTACGAACTGAACGGCGCCCTCGGCACGATGCAGGCGAATGACGCGGGAACGGTCCGGGCGATGGCCGAGGCGGTGACGGTCGTCATCTCGGAGAGTGACCAGCGGCGGCTGACCAAGCTCGCCGAGATCCGCAAGAAGAAGGCCGTGTGGGAACACGAGCGCAAGTACGAGCAGAGCAGGCGGGAGTATCTCGGCGGCGACGTGCTGAAGGATCCCGGCAGCGCAGTGGTCTGGTGGCTCGCCAAACACGACGAACAGGTCGATAAGGTGGTGGAGGACCTGGGCATCCTCGCCCAGGTGACCTCTGCGGCGAACAACCGGGAACTGCCGGACCGTCCCCAGCCCACGGCGGCGTCGGCGAACGGGGACGAGTGGGTTGAGGTTTTCTCGGCGTTCCTGGCGACCGGCTTCCCCGACGACAACCGGCGCGCCCTGTTCAGCAGCAGCTTCGCCGACCTGCTCACCGCGCATGGAAAGCACGATCTGGCCGCCGACCTGGCGTCCCGGTTCGACGCACCGTCCAAGCCCGCCGACCCCCCGGACGAGCCCGCGTAACCGATGTTCCGGAGGTGGATCGTGGAGGCGCGACTCGTGACTTCGGCCGCAGCCGCTCTGGTCGGCCTGATGCTCACAGAATCCTGGACCGAGGCGAAGAAGGTGTTCGCCCGATTGTTCTCGGGCAATGGGAGCCTGCTGACGGAGTTGGACGCCTCCCGGGGCGAACTGGTCGCCGCACACGAGCAGGGCGACAGCGCCGTGGCGGCGGACATCGAGGCCGAATGGCGGCTCCGCCTGCGCCGCCTGTCAACGTCGGATCCGGAGACGGCGGCCGGGTTCGTGCATCTGCTCACGTCCCTGGATTCACCGCCCACCACGCGGGCGGCGGATGTGCACAACTCGATCATCGGCGGGGTACACCTCGGGCCGGTGGTTCAGGCCGGCCACATCTCCAGGCTGACGTTTCGCGCCCCACCCGACAGGATGTGAGTAGGGCCGCGAGATCCAGCGTCGTATACGGCCGACTGAAAGGGAAGACACCGCTTTCCGATTGCCGGTAATAGGGTTTCCCTATGAACCTGTCGCTGGATGACCTCAAAGTGTTCCAAACCGTCGCGGCAGCCGGCAGTTTCGGGCGAGGCGGGGCCCTGTTGCACCTGAGTCAGCCGACCGTCAGCGAGCGTATGTCCCGGCTGGAGCGCGACCTCGGCCAACGCCTGTTCCTGCGCAGCGGCCGAGGCGTCCGGCTGACCACCGCCGGCGAGCGCCTGCTGCCGTACGCCGACAGACTGCTGACGCTCGCCGACGAGGCCGTCACGGCCGCGCGCGCCGAGGACGAGCGGCCCCGCCTCCGGGTGGCCATGCACGCCACGTTCGCCCCCAGCACCATCCCACGGGTTCTCGACGCGCTGGCGCCCCTCGACGTCGAGGTCACCTGCACCGACGCCCACAGCGAGGACGTGGTGCGCTTCCTGCACGACGGCAGTGCCGACGCCGGGTTCGTGGTGCCCTGCCCCCACCCGAGTACGGTCACCGTGGAACCGTTCCTTGCCACCCCTGTGGTGTGCGTCGTCAGCCCCGGCCACGAACTCGCCAGAGCGCAGCGGCCGGGCATCCGCGATCTCGCGGCCTTCGCGGTCGCGTGCAACACCTGGGGTGACGGCGCCGCGCGGTTCCTGTCGCTGCTGCGTGCCGCGGCTATCCCGTCGTCCCGTCTGCATCTGGTCTCTCCCGCCGAGACCGTCGCGAACCTCGCCCGCAGGGGCACTCACGTCGGCCTGCTGACCCGCTCGACCGTCGCGGCCGACCTGGCGACGGGCATCCTGGTCGAAGTGCCGCTCGCGGACCTGCCGCGCTGGGAGATCATCGTCGGGCTGGCCTACCGCACCGAGGACGCCGACACCGAACCCATCCGGGCCCTACGAACCGCCTTCCGACACTGACGGGAGGTAGCGGCCGATGACGTCGACGATCTGCTCACCGCGCACCAGCACGCTGTAGGTGAACCGCTCGGTGCCGCCGCCGGTGTCGAAGGTGAAGGCGACGGTCAGCCGGTCCCCCTCGACCAGCCGTCCCGTCTCGTTGTAGCGACCGCCCGCGTCGGTTACGTCGGGTTTGAGGAAGCGATCGATGATCTCGTCGCGGCCGGTGAAGACCGCGCCCGCGCGGTCGAAGCGGGCGTCGGTCGCGAACACCTCACGCAGAGCCGGTACGTCGCCGCTGTTGGCCGCCGCGATGAACCGGTCGACGACGGCCGCAGCGGCCTCCACGTCCTCCGCGCCGGCGGAGGCGGTCGGTGCCGTGAGCCTGATCTCGGTGAGTGCCCTCTCCGGTGCGGTCCCCCCACTGCACGCACCGACGGCCAGGCAGGCGCCCAGAATCAGCAGCGCCCTCATGAGAGGCGGTCCGGGATCGGGGCCAGGCTGTAGTTGGCCCACATGAAGGCGTCCATCTGGTGCTGGTCTCCGGACAGGTTGGACACCCGGTCCACCTTGCCCTCGCCGTCGAAGTGCCAGACCAGCGCCCACACGGTGTCGACGCTGCCGACGCCCTCGGTGGTCCAGCCCCGGTGGATGTCCACCACGTGGTCGTCGTCCGCCTCCAGGAACAGGGGCTCGGCCTGGAAGCCGCTCTTGCCGAGTTGGGTGAAGAACGCGGCGACCTCCTCCACTCCGTACTTGGTGCCGGACAGCGGGTGGTGGCCGGGGATGGTCCACTCGACGTCCTCGGTCAGTACGGCCCGCATGCCGTCCAGGTCGTTGGCGGCGTATGCCGCGAAGAACGCGTTGATGGCCGCGAGCTTGGCGTCTTTGCTCGTCACAGTGATCTCTCCGAAAGGGTGCGGTTCTTCGCCTGGCGGGGCAGCAGCGCGGTGAGCGCCACTCCGGCGAGGGTGATGACACCGGCGGTGAGCATGGCGGTCTGCAGACCGCCGAGGGCGGCCAGTTCCGGCGTGGTGGTCGGGGCGAGGGAGCGGGTCGTGGCCGCCGTGATGGCGGCCAGGCCCGCGACGCCGATGGCACTGACGAACTGCGGCATCTGCGCGAGGCTGCCCGCCACCCCCTGGTCGGTGTCCGGCAGGCCCGAGGTCATGGTGGTGATGACCGCCACCACGGTGAGGACATGCCCGAACCCCATCGCCGAGGACGTGGACAGCAACAGCGGCAAGTTGCCCTCGGCGGGCAGGAACACCATGGCGGCGGTTCCGACGCCCTGCACGACCAGTCCGATGATCATCGCCTGGGTGGCGCCGCGCACGCCGATGAGCCGCGAGGCGACCGCCCCGGCCAGCAGCGCGGCGATCCCCTCCCCGAGGAACCCGAATCCGCTGGCCAGCGGGGAGTAGCCCAGGACGTCCTGCATGTACAGGCTGAGCAGCAGGGTCGTGCCGCCGCACATGCCGAAGGTGATCAATCCGATCAGGCTGCTCCACTTGACCGTCGGCCGGTTCAGCAGGCGCAGCGGCACCAGCGGGTCGCTGTGGCGGGCCTCCACCCTGAGGAAGCTGCCCAGCAGCGCCACCGCCGCCACCAGCGCGGCCAGCGTCGACAGGTCGGTCCAGCCGCTCTCGGCCCCGACGGTGAAGGCGTACACGAGCGCGAACAGGCCGGTGCTGACCAGGACGGCGCCCGGGACGTCCAGCCGCGCCGTACCGCGCTCGCCGTCGCGCGGCAGCAGGGCCAGCGCGCCGAGTAGGATCAGCGCCCCCATGAAGACCAGGATCAGCATGGTCCAGCGCCAGTTCAGTCCGTTGGTGATGATGCCGCCGCCGATCGTCCCGGCGACGAAGCCCAGCGACAGCAGCGCGCCGTTGATCCCCAGCGCCCTGGTCCGCTGGGGGCCCTCGGGGAAGGTCGTGGTCATCAGCGCGATCGCGGTCGCGCCGATCGCCGCGGCGGCCACACCCTGGCCGACGCGCGCCACGATCAGCATGGCGGGCGAGACCGCCAGCCCCGCGACCAGGGAGATCACGGTGAAGGCCGCCACACCGCCGACGAACAGGTTGCGGCGGCCGACCAGGTCGGACAACCGCCCGCAGAGCGGCAGCAACGCGGCCGTGGGCAGCACGCACGCCGTCGCCACCCATTGCAGATCGCCCGCCGAGGCGAAACCGAGGTCCCTGCCGATCTCCGGCAGCGCCACCACGATAATGGAGTAGTCGAGGCCCGTCATGAACGTCGCCCCGCACAACGTGACCAACGTGAGCAGGCCTCTGGTGCCCAGCTGGGGCGGAGCCCCGAGCGTGACTGTCACAATATGCCTTTCGAGGTATGCCGGCCGCCCCGCATCGGGCGGCCGAAGATGTGTGACATTCACCATCGGGGAGATTCCGGCTACCGAACAACGACGAGTTGTGTAAGGATCCATTCGCTTAACTCATCGTTCCGAGGGAGGGGGCATGGAACGGCATGAGATCGAAATTTTTCTGACTCTCGCCGAAGAACTGCATTTCGGCCGTACCGCAGAGCGAACCGGCGTGTCCCAGAGCCGGGTCAGCCAGACCATCGCCAAAACTGGAGAGGCGGTTCGGCGTCCGGCTCTTCGAGCGCACCAGCCGCAGCGTCACCATCACCGCGGTCGGCAGGCAGTTGCGCGACGGCATCGGACCCGCCTACCGCCGCATCCTCGACGAGGCCGACCGGGCCGCCGCCGCAGGCCGGGGCACCAGTGGGCTACTCAGGGTCGGATACTCCGCGGCGTTCACCGGGCACCTGCTCGTCAAGATCGCCGACGCCTTCGCCGAGGTGTGCCCGAACGTACAGATCGAGATCCAGGAAGTGCCGTTCTACGCGATCTTCGGGCCGCTACGCGCCGGCGAGATCGACCTGCAGATCACCGAGTTCCCCGTCGAGGAGGAGGACCTCACCGTCGGGCCCATGCTGGTCAGCCAGCCGCGCTCGCTGTTGGTGGCCTCCTCGCACCCCTTCGCGTCGCGGGAGTCCGTCAGCCTCGAAGACCTGGCCGACACCCGGCTGGTCGCCCCCAACGACCGCTCACCCGCGTACTGGCTGGACTACCACTATCCGCACCACACCCCGAGCGGCAGGCCGATCCCCTGCTGCGGGCACGTCATCGCCACCTGGGAGGACGCGCTGTCACTCATCACGGCCGACCGGGGCGTGAGTCCGGTGTCGGCCGTGGGCGAGCGCTATTTCAACCGGTCCGGCCTCACCTTCGTGCCATTCAGCGACGCGCCGCCCATCGAGTATCTGGTCCTTTGGCCGACCAACAGGGAGACGGAGTTGGTACGGACTTTCGCACGGTCGGCAAAAGCGTTCGTGGACGCCCACGGCGGGCCTACCCGAGTGGTGGACACATTGTGATTTCCAATGCCCCCCTTTCTTTTTCCGATGGGTCGGGCGATATATCGAACATTCCGAGTTGACGGGCGATCCGAGGGAGTCTGCGGCGGAACTCCGTCTCGTCTCCGTAGTCCCATCTCTCGCCGTCGGGATGCGCGTAGTTACTCAAGAAGGGGAACTTGCTGTACACCCCCCGCGCGGCCACCGCTTCGTACAGGTCCGCCGGATCGAGGCCGCGCGCCTCGTACACCTCGTACGGCACGTAGGCGAACGCCTCGAACTCCGGGTACACCTCGTCAGGCACGCGCTGCCGCCGGGTGTGCGTCACCCGGTCGAGCCGGAAGCCGCCATCGGCCGACCAGGTGGTCCGCTTGTGTGCGTAGGTACGCTTCAGCTCGACCACGTGCCGGATCTGCGGCAGCTCGAAGACGAGGTCGGGGCAGGTGACGATCTTCTCGAAGTCGGCTCGGCCGAGGCTGATCAGCCAGCGCACGAAGTACTCGTAGCCGTCGGAGGACCAGGAGGAGTTGACCGCCCAGCACGCCGCGTACACGTCCCAGGTGCAGGCCCGGTCGGCGCAGCGGGTGAACCAGCACTCGTAGTCCACGATCTCTTCGGCGGGCAGGGCGGACAGGCGGCGCGCAAGCCACTCCAGCCGCGCCGACCGGCTGCCCGTCTCCTCGGCGGAGCGCTCCACCAGTTCCCAGAAGCCGTCCAAGTCCATGAACCCACCGCCGTCCTCGCCGTTTACGAGGGATCGTGTCAGAGGGGTCTGACACGATCCCTCCCATGCCGCGCGACAGCACCCCCGACCTCGTCCAGATCACCAGCCTGCACGACGTCACGGCCGGGCTCCGGCAGGAGCTGATCGACTGCTGGATCGCCGTCACCAACGCGGGCGGCGCCGCCGGGTTCCCCTTTCCGCCGGTCGGCTGCCAAGACGTCGCCCCCGTCGCGGACAAGGTTCTCGACGGACTCGACCCGCAGCGGAGTCGGCTTCTCGTCGCGAGGACCGATGGCGTCCTCACCGGATGGGCCGTCCTCAACCGCGACCCCTACCGGCTCGTCCGGCACTGGGGCACCGTTCACCATCTTCAGACCCACCCGGACCGGCGCGGACAAGGCATCGGCGCCGCCCTCGTCCACGAACTCCGAAGGATCGCCCGAGACGAACTGGGGCTGGAACAACTGCATCTCGCCGCCCGAGGAGGCCAAGGGCTGGAGGAGTTCTACGGACGGCTCGGCTGGCGTGAGATCGGCCGCTGGCCCGGGCGCACTCCGGCTCGCTCCCGACGACACCCGCGACGAGGTCCTCATGATCCTCGCCCCGCTCTGATCAGGCGCATTCGAGGAATCGTCGCAACGCAGGTGAACCAACCCGTGAACCTGATCATCACATCACGCATGAGGTCGTTTCAACGAGCGAGCGCGTGGCTGGCCGTGTTCGTCGTCGGGCTGCCCGTCCTGGGTTTGGTCGCGGTGATCGTCGCGTTGCGGGGGCGGTCGTGGGTGCCGTTCTCGATGCTGTACCTGGTGCTGTTCATGCTGGCCTACCTCGCAGGCCTGATCCTGCTCGCCCTGCTGCGCTTCCGGCCGGACTGGCTGCGCGCGCTCGTGGCGGCCGTGGCCGTGTACGCGATCGTGTCGGTCACACCGTTGGTCGACACGATGGCCCGTTATCCGTACCACGTGGTCAGGTGCGGCGGCCTGCCCGTCGTGGCCAGCGGCTTCGCGGCAGCCATGAGCTACGACGTCCCTGGGGACGAGTACTACGCGGTGACGCCGTTCGACGGTCCGTTCTTCTGCACGGAGAAGGAG
This sequence comes from Nonomuraea longicatena, assembly GCF_039525605.1. Classification (NCBI taxonomy): domain Bacteria; kingdom Bacillati; phylum Actinomycetota; class Actinomycetes; order Streptosporangiales; family Streptosporangiaceae; genus Nonomuraea; species Nonomuraea longicatena. Next base: position 7,741 of record NZ_BAAAHQ010000013.1, on the reverse strand, counting down.
GCTGAGGCCGCCGGCTTCCACCACTCCGTCTCCTGACTCCGGTCTCGGGTCCGGCGAGGTTCGGGAGAATCGCGATGTCGGTGTCCCAGCCGAGCGTCTTGCGGGGCCGGGAGCTCACGTGGCAGCAGGCATCGAGGTTTGACCCTAATGGTATGGGCCCACTCCAATGAGCACGGGCAGCAGCGGGACGGCGAGATGAGCGGTCGGGATCAGCGCGAACGAGGCGGCGACCAGCATGTCACCGCGCTTCGGCGGGTCCACGGCCGTGTCGAAGGCCAGACGGGCGGCGAGCAGGAGAGTGGCGAAGACAAGAACCATCGCGACGAGGACGGTGGGGTGATGCCATAAGCCCGGGTCGAGGGGGATCTGCATCCATCGTTCGTCCGCCTCCAAGTCCTTCACCAGGGTGGGCGAGGCGGCCGCCCACGAAGCGCCCAACTGGCCCAGGCCCAAGATCGCGGCGGCCAGATAGGCCAGGCGGGGGTGCGGCGTGCGCCAGCGGGCGGCCAGACGGCCTGCGATGATCGCGCAGAAGTAGCCGACGGTACTGCCCGAGGTGTAGGCGAGGGCGGCGACGGTGCGCCATTGTCCGAGGACCTGGTCGAGCATTTGGGGGTCTGACCACAGACTGCGCCCCACGCCCACGTTGAATGGGGACAGGACAGCCGATGCGGTCACGCAGATCACGAGCAGGAACGCATAGGCGACGATGCGGAGTCTGATGATCATAACGCTCATCATGTCGATCGCCCTCGGCCCGTGGTGACAGAACCGAGCTTCATCGAAGATCGCCGCGCCTCCTGCCGTACAGGCGACCACGGCAACCCGCGTGTCCGGTGGCAAGCCGACCCGGAGCCCAGGGCCGCCAGGCCCGAGCACCGGAAGCGGCGCGGCAGCGATCGCCCCGACCCGCGTGAGGGGTACCGAAGTGGCGATCGGCTACGGTCTCGATCCGCCCGACCCGGCGCGTGGCTTCCATCGCGCTCGTCTCTGCCGTCACGAGGACGGCGAGCGTACCCTGCTGATAGACATTCCCTATTCCTGCGGCGGTGTCAGATGAGCCTTACACCCGAATTCCCTTCAGGTCTTCCGACAGGTGATCGCATCCGCATTCTTCGCGAGCGCAAAGGAATGAGCCGCCCCGTACTCGCTGGCCTTGTCGGGATGTCTCCTGCCTGGCTCAAGAAGATCGAGTCCGGTCAGCGTCCCATTCATTCGCTCACCCATTTGGTACGTCTCGCCCAAGCGCTACGCCTCTCCGATCTGTCCAGCCTCACCGGAGATCCGGTCAGCATCCCCGTCAACGCCATTGGGAAGCTGTCACACCCGGCCGTGGCCGAAATCCGGGCGGCCCTTCACGGCGCTTCCCTCCCTTCGACGCCGTCTCTGGCCCCGATCACCCCGGAGGCTCTCAAGGCCCGGGTGGATTCCGCGTGGCGCCTGTGGCACAGCAGCACACACCAGAGGACGGAAGTCGGTTCGCTGCTGCCCGGTCTCATCCACGACGCCCACGTCTGCATCCGCGCCCACCAAGAGGGAGACAGACGAGTCGCACACGCCGCGACCGGCGACCTCTACCGGCTGGTGCAACGCCTGCTGGCCCACATCTGCGAGCCAGAACTGTACTGGATAGCCCTGGACCGTGGACGAGCCCACAGCGAAGAAGCGGACGACCCCCGATCGCTCGCACTGGCCGCGTGGTCAACCGCGATCGGCCAGCGCGCAGCCGGGTACTCCGAGGAGGCGGTCCGCACCGATGAGGCGGGGATGGATCTTCTCCGGGAGACGCTCGAAGGTGGCGACCCCGAGGTGCTCGGCATCTACGGGGCGCTGAACCTCCAGGCGGCGGTCTCCTGTGGCCTGGACGGCCTGTCCGGCGACGCCGAACGGTACCTGGAGGCGGCTCAGCACACAGCGGAGCGCCTTCCGGCCGGGTACACGCACTCGCAGTCGGCGTTCGACGCCTCCAACGTCGCCCTTCACGGTGTGACGGTGGGCGTCGGGCTCCTCACGCCGGGGGAAGCGCTCAGGAGGGCGGAGGCCATCTCGCCCACCAGCGTCAAGTCGCTTGAGCGACGCTCCCGGCTGCTGTTCGACATCGCCGCAGGACACCACCAGCGGAGCGAAACGACGGCAGCCTTCCACTACCTCAACCAGGCGCACCGTGTGTCCCCTGAAGGAGTTCGGTACATCCCGCTGGCGCGTCGTTTGGCGGCCGACGTCGCCAAGGCTGCGCCCGGCCCGCTGAAGGCCGACGCCGTAGAACTCGCCGAGGCCCTCGGAGTCGCCGCATAGAGAGAACTCTTTATTCCCGAAAACGACATATAGCCTCAAAACTAGGGGGGACAACGAGTCCCCCTTAGTCATTTCTCAGGGGCTTACCTTCAATGCATGACCTTGACAGCAGCAGTAATCCGGTCCTCCTCGGGAAGCAGGGTGCGACCCAGCGAAGCCGCCGAACTGCTCGCGACTGAGCTTTCAGCCTGGGGCATTAACGCGGACCCTCAACCATCTCGGAATGGTGGCGACACCTGGGTGTCGGTGTGGACCGGTCTTCTGGTCCGCTGCGACGGACTCACCTTCTCCTGGACGCCCAAAGACCGCAGATCCGCAGCAGTGCATTACGCACCTGCCGACTCGCCGCGAGCCGCAGCCGAGATGGTCGCCGCTCACTATCGGCTGCTCGTCGCCCGGTACCCGGCGCCGACGTGCCGCCTTCAGGGGCTCGAAGCGGCGATGCCGCAGTAGCCCCCGCACACGTCCGCTCCGGCCCGGCTCCCACCCGTGGGGGCGAGAAGAGCCGAACGCCGGAGCGGGCTCAGGGTGCGCGTCCCCGGGACCGCGACACTCCCGGGGACGCACCCCCGTCACTTCTCGCCACCACAGATTCAGGAGGCCCGTATGAACCGCAGCCGCCACCTCCGGACGATCCGCACCACCGCGCTCCTCCTGGTCACCGTCGGCACGCTCGTCGCGGCGGTGATCGGCCCCCTGTACGTCCCGGCCGCGTGGCTGCCGTTCCTGGCCGCGTTCTACCTGACCTCCATGCCCCTCGCCCAGCACGCGGACATCCCGCCGGTCGGCGTCAACGACCCCTGGACGGACGCCCGCTGGCAGCGCCACCTGAAGCTCATCGCCCTGCGCGGCCTCACCCGCGAGGAGGCCAACACCGCCCTCGAACGGCTCTGCATCCCCCGCATCCCCGCCAAGGCATGGACCCAGGCGACAGCCCCCGCGGAATCGACCCGGTGACCCGGTGGACATCGAGCGCGACCGCAACCGGCCCCTGGCCCTCGACCCCAGGGAGGAAGGGCGGGTGCGCCGTGGCCGACATCTGTGCCAGCACACCCACCGGTGCGCATACCCGGGCTGCCTCAACCACTGCGGCGACTTCTGCTGCGAGACCTGCTCCCCGCCGGATGCGCTGACCCCCAAGCTCCCGGCTGCCGCCTCGGACGAGGACCCAGGCTTCCGGCCGGGCTCGACCGCGCGGACTCCGGGCGAACCCTCCGTTTCGCCCTGACCCACGCCATCCCCGCTTCGACCTCACCCGGAGCGGGGCAAGACTCCCGGCCTCCGCAGATGGAGGAGAGGCCGGGCATCCCCTCGGGGCCGGGACCCCCGAGGGGAGGGTCTCTGCCAGGCCGTCAGCTCCAACCCTGGCAGAGACCCACACTCCAACTCTGAGAGCCTCGCGCCCGGCCGTGCACATCCATCCCCAGCACGGCCCGGCGCCTTCCCCTTGGCACAGGTCCCCAGGGGAGCGGCCCGGGGCTTCCGCCGCCCGTCATCTGGGGTACGGGCCGGCGGAAGCCCCGCCCGCTGCACAAACCACCCGCAGGACCCGGCAATGAGCGCGGCCTAGCTGGAGCCATCTGCGGTTGAGAAGCGCGCGGACGTCGGCGGCCTGGCCTATGTGAATGGATGACCGCTTCATCAAGGCCAGGAGCTACAGCGGACCCGTCTGGAAGCCCGCTCTGGTGACAGCGGGCGTGATCCCGGCACCGGACAAGGAACTCGCCGAGTACCTCGGCCACGCCGACCCGGGCTTCACCCTCCGTGTGTATGCCCACCTGATGCCGGGCTCACATGACCGTGCCCGCAGAGCGATCGACGACCGCCTGTTCCGTCCGCGCGGCGTCTCTCACGGAACAGGGACGGAACAGTGATCGTTTGAGCTTCGACGACCGCACGGCGCGCCCCGCCTCCTACGACAGGAAGGCGGGGCTTTCGCAGGTCAGGGACTACTTGAGGAGCTGGCGGGCCATCACCATGCGCTGGATCTGGTTGGTGCCCTCGTAGATCTGGGTGATCTTGGCGTCGCGCATCATGCGTTCGACGGGGAACTCGCGGGTGTAGCCGTACCCGCCCAGGAGCTGGACCGCGTCCGTGGTGATGTCCATGGCGGCGTCGGAGGCGGCGCACTTGGCGGCGCTCGACAGGAAGGTCAGATCCTTCTGCGGGCTGCCGTGCATGGCGAGCTCGGACTTGGCCGCCGCATGGTAGGTCAGTTGCCTGGCCGCCTCCAGCTTCATGGCCATGTCGGCGAGCATGAACTGCACGCCCTGGAAGTCGGAGATCGGCTTGCCGAACTGGCGGCGCTCCTTGACGTACCCGATGGAGAAGTCCAGCGCGCCCTGCGCGATGCCGAGCGCCTGGGCGGCGATGGTGATGCGGGTGTGGTCGAGGGTGGCCAGGGCGGTCTTGAAGCCGGAGCCGGGCTCGCCGATCAGGCGGGAGGCCGGGATGCGGACGTTCTCCAGGATGACCTGCCGCGTCGGCGATGCCTTGATGCCGAGCTTCTTCTCCTTGGGACCGAAGGAGACCCCTTCGTCAGACTTTTCCACGACGAAGGCGGAGATGCCGCGGGCCCCTTCTCCCGGCGCGGTCACGGCCATCACCGTGTAGTACTCGGAGACACCCGCGTTCGTGATCCACATCTTGGTGCCGTTGAGCACGTAGTGGTCGCCGTCGAGGACGGCGCGGGTCTTCATGCCCGCCGCGTCGGAGCCCGCGTCGGCCTCGGACAGCGCGTACGAGAACATGGCCTCGCCGCCGGCGACCGGCGCGAGGTAGCGGGCCTTCAGCTCCTCCGACGCCGACAGCAGCAGTGGTACGGTCCCCAGCTTGTTGACCGCCGGGATCAGCGACGAGGACGCGCAGGCCCTGGCCACCTCCTCGATCACGATGACCGTGGCCAGGGCGTCGGCCCCCGCGCCGCCGTACTGTTCGGGCACGTGGACGGCGTGCAGGTCGGAGGCGACGAGCGCCTTGTAGACGTCCCAGGGAAACTCCTCGGTCTCGTCGGCCGCCGCTGCGCGCGGGGCGATCTTCTCATCGGCCAGGGCGCGTACGGTCTCCCGGAGCATGGCGTGCTCCTCGGCCGGCGCGTAGAGAGGGAAGCTCATAACACAGATACTAGGACGTCCGAACATCTTGTTACCAGTCGGTACGGTTTGCCCGTTTACACAGGAGGCACAGAGGAGTAAAGGACCGGTAGCATGCCTGGCGACCGAAAGGAGCTCACTCGTGCCATATCGCCTCACGGTGATCGGGACCGGATATCTGGGCGTCACCCATGCGGCGTGCATGGCAGACCTCGGATACGACGTCCTGGCCTTGGACATCGACGCCGAGAAGATCCGTCGGTTGCGTAATGGCGAGCTCCCGATCCACGAACCGGGCCTCGAAACCGTGCTCCGGCGCGGCCTCGGCTCGGGACGGCTGCGTTTCACCACGTCGTACGAGGAGGTGGCCGAGTTCGGCGACGTGCACTTCCTCGCGCTCGGCACACCCCAGAAACACGGCGAGTACGCCGCGGACACCTCATACCTCGACGCCTCGATCGAATCACTCGCACCGCATCTGACGCGGGAGTGCCTGATCGTGGGCAAGTCCACCGTACCCGTGGGCACCGCCGCACGACTCGCCGACAAGATCGCCCGGCTGGCCCCGATCGGCGCCCAGGCCGAGCTCGCCTGGAACCCCGAGTTCCTGCGGGAGGGCCGGGCCGTCCAGGACACCTTCGCGCCCGACCGCATCGTCATCGGCGTGCGCTCCGAACGGGCCGAGAAGGTGCTGCGCGAGGTGTACGAACCGCTCGGCGAGGTGCCGATGGTGGTCACGGACTTCGCCACGTCCGAACTGGTCAAAACCGCGGCCAACTCCTTCCTCGCCACCAAGATCTCCTTCATCAACGCGATGGCGGAGGTCTGCGAGGCCGCCCACGCCGACGTGCGGCAACTGGCGGAGGCGCTGTCCTACGACGACCGGATCGGCGGGAAGTTCCTCAACGCGGGGCTCGGGTTCGGCGGCGGCTGCCTGCCCAAGGACATCCGCGCCTTCATGGCCCGCGCCGGTGAGCTGGGCGCCGACCAGGCGCTGACGTTCTTGCGTGAGGTCGACGCCATCAACATGCGGCGACGCGCCCGCATGGTGGACCTGGCGCGCGAACTGGCGGGCGGCTCGTTCCAGGGATGCACGGTCGGGGTGCTCGGCGCGGCCTTCAAACCCGACTCCGACGACATCCGCGACTCCCCCGCGCTCGACGTGGCCGTCACGATCAGCCAGCAGGGCGGGCGGGTGACGGTGTACGACCCGATCGCGCTCGACAACGCCCGCAAGGCCCACCCGCAGCTCGCGTACGGCGAGTCGGCGCTGGAGGCGCTGCGCGGCGCGCACGTGGTGCTGCTGCTCACGGAGTGGCAGGAGTTCGTCGAGCTCGACCCTGAGGTGGCGGGGGCCGCCGTGGCGCAGCGCCGGATCGTCGACGGCCGCAACGCCCTCGACGCCTCGGCGTGGCGTACGGCGGGATGGCACTACCGCGCCCTGGGCCGCCCGTAGCACCCGCTCACGTGCCCTTCAGCAGGGCCTGTACGGCGAGACGCCCGCTCACTTGCCCCTCAGCAGGCTGTGTACGGCAAGGCTGACCGTGACCCAGAGCGCGAGCGCCCCTCCCGCCGCACCCGCACCCACGATCACAGCCCCGGTCAGTGTGTTGCCGTCGCCGACGGCGAGCAGCGTACCCGCGACCCCGATCAGCAGTGCGAGCAGGAAGCCCGCCACCACGCACCAAACGATGCTCGTCCTGTTCATTGACCCGTAGCTCCTCACGTCGGACACCGATTCGACGGCATGAACATCTAGCAGTGTCACGAGCACGGGTTCGGGCGTTGATCATGGTTCGGACAGTCACGGAAGTTACCCGGATGTATCCGGATATCTTCGGATATTTCCCTGTAAATGATCTTTCGGACCGCCAGAAACGGCAGCCGTCAGCGCCCCAACCTGTGACACCATGAGTTGCCTCTTGGGGCCGAGTCGCCACATTCACTCACCACAGCCCCGGGTCCGGAAACTTCCGTAAATCTCGTGTGATCTGGATGAATATGATCATGGGTGGAACCAGTCGCGGCGGCAGGCATCTGACGTTGCTCGCCGCGAGGATCAGCAAGCTGTACCGCGTGGAAGCCGGAGAACCCACCTATCTGACCTTGGAGAAAACGGCGGAGACGGTCATCGCCGAGGCGACGGACCGCGACTTCTTCCGCCACCTACCCAGGGCTACGGCCTGCGACCTGGTCGGCGGCAAATACAAGCGCATCCCCGCCTGGCCGAAGATCCACACATTGGTTATCGTCTGCCACCGGATCGCCGGAAAGTCCAACCTTCCCATCTCCCCCCTTGACAGGGCCGATGCGTTCTCATGTTGTGAAACCGAGTAGTTGAAGGCCGTCGGCGG
>NZ_BAAAHQ010000012.1:108085-123421 GCF_039525605.1 Nonomuraea longicatena | reverse complement strand
TGGAGGACGGCACCCCGGTCGACATCATCCTCAACCCGCTGGGCGTGCCCGGCCGGATGAACATCGGACAGGTCCTCGAAGCCCACCTCGGCTGGATCGCCGCCCGAGGATGGGACATCTCCGGCCTGACCGAGCAGTGGGCCGAGCGCCTGCGCGAGAAGGGCTTCGAGACGGTCGATCCCCGCACCAACGTGGCCACGCCCGTCTTCGACGGCGCCCACGAGGAGGAGATCGTCGGTCTGCTCAGCAACACCCTGCCCAACCGCGACGGCGACCGTATGGTCCGCGACACCGGTAAGGCCCGGCTGTACGACGGCCGCTCCGGCGAGCCGTTCCCGTACCCCATCGCAGTCGGCTACAGCTACATCCTCAAGCTGCTGCACCTCGTGGACGACAAGATCCACGCCCGGTCCACCGGCCCCTACTCCATGATCACCCAGCAGCCGCTCGGCGGCAAGGCCCAGTTCGGCGGCCAGCGCTTCGGTGAGATGGAGGTGTGGGCGCTGGAGGCGTACGGCGCCGCCTACGCCCTTCAGGAGCTCCTGACCATCAAGTCCGACGACGTTCTCGGCCGGGTGAAGGTCTACGAGGCCATCGTCAAGGGCGAGAACATCCCCGAGCCCGGCATCCCCGAGTCCTTCAAGGTCCTCATCAAGGAAATGCAGTCGCTGTGCCTCAACGTCGAGGTGCTCTCCAGCGACGGCATGTCCATCGAGATGCGTGACAGCGACGAGGACGTCTTCAGGGCCGCCGAGGAGCTCGGTATCGACCTGTCGCGGCGTGAGCCGAGCAGCGTGGAAGAAGTCTGAGGGGGAGATCGCACAAATGCTGGACGTCAACTTCTTCGACGAGCTTCGGATCGGGCTGGCCACCGCCGACGACATCCGTCAGTGGTCGCACGGCGAGGTGAAGAAGCCGGAGACGATCAACTACCGCACCCTCAAGCCGGAAAAGGACGGGCTCTTCTGCGAGAAGATCTTCGGCCCGACCCGCGACTGGGAGTGCTACTGCGGCAAGTACAAGCGCGTCCGCTTCAAGGGCATCATCTGTGAGCGCTGCGGCGTCGAGGTCACTCGCGCCAAGGTGCGCCGTGAGCGGATGGGCCACATCGAGCTGGCCGCGCCCGTCACGCACATCTGGTACTTCAAGGGCGTTCCCTCGCGCCTCGGCTACCTGCTCGACCTCGCCCCGAAGGACCTGGAGAAGGTCATCTACTTCGCGGCGTACATGATCACGCAGGTCGACATCGAGCTGCGCGACCGCGACCTGCCGTCGCTGGAGGCGAAGATCTCCGTCGAGCGGCAGCACATCGAGCAGCGTCGCGACGCCGACATCGAGACCAGGCAGAAGAAGCTCGAAGGCGACCTCGCCGAGCTTGAGGCCGCCGGCGCCAAGGGCGACCAGCGCCGCAAGGTGCGCGAGGGCGCCGAGCGCGAGATGCGTCAGCTGCGCGACCGCGCGCAGCGCGAGCTCGACCGCCTCGACGAGGTGTGGAGCCGCTTCAAGAACCTCAAGGTCCAGGACCTTGAGGGCGACGAGCTGCTCTACCGCGAGATGCGCGACCGCTTCGGCCGCTACTTCAAGGGCGGCATGGGCGCGCAGGCCATCCAGGACCGCCTGACCAGCTTCGACCTGGACGCCGAGGCCGAGAACCTCCGCGAGACCATCCGCAGCGGCAAGGGCCAGAAGAAGGCCCGCGCCCTCAAGCGGCTCAAGGTCGTCTCGGCTTTCCTCAACACCACCAACTCGCCGCGCGGCATGGTGCTCGACTGCATCCCGGTCATCCCGCCGGACCTGCGCCCGATGGTGCAGCTCGACGGTGGCCGGTTCGCGACCTCCGACCTCAACGACCTCTACCGTCGTGTGATCAACCGGAACAACCGCCTCAAGCGACTGCTCGACCTCGGCGCGCCCGAGATCATCGTCAACAACGAGAAGCGGATGCTCCAGGAGGCCGTCGACTCGCTGTTCGACAACGGCCGTCGCGGCCGCCCGGTCACGGGCCCCGGCAACCGTCCGCTGAAGTCCCTCAGCGACATGCTGAAGGGCAAGCAGGGCCGCTTCCGCCAGAACCTGCTGGGCAAGCGAGTCGACTACTCCGGTCGTTCCGTGATCGTCGTCGGCCCGCAGCTCAAGCTGCACCAGTGCGGTCTGCCCAAGCAGATGGCGCTGGAGCTGTTCAAGCCGTTCGTCATGAAGCGGCTGGTCGACCTCAACCACGCGCAGAACATCAAGTCCGCCAAGCGGATGGTCGAGCGCGCCCGCCCCGTGGTCTGGGACGTACTCGAAGAGGTCATCACCGAACACCCGGTGCTGCTCAACCGCGCGCCCACGCTCCACCGTCTGGGCATCCAGGCGTTCGAGCCGCAGCTCGTCGAGGGCAAGGCCATCCAGATCCACCCGCTCGTCTGCACCGCCTTCAACGCGGACTTCGACGGCGACCAGATGGCCGTGCACCTGCCGCTGTCGGCCGAGGCCCAGGCCGAGGCACGCATCCTGATGCTCTCGACCAACAACATCCTCAAGCCGGCCGACGGCAAGCCCGTGACGATGCCCACCCAGGACATGGTCATCGGCCTCTACTGGCTGACCACCCAGAAGGACGGCGCCGCGGGCGAGGGCCGTGTGTTCGGCTCCGTCGCCGAGGCGCAGATGGCCTTCGACCGGCGCGAGCTGGACATCCAGGCGAAGATCAGCATCCGGCTCAAGGACATCCTGCCGCCGCGCGACTGGGTCGCGCCGGAGGGCTGGGAGCAGGGCGACCCGATCCGTCTGGAGACGACGTTCGGCCGCTGCCTGTTCAACCAGACGCTCCCGGCGAGCTACCCGTTCGTCAACTTCCAGGTCGACAGGAAGCAGCTGTCCACGATCGTCAACGAGATGGCCGAGACCTACCCCAAGGTCGAGGTCGCCACCTCGCTCGACGCACTCAAGGACGCCGGTTTCCGCTGGGCGACCCGCTCCGGCGTCACGATCTCGATCGAGGACGTCGTCGCGCCGCCCAACAAGACCGAGATCATGGAGAACTACGAGCGCCGGGCCGACAAGGTCCAGCGTGAGTACGAGCGCGGTCTGATCACCGACGAGGAGCGCCGTCAGGAGCTCATCGAGATCTGGACCCACGCCACCGCGGACGTCGAGAACGACATGGTCAAGGCGTTCCCGGAGACCAACCCGGTCTGGATGATGCTCAACTCCGGCGCCCGAGGCAACAAGATGCAGGTGCGTCAGATCGCCGGCATCCGAGGTCTGGTGTCCAACACCAAGGGTGAGACGATCCCGCGCCCGATCAAGGCCTCGTTCCGCGAGGGCCTGTCGGTGCTGGAGTACTTCATCTCCACCCACGGTCAGCGGAAGGGCCTCGCCGACACCGCTCTGCGTACCGCCGACTCGGGTTACCTGACCCGTCGTCTGGTGGACGTGGCCCAGGACGTCATCGTCCGTGAGATCGACTGCGGCACCGACCGCGCGGTCCCGCTGCACGTCGGTGAGCGCGACGCGTCCGGCAACCTGGTCAAGGCCGACAACGCCGAGTCCAACGTGCACGGCCGCATCCTCGCCGAGGACGTCGAGGTCGACGGCAAGATCATCGCTGCCGCCGGTTCCGACATCAGCGACGTGCACGTCTCGGCGCTGGTCGAGGCCGGGATCGAGACCGTGCGCACCCGCTCCGCGCTGGTGTGCGAGGCGAAGATCGGTGTCTGCGCGACCTGCTACGGCCGTTCGCTGGCCACCGGCAAGCTCGTGGACGTCGGCGAGGCGGTCGGCATCATCGCCGCCCAGTCGATCGGTGAGCCGGGCACGCAGCTGACCATGCGTACCTTCCACCTCGGTGGTGTGGCCGGTGCCGACATCACTCACGGTCTGCCCCGAGTCCAGGAGCTCTTCGAGGCGCGCATCCCCAAGGGTGTCGCCCCGATCTCCGAGGCCGAGGGCCGGGTCCGCATCGACGAGACCGACAAGACCAGGAAGATCGTCATCACTCCGGACGACGGTTCGGAGGAGATCCCCTACCCGGTCTCGATGCGCTCGCGTCTGCTCGTCTCCGACGGCCAGCACGTCAAGGTCGGTCAGCAGCTGATCGCGGGTGCGGTCAACCCGAACGAGGTCCTGCGCATCATGGGCCCGCGCGAGGTGCAGCTGCACCTGGTGGCCGAGGTTCAGCAGGTGTACCGCTCGCAGGGTGTGTCGATCCACGACAAGCACATCGAGATCATCGTCCGCCAGATGCTCAAGCGCGTGAACGTGCTGGAGTCCGGCGACACCGATCTGCTGCCGGGTGAGCTGGTCGAGCGTCCGCGCTTCGAGCTGATGAACCGTGAGACCGTGGCAGAGGGCGGTCAGCCCGCCGCAGGCCGTCCGGTGCTCATGGGTATCACCAAGGCGTCGCTGGCCACCGAGTCGTGGCTGTCGGCGGCCTCCTTCCAGGAGACGACCAGGGTTCTGACGGACGCGGCGATCCACGCCAAGTCCGACTCGCTCCTGGGCCTGAAGGAGAACGTCATCATCGGTAAGCTCATCCCGGCCGGTACTGGTATGCCCCAGTACCGCAACATCCGGGTCGAGCCGACCGAGGAGGCTAAAGCGGCCATGTACACGGTCGGCGGCTACGACGGCACCGCGGCCGACTACACCTTCGGCACCGGCTCCGGCGAGGCGGTTCCGCTGGAGGAGTACGACTTCGGTCAGTACAACCGCTGATCGAATAGCTCATCGCGAAAGCGCCCGAGACAGCGTCTCGGGCGCTTTCGCCATGCTCGGGGGCAGGTCTGTGCTTGCTGCCAGCCCCCGCAATCCTCTGTTACGGCAAGCCCCCTTGGCCCCCACCCGCCGCCTCGCGCTGGGGGCCTCCAGGGTCACGCTCCTCACCTCCCCCCGCCCCACCGCAACGCCGCCCTGTTCACCGGGCTCGGGCCTGCCCGTTTGGCCGCTCCTGCCCTTTTGCTCTCGCCGGTTCGCGGGTGCTTGTCCCGTTGGCAGGCCCTGTCGGCAGGTCCTGTCGGCAGGTCCTGTCGGCGGGTCCTGTCGGCTGGGTGCCGGCGTGCTTGGCCAGCCGCTCCTGCAGTTTCTCGTGGTCCCGGTCGGCTTCTCCTGCCTGGGCGGGCTCGTCCTTTGCCCTTCGGCCGCGTCGGGCGTCGGCCGCCGCACAGGGGCGCCGGGCTCCACCGTCCACCTTCTCGCCGTCCCGGCGCCAGGAGGTGTCTACGGGGCGGGGTTCTAGCGCCAGGTGGTGTCAGCGGGGTGGGTTGAGGCGCCAGGAGGTGTCTACGGGGCGGGGTTCCGGCGCCAGGAGGTGTCAGCGGGGTGGCGGTTCCGGCGCCAGGAACTGGCTATGCGGGCCTCGGGGACGGACCGGCCGCTGAGGGGGCGGAGCGGCCTCGCGCCTTCGGCTGCACGGCGAGTGTCATCCGCAGCGGCTTGGTGTTCAGGCCGGGCTCGCGATTCGCACTGTCAGGGCCATGGAACAGCCCTGACCCCCAAAGGCCCGGAGCGTCCTGCTCCAGGGCGCTGACCTGTGCTGAGAGCCCGAGGGTCAGCACATGGCGCCCCGGAGGCAATGAGAAGGCGGACGGCGGCCCACGCTGCCTTGGCGCTGCGCCCAAGGTGTCGCAGGGAGCGTGCTGGGGCTGGGTCGGTGCCCTGCGGTGTCTGGGCCGGCCCGCCCCCGAGGCCCGCGCCAGTTCCTGGCGCCGGAACCGCCACCCCGTTGGTACCTCCTGGCGCCGGGACGGCGAGAAGGTGGACGGTGGAGCCCGGCGCCCCTGTGCGGCGGCCGACGCCCAACGCGGCCGAAGGGCAAAGGACGAGCCCGCCCAGGCAGGAGAAGCCGACCGGGACCACGAGAAACTGCAGGAGCGACTGGCCAACCACGCCGGCACCCAGCCGACAGAACCTGCCAACAGGACAAGCACCCGCGAACCGGCGAGAGCAAAAGGCAGGAGCGGGCATACAGGCAGGCCCGAGCCCGGTGAACAGGGCGGCGTTGCGGTGGGTCGGCGGGAGGTGAGGAGCGTGACCCTGGAGGCCCCCAGCACGGGGCGGCGGGTGGAGGCAAGGGGGCTTGCCGTAACACAGGATTGTGGGGTTGGCGGCAGTGATGTATGGGGCCGGCGGGGAGATAATCGCCAACCGACGGGAGACGGGGCCATGAGCGGGTAGGATATGGCCCGAGTCCAATGCGGCCTGGTGCGGCCGTTTTGACGTGCTGCGCGCGGCTGGGTAGTCTTGCTCTTCGTGCCCATGTCTCATGGGCTCTCATGCGTGCGCGCCTGATGGCGGCGCCGTATGGTCTCCCCCCAGCGTTTCCGTAGCGCGGGAGTGTGGCTCTGCAAGGGCGCGACACGCCCGACCGCGTGGGTCGGAGCGGGGGAGAAAACCGCAGGTCATGACACCGGCAGTACCTGCGAAGCGCACCAACAGACGTATCACCGGCTTATGCACGAACGGAGTGGCAGTGCCCACTATTCAGCAGTTGGTCCGCAAGGGCCGGCAGGACAAGGTCTCCAAGACCAAGACTCCTGCCCTCAAGGGGAGTCCGCAGCGGCGCGGCACGTGCCAGCGCGTGTACACCACGACCCCCAAGAAGCCCAACTCGGCGCTGCGCAAGGTGGCTCGTGTCCGTCTCACCAACGGCATCGAGGTCACGGCCTACATCCCCGGCGTGGGGCACAACCTGCAGGAGCACTCCATCGTGCTCGTGCGCGGCGGTCGTGTGAAGGACCTGCCGGGTGTGCGCTACAAGATCATTCGCGGCACCCTTGACACCCAGGGCGTCAAGAACCGCAAGCAGGGCCGCAGCCACTACGGCGCGAAGAGGGAGAAGAGCTAACCATGCCTCGTAAGGGTTCTCCCGGTCGTCGCGTACTCACCGCTGACCCGGTCTACAACTCGCCGCTGGTGACCGCCCTGATCAACAAGGTGCTCCTGGACGGCAAGCGCTCCATCGCGCAGTCGATCGTCTACGGCGCCCTCGAGGGCTGCAAGGACAAGACCGGCAACGACCCGGTCATCACGCTGAAGCGTGCTCTCGACAACGTCAAGCCCACCCTTGAGGTCCGCAGCCGCCGTGTCGGTGGCGCGACCTACCAGGTCCCGGTCGAGGTGCGCGCCTCCCGCAGCACCACTCTGGCCCTGCGCTGGCTGGTGCAGTACTCCCGCGCCCGCCGCGAGAAGACCATGACCGAGCGCCTCATGAACGAGCTCCTCGACGCCAGCAACGGCCTCGGGGCGAGCGTCAAGAAGCGCGAGGACACCCACAAGATGGCCGAGTCCAACAAGGCCTTCGCCCACTACCGCTGGTAACAGCGGGTTCGACGAGACGACGAGGACGCGAGAGAAGTGGCCACCACGACCGCTCTTGACCTGGCCAAGGTCCGCAATATCGGGATCATGGCCCATATCGACGCGGGCAAGACCACCACGACCGAGCGCATCCTGTTCTACACCGGTATCAATTACAAGATCGGTGAGGTTCACGAGGGCGCTGCCACGATGGACTGGATGGAGCAGGAGCAGGAGCGCGGCATCACCATCACGTCTGCCGCGACGACCTGTGAGTGGGCCGGTCACACCATCAACATCATCGACACCCCCGGGCACGTCGACTTCACCATCGAGGTCGAGCGCGCGCTTCGCGTGCTCGACGGCGCGGTGGCCGTGTTCGACGGTGTCGCCGGTGTCGAGCCGCAGTCGGAGACGGTGTGGCGCCAGGCAGACCGCTACAACGTTCCGCGCATCTGCTTCGTGAACAAGATGGACCGCGTCGGCGCGGAGTTCCACCGCTGCGTCGACATGATGATCAGCCGTCTGGGCGCCATCCCGGCCGTCGTCCAGCTCCCCTGGGGCGTGGAGGCGGACTTCAAGGGCGTCATCGACCTGATTCAGATGAAGGGTCTCATCTGGAGCGCGGAGGCGGCCAAGGGCGAGATGTACGACGTCGTCGACATCCCGGCCGACCACGCCGACGCCGCTCGCGAGTGGCGCGACAAGCTGGTCGAGACCGCCGCCGAGAACGATGACGAGCTGATGGAGCTCTTCCTCGAGGGCATCGAGCCCACCGAGGAGCAGCTGGTCGCGGCCCTGCGCCGGGCCACCGTCAGGGGCGCCATCAACCCGGTCCTGTGTGGCACCGCGTTCAAGAACAAGGGCGTGCAGCCCCTGCTCGACGCCATCGTCGCCTTCCTCCCGGCCCCGCTCGACATCCCGGCCTTCAAGGGCCACGCTGTCGGGAACGAGGCCGAGGTCATCGAGCGTCACGCGGACCCGACCGAGCCGTTCTCCGCGCTGGCGTTCAAGATCATGAGCGACCCCCACCTGGGCAAGCTCACCTACCTCCGCATCTACTCGGGTTCGCTCGAGACCGGCACACAGGTCGTCAACTCTGTGAAGGGCCGCAAGGAGCGGATCGGCAAGATCTACCAGATGCACGCCAACAAGCGTGAGGAGCGCCCGAGCGCCATCGCCGGTCAGATCGTCGCCGTCATGGGTCTGAAGGACACCACCACCGGTGACACCCTGTCCGACCCGACCCACCAGGTCGTTCTCGAGTCGATGACGTTCCCGGCCCCGGTCATCAACGTCGCGATCGAGCCCAAGACCAAGGGCGACCAGGAGAAGCTGTCCACCGCGATCCAGCGGCTGGCCGAGGAGGACCCGTCCTTCCAGGTCCGCCGTGACGAGGAGACCGGCCAGACGGTCATCTGGGGCATGGGCGAGCTTCACCTTGAGATCCTCGTCGACCGTATGCGTCGCGAGTTCAAGGTCGAGGCCAACGTCGGCCGCCCCCAGGTCGCCTACCGCGAGACCATTCGCCGCAAGGTCGAGAAGGTCGATTACACCCACAAGAAGCAGACCGGTGGTTCCGGTCAGTTCGCGCGGGTCATCATCGACGTCGAGCCCCTTGGCGAAGGCAACGACGGCTACGAGTTCCAGAACAAGGTCACGGGTGGCCGCATCCCGAGGGAGTACATCCCCTCGGTCGACGCCGGTGCCCAGGAGGCCGCCGAGTTCGGTGTCCTGGCCGGTTACCCGATGGTCGGCGTGAAGGTTACGCTGACCGACGGCGCCGCCCACGACGTCGACTCCTCGGAAATGGCGTTCAAGATCGCTGGCTCGATGGCCTTCAAGGAGGCCGCGCGCAGGGCTGACGCCGTACTCCTGGAGCCGATGATGGCCGTCGAGGTCACCACGCCCGAGGACTACATGGGTGATGTCATCGGCGACCTCAACGGTCGCCGCGGGCAGATCCAGTCGATGGACGAGCGCGCAGGCGCCCGGGTCATCGCCGCGCTGGTGCCGCTGTCGGAGATGTTCGGCTACGTCGGCGACCTGCGCAGCAAGACCCAGGGTCGGGCGAGCTACAGCATGCAGTTCGACTCCTACTCGGAGGTGCCCCCGGGCATCGCCAAGGAGATCGTCGCGAAGGCCCGGGGCGAATAGTCCTGGCCCCCCGAAGGCGGTGGCTTCGGCCGCCGCCTGAGAGGCCGGGGTTGTTCAACCCCGGAGTCCCTGGTGGAGCGGATCTCCGTCCGCTCCACCGCCCAGGGGCCGGGTACTCTCCCGGGCCCGAGTGTGAAGTAAGTCAGTAGATTCTCTAAGGAGAGAACCAGTGGCTAAGGCCAAGTTCGAGCGGACAAAGCCGCACGTGAACATCGGCACCATTGGGCACATCGACCACGGCAAGACCACTCTGACCGCGGCGATCACCAAGGTGCTTCACGACCGCTTCCCGGACATCAACGAGTCGACTCCGTTCGACAAGATTGACAAGGCTCCGGAGGAGAAGGCTCGCGGCATTACGATCTCCATCGCGCACGTCGAGTACCAGACCGAGAAGCGCCACTATGCCCACGTGGACTGCCCCGGTCACGCCGACTACGTGAAGAACATGATCACCGGCGCCGCTCAGATGGACGGTGCGATCCTCGTGGTCGCCGCCACCGACGGCCCGATGCCGCAGACGAAGGAGCACGTCCTCCTGGCCCGCCAGGTCGGCGTCCCCTACATCGTCGTGGCCCTCAACAAGGCCGACATGGTCGACGACGAGGAGATCCTGGAGCTCGTCGAGCTCGAGGTCCGTGAGCTGCTCTCGGCTCAGGAGTTCCCCGGCGACGACCTGCCCGTCGTCCGCGTCTCCGCTCTCAAGGCCCTTGAGGGCGACGAGAAGTGGGGCGACAGCATCATCGAGCTGATGAACGCTGTCGACGAGTCGGTTCCGGAGCCCGCGCGCGCCACCGACAAGCCGTTCCTGATGCCGATCGAGGACGTGTTCTCGATCACCGGTCGTGGCACCGTCGTCACCGGCCGTATCGAGCGCGGCATCGTCAAGGTCAACGAGACCGTCGACATCATCGGCATCCAGACCGAGAAGACCACCACCACGGTCACCGGCGTCGAGATGTTCCGCAAGCTGCTCGACGAGGGCCAGGCCGGTGACAACGTCGGTCTGCTCCTGCGTGGCATCAAGCGCGAGGACGTCGAGCGCGGCCAGTGTGTCATCAAGCCCGGCACCACGACTCCGCACACGGAGTTCGAGGCGCAGGTCTACATCCTCGGCAAGGACGAGGGTGGCCGCCACACGCCGTTCTTCAACAACTACCGCCCGCAGTTCTACTTCCGTACGACGGACGTGACCGGTGTGGTGAACCTCCCCGAGGGCACCGAGATGGTCATGCCGGGCGACAACACCGAGATGCGCGTTGAGCTGATCCAGCCCATCGCCATGGAGGACGGTCTGAAGTTCGCGATCCGTGAGGGCGGCCGTACGGTCGGCGCCGGTCGCGTGACGAAGATCCTCAAGTAGTACGATCGCGGGGCGGCGGTCGGCCTCAGAAACGAAGCCGGCCGCCGATTCGCGAGACGACTCCACGGAAAGAACCGTGATCTCGCAGTTTCTTCGGATGTGACCGAAGTAACTGCCGGATCACGGAAGAGAACAGCAGATCGTAAGCGTCTGCAACGTGGGGTTACCGGGTCTCACGACCTGAGCGACACAGCGGCCACCGGCCGCACGATACTTTTTCAGACGACAGCGAAGGACACCGAGGCCACTATGGCGGGACAGAAGATCCGCATTCGGCTTAAGGCTTATGACCACCAGGTCATCGACACTTCGGCCAAGAAGATCGTCGAGACGGTGACGCGGACTGGCGCGAAGGTCGCGGGCCCGGTGCCGCTGCCGACCGAGAAGAACGTGTACTGCGTCATCCGCTCGCCGCACAAGTACAAGGACAGCCGCGAGCACTTCGAGATGCGCACGCACAAGCGGCTGATTGACATCATCGACCCGACGCCCAAGACCGTCGACTCGCTCATGCGGCTCGACCTCCCCGCGGGCGTCGACATTTCGATCAAGCTCTGAGGGAACGCACTGACATGGCTAAGACGATCAAGGGCGTCCTGGGCAAGAAGCTCGGCATGACCCAGGTCTTCGACGCGGACAACCGGATCGTACCGGTGACCGTGGTCGAAGCCGGTCCGTGCGTGGTGACCCGCGTCCGCACTCCCGAGCGCGACGGCTACTCCGCCGTCCAGCTCGGCTTCGGGCAGGTCAACCCCAGGAAGGTCAAGAAGCCGCTCGGCGACTACCTGCGCAAGCACGACATCACCCCGCGCCGTTACTTCGCGGAGATCCGCACCGACGACGCGAGCGACTACACCATCGGCCAGGAGCTGCTGGCCGACACCTTCGAAGCCGGCCAGTTCGTCGACGTGACGGGCAAGTCCAAGGGCAAGGGCTTCGCGGGTGTCATGAAGCGGCACGGCTTCGGTGGTCTGGGCGCGTCGCACGGTACGCAGCGCAAGCACCGCTCGCCGGGTTCCATCGGTGGCTGCGCCACCCCGGGCCGCGTATTCAAGGGTCTGCGCATGGCTGGTCGGATGGGTAACGTCCGCACCACCGTGCAGAGCCTCAAGGTTCACGCCGTGGACGTCGAGAAGGGCCTCATCCTGATCAAGGGTGCGATCCCCGGCGCCAACGGCAGCCTGGTCCTCGTCCGCACCGCTGCCAAGAAGGGGGCTGCCAAGTGAGCACCATTGACGTCCTCGACGCCAGCGGTACGAAGACCGGCTCCGTCGACCTTCCCGAAGTCATCTTCGGCTCCAAGGTCAACGTCCCGCTGATCCACCAGGTGGTCGTGGCCCAGCTCGCCGCTCGTCGGCAGGGCACCCACAAGACCAAGACCCGCGGTGAGGTCAGCGGTGGCGGCAAGAAGCCGTACCGGCAGAAGGGCACCGGCCGCGCCCGTCAGGGTTCGACCCGTGCGCCGCAGTTCACCGGCGGTGGCGTCGTCCACGGTCCGGTGCCGCGCGACTACTCGCAGCGGACCCCGAAGAAGATGAAGGCCGCCGCCCTGCGTGGCGCGCTGTCCGACCGGGCCTCCGGTGGGCGCGTGCACGTGGTCAGCGCCCTGGTCGAAGGGGAGACCCCGAAGACCAAGACGGCGCTCGCCGCGCTGCGCAAGATCACCCAGGCTCCCCGCGTGCTCGTCGTGGTCGCCGAGAGCGACGAGGCGACCGTGCTGAGCCTGCGCAACGTGCCCGAGGTCCACATGCTGGACGCCGGTCAGCTCAACACCTACGACGTGCTCGTCAACGACGACGTGGTCTTCACCCGTGAGGCATACGACCTGGTTGTCGCCCGGCTCACGGACGAGGCGAGCAAGAAGGAAGACGCCTGATGGAGAAGATCGCCGACCCGCGCGACATCATCATCAAGCCGGTCGTCTCCGAGAAGAGCTACGGCCTGATCGATGAGCACAACAAGTACACCTTCCTGGTGCGCAAGACCGCGAACAAGACCCAGGTGAAGATCGCCGTTGAGCAGATCTTCGGGGTCAAGGTCACCAGCGTCAACACGATCAACCGGCAGGGCAAGCGCAAGCGGACCCGGGCCGGGTTCGGCAAGCGTCCCGACACCAAGCGCGCGATCGTGAGCCTGGTCGAGGGCGATCGGATCGACATCTTCGGTCAGATCGGCTGACGCTCGCCGTACATAGCTAGAAAAGGGCGAAACCGCCGTACATCCGTACGGCGGGTTCACTCATGTAACCGACAAAGGATGAACGAAAAAGATGGGCATCCGTAAGTACAAGCCGACGACTCCGGGTCGCCGCGGCGCGAGCGTCTCGGACTTCTCCGAGATCACTCGCAGCAAGCCCGAGAAGTCGCTGCTTGCGCCCCTTCACAGCAAGGGCGGCCGTAACGTACACGGCCGGGTCACCGCACGCCACCAGGGCGGCGGTCACAAGCGCGCCTACCGGATCATCGACTTCCGTAGGCATGACAAGGACGGCATTCCGGCCAAGGTCGCTCACATCGAGTACGACCCCAACCGCACCGCCAACATCGCGCTGCTGCACTTCGCCGACGGTGAGAAGCGGTACATCATCGCTCCCACCGGGCTGAAGCAGGGTGACCGGATCGAGAACGGCCCCGGGGCCGACATCAAGCCGGGCAACTGCCTGCCGCTGCGCAACATCCCCACCGGTACCTTCATCCACGCGGTGGAGCTGCGTCCGGGAGGCGGCGCCAAGCTGGGCCGCTCCGCCGGTGCGCAGATCCAGCTGCTGGCGAAGGAGGGGCAGTACGCCACGCTGCGTATGCCCTCCGGTGAGATGCGCATGGTCGACGTGCGCTGCCGCGCCAGCGTCGGCCAGGTCGGCAACGCCGAGCAGGCCAACATCAAC
This sequence comes from Nonomuraea longicatena, assembly GCF_039525605.1. Classification (NCBI taxonomy): domain Bacteria; kingdom Bacillati; phylum Actinomycetota; class Actinomycetes; order Streptosporangiales; family Streptosporangiaceae; genus Nonomuraea; species Nonomuraea longicatena. Next base: position 109,736 of record NZ_BAAAHQ010000012.1, on the reverse strand, counting down.
TGGGGCAAGGCCGGCCGTATGCGGTGGAAGGGCAAGCGCCCGACCGTCCGCGGTGTCGCGATGAACCCCGTCGACCACCCCCACGGTGGTGGTGAGGGTAAGACCTCCGGTGGTCGCCACCCGGTCAACCCCAAGGGCAAGCCCGAGGGCCGTACCCGTCAGGCGAACAAGGCCAGTGACAGGCTGATCATCCGCCGTCGGTCCAAGAGGAAGAAGCGGTAGGAGCAGCCACAATGCCACGTAGCCTTAAGAAGGGCCCCTTCGTGGACGATCACCTTCAGAAGAAGGTGGACGTCCAGAACGAGAAGGGCACCAAGAACGTCATCAAGACCTGGTCCCGCCGGTCCATGATCGTGCCCGACATGCTCGGCCACACGATCGCCGTCCACGACGGCCGCAAGCACGTCCCGGTGTTCGTCACCGAGTCGATGATCGGCCACAAGCTCGGTGAGTTCGCGCCCACGCGGACGTTCCGCAGTCACGTCAAGGACGACCGCCGCAGCCGGCGATAGACGCCTTCAGAAGCAGTTAGAGGAGTAAGCGATGGAAGCCAGGGCTCAGGCGCGGTTCGTCCGTGTCACGCCCCAGAAGGCCCGCCGCGTGGTGGACCTCATTCGCGGGCTGCCCGCTTCGGAGGCGCAGGCCGTTCTGCAGTTCGCTCCCCAGGCGGCGAGCGAGCCGATCTACAAGGTGCTCTCGAGCGCGGTCGCGAACGCTGAGCACAACTTCAAGCTCGACCCCGAGACGCTCGTCGTGAGCCGCGCGTGGGTCGACGAGGGCCCGACGCTGAAGCGGTTCCGTCCGCGTGCCCAGGGTCGCGCCTACCGGATCAACAAGCGGACCAGCCACATCACTGTGATCGTGGAGTCCCGCGAGCCGAAGGGAAGGACCCGATAGTGGGCCAGAAGGTTAACCCGCACGGGTTCCGCCTCGGCATCACGACCGAGTTCAAGAGCCGCTGGTACGCCGACAAGCTGTACAAGGCGTACGTGGCTGAGGACGTGGCGATCCGCCGCATGCTCCAGAAGGGCATGGAGCGGGCCGGCATCTCCAAGGTCGAGATCGAGCGTACGACGGACCGCGTGCAGGTGGACATCCACACCGCGCGTCCCGGCATCGTGATCGGCCGTCGCGGCGCCGAAGCCGACCGTATCCGCGGTGACCTTGAGAAGCTGACCAAGAAGCAGGTCCAGCTGAACATCCTTGAGGTCAAGAACCCGGAGATCGACGCGCAGCTCGTCGCGCAGGCCGTGGCCGAGCAGCTGTCCAGCCGCGTCTCGTTCCGCCGTGCCATGCGCAAGGCGATGCAGTCGGCCATGAAGTCCGGCGCCAAGGGCATCCGTGTCCAGTGCTCCGGTCGTCTGGGCGGCGCCGAGATGTCCCGGTCGGAGTTCTACCGCGAGGGCCGGGTGCCGCTGCACACCCTTCGCGCGGACATCGACTACGGCCTCTACGAGGCCCGTACGACCTTCGGCCGTATCGGCGTGAAGGTCTGGATCTACAAGGGCGAGGCTCCGACGAACCGCGCCGAGCGTGAGGCCGCCGCGGCCGCCGCTCGCGCCGGTCAGCGTCGTGAGCGCGACGACCGTCGCGGTGGCGGCGACCGTCCGCGTCGCGGTGGCGCCGGTGGCGCCCGCCGTGGCGGCGGTGG
>NZ_BAAAHQ010000012.1:0-108062 GCF_039525605.1 Nonomuraea longicatena | reverse complement strand
CGCGCCCCCCGCACCGAGGCGGCCTCCCAGGCCGCCCCCGAGACCGGCCCGGCTGCGCAGCCGGGTGCTGAAGGGAGCTGACCATGCTGATCCCGCGCAGGGTCAAGCACCGCAAGCAGCACCGGCCTGACCGCAGCGGAGCCGCCAAGGGCGGCACCAGGGTCGTGTTCGGCGAGTTCGGCATTCAGGCTGTTGAGCACTCTTACGTGACCAACCGCCAGATCGAGTCCGCACGTATCGCCATGACCCGTCACATCCGCCGTGGCGGCAAGGTGTGGATCAACATCTACCCCGACCGTCCGCTCACGAAGAAGCCGGCCGAGACCCGCATGGGTTCCGGTAAGGGTTCGCCGGAGTGGTGGATCGCGAACGTCAAGCCTGGTCGCGTGATGTTCGAGCTGTCGGGTGTCGCGGAGCCGGTGGCTCGCGAGGCGCTCAAGCGTGCGATCCACAAGCTTCCTATGAAGTGCAAGATCGTTAAGCGTGAAGTGGGTGAGGCGTGATGGCGAAGAGCCTGACCGCCGGCGAGCTGCGGGTGGAGGACCAGGACACCCTGGTCCAGAAGCTCAAGGAAGCCAAGGAGGAGCTGTTCAACCTCCGCTTCCAGTCAGCGACCGGTCAGTTGGAGAGCCACGGGCGGCTGCGCGCCGTCCGCCGCGAGATCGCCCGCATCTACACCGTGATGCGCGAGCGCGAGCTCGGCATCATCACGGTTGAGAAGGAGTCGAGCGATGGCTGAGACCGAGACCACTGAGACGACGCAGCGGACCTTCCGCAAGGTCCGCGAGGGCCTGGTCGTCAGCGACAAGATGGACAAGACCGTCGTCGTCGCCGTCGAGGACCGCGTCAAGCACCGTCTGTACGGCAAGGTCATCCGCCGTACGACCAAGTACAAGGCGCACGACGAGGCCAACGCCTGCGGCGTCGGCGACCGCGTGCTGCTGATGGAGACCCGCCCGCTGTCCGCGACCAAGCGGTGGCGCGTGGTGGAGATCCTCGAGAAGGCCAAGTAAGCTCCGGCTTTCTCGCGCGCACCGCGCCCCGTGGGGGCCGTTTCGGCGGCCCCCATGACGGCGTCCAAGGACGGGGGAGCGACTCGCTCCCGCGTCGCCTGCGGTACGGCCCCCGCGAGGGGGCTGTGGCCCTGGGAACAAGACAACGACAGGTTCCGCCAGGCTCATTCGATGAGAACCGGCGCGACTATCAGGAGTAACTGTGATCCAGCAGGAGTCGCGACTCAAGGTCGCCGACAACACGGGTGCCAAGGAGATTCTCTGCATCCGTGTTCTCGGTGGCTCGGGTCGCCGCTACGCCGGTATCGGTGACGTCATCGTCGCCACGGTGAAGGACGCCCTTCCCGGCAGCACCGGCGTCAAGAAGGGCGATGTGGTCAAGGCCGTCATCGTCCGCACGGTCAAGGAGCGCCGTCGTCCGGACGGCTCCTACATCCGCTTCGACGAGAACGCCGCCGTCATCATCAAGGACAGCGGCGACCCTCGCGGCACCCGTATCTTCGGTCCGGTCGGCCGCGAGCTGCGTGACAAGAAGTTCATGCGGATCATCTCGCTCGCTCCGGAGGTGCTGTGATGCCGAAGTCGCTGCATGTGAAGAAGGGTGACCTGGTCAAGGTCATCGCCGGTAAGGACAAGGGTGCCCAGGGTCGCGTGATCGCCGCACTCCCGCGCGAGGACCGCGTGGTGGTCGAGGGCGTCAACATGATCACCAAGCACGCCAAGGAGACCCACCAGGGCCCGCGTGGCGCCAAGCAGGGCGGCGTGCGGACCATGGAGGCCCCCATCCACGTGAGCAACGTGAAGAAGCTCAAGGAAGACAAGCCCGCTGAGAAGGCCGACGAGAAGAAGGCCGCTTCGGAGGGTGAGGACAGCTGATGACTGCCACGACCACCGAGACCGAGCGTCCGACGCCGCGCCTCAAGACGAAGTACCGCGAGGAGATCATCGCGAAGCTTCGCGATGAGTTCGGCATCGAGAACATCATGCTGGTGCCCGGCCTGACCAAGATCAAGGTCAACATGGGTGTCGGCGAGGCGGCTCGCGACTCCAAGCTCATCGAGGGCGCTGTCCGTGACCTCACGGTGATCACCGGTCAGAAGCCGGCCGTCGTCCGCGCCCGCAAGTCCATCGCGCAGTTCAAGCTGCGTGAGGGCATGCCGATCGGCGCGCACGTCACGCTGCGGGGCGACCGCATGTGGGAGTTCCTCGACAGGCTGCTGTCGCTGGCGCTGCCGCGTATCCGTGACTTCCGCGGTCTGTCGCCGAAGCAGTTCGACGGCAACGGCAACTACACCTTCGGTCTGACCGAGCAGGTCATGTTCCACGAGGTGGACCAGGACAAGGTCGACCGGCCGCGGGGCATGGACATCACGATCGTGACCACCGCGACGAACGACGACCATGGCCGGGCGCTGCTCAAGCTTCTCGGCTTCCCCTTCAAGGAGGCGTGATCATGGCGAAGAAGTCGCTGATCGCCAAGGCTGGGCGCAAGCAGAAGTTCGATGTCCGGTCCTACACCCGGTGCTCGCGCTGTGGCCGTCCCCGCGCCGTCTACAGGAAGTTCGGCCTGTGCCGCGTCTGCTTCCGTGAGATGGCGCACCGGGGCGAGCTGCCCGGCATCACCAAGTCCAGCTGGTAGGTACCCTGGGGGCGGCTCTGAGTCGCCCCCTAGCGGCGTGCCAGCCGTACATATTCAGAATTATCCATCTGGGTGCTCCGCCGGAGTACCCGTGACCGCGCCGAAGGTCCACCGGCAAAGCCTGGCTTGGCTGACTGGAAACCGCGGCGAGGAAGGCCGTTGGCCATGACGATGACCGACCCGATCGCAGACATGCTCACTCGTCTGCGCAACGCGAATTCGGCATACCACGACACCGTGTCGATGCCGTATTCCAAGATCAAGGCGCACATCGCCGAGATCCTCCAGCAGGAGGGTTACATCCAGTCCTGGTCCGTAGAGGACGCCAAGGTCGGGAAGAACCTCGTGGTGGAGCTCAAGTTCGGGCCGAGCCGTGAGCGTTCGCTCGCGGGGCTGCGCCGGGTGTCCAAGCCCGGGCTGCGTGTATATGCGAAGAAGGACAACCTGCCGCGTGTTCTGGGCGGGCTCGGCGTCGCGATCATCTCGACGTCGGCCGGTCTCATGACCGACAAGCAGGCCGGCAAGCGTGGCGTGGGCGGCGAAGTCCTCGCCTACGTCTGGTAGAGGGGAGGAACACAGCATGTCGCGAATCGGACGGCTGCCCATCCCTGTGCCCAGTGGCGTAGACATCACGATCACCGGCCAGGATGTGCAGGTCAAGGGCCCGAAGGGCACGCTTTCTCACCGGGTCGTCGAGCCCATCACCGTGGCTCGCGCCGAGGACGGCACCATCGCCGTCGCCCGGCCCAACGACGAGAACAAGGTGCGTGCGCTGCACGGCCTTTCTCGGACGCTCATCGCCAACATGGTGCAGGGCGTCACCCAGGGTTACTCGAAGACCCTGGAGATCGTCGGTGTCGGTTACCGCGTCGCGGCCAAGGGCCCGACGCAGCTGGAGTTCTCGCTGGGCTTCAGTCACCCCGTGATCGTCGACGCGCCCGAGGGCGTGACCTTCCGGGTCGAGAAGCCGACGATCTTCCACGTCGACGGCATCGACAAGCAGAAGGTCGGCGAGGTCGCCGCGAACATTCGCAAGTTGCGCAAGCCCGACCCGTACAAGGGCAAGGGCGTGCGTTACCAGGGCGAGCAAATCCGCCGCAAGGTCGGAAAGGCTGGTAAGTAGGCATGGCTGGCAAGACTGCGTTCAGCAAGCACACGGCTGCCCGCACCGTCTCGCGGGCCCGCCGTCACGGCCGCGTCCGCAAGAAGATCTTCGGTACGTCCGAGCGTCCGCGCCTGGTCGTCAACCGATCGACCCGCCACATGTTCGTCCAGATCGTGGACGACACCAAGGGTCACACCCTGGTCAGCGCCTCGACCATGGACGCCTCGCTGCGTTCGGCCGACGGCGACAAGACCGCGAAGGCCAAGAAGGTCGGCGAGCTCCTCGCTCAGCGGGCCAAGGCAGCCGGTATCACCGCCGTCGTCTTCGACCGTGGTGGCAACCGCTATGCGGGCCGTATCGCCGCTCTGGCGGACAGCGCCCGCGAGGGCGGGCTCGAGTTCTGATGAGGACCCGAGGATCGCAACTGATGGCAACAGCTGAGAAGAGGAACCACTGATGGCTGCAGCTCCGCGTCGCGGTGGCGGCACCGGTGGCGAGCGGCGGGACCGTCGTGACGATCGCCGCGGTGGCGCCGCCGACAAGGGCGTCTCGTACATCGAGCGCGTAGTGAAGATCAACCGAGTGGCCAAGGTCGTGAAGGGCGGTCGTCGCTTCAGCTTCACCGCCCTCGTCGTCGTCGGTGACGGCAACGGCCTGGTCGGCGTCGGCTACGGCAAGGCCAAGGAAGTGCCCGCGGCCATCGCCAAGGGCGTCGAAGAGGCCAAGAAGCACTTCTTCAAGGTCCCGAGGATCCAGGGCACCATCCCGCACACCGTGCAGGGTGAGGAGGCGGCCGGTGTCGTCTTCCTGCGTCCGGCCTCCGCCGGTACCGGCGTCATCGCCGGTGGCCCGGTGCGCGCGGTCCTGGAGTGCGCGGGTATCCACGACGTGCTGTCCAAGTCGCTCGGCTCGGACAACCCGATCAACATCGTGCACGCCACCGTGGCGGCTCTGAAGGGCCTGTCGCGGCCTGAGGAGATCGCCGCCCGCCGTGGCCTGCCGATCGAGGACGTCGCTCCCAAGGCGATGCTCAGGGCGCGAGCCGAGGGTCTCGCCGAGGCCGCAGCGGCGGCTAAGGCGGTGAGCTAGTCATGGCACGCCTGAAGATCACTCAGGTTCGCTCGAAGATCGGTGGCAAGCAGAACCAGCGCGACTCGCTGCGTTCGCTTGGCCTGAAGCGAATCGGCGACGTCGTCGTCAAGGAGGACCGTCCCGAGATCCGTGGGATGGTCTCCGTGGTGACGCACCTCGTCGAGGTGGAAGAGGTCGACTAGTCATGACTGACAAGGCTCCGCTGAAGATTCACGACCTGCGGCCCGCCCCGGGCGCCAACAAGTCGAAGATCCGCAAGGGTCGCGGCGAGGCGTCCAAGGGCAAGACCGCCGGTCGCGGCACCAAGGGCTCGCGGGCCCGTACGACGGTTCCCCTCGGTTTCGAGGGTGGCCAGGTGCCGCTGCAGCGTCGGCTGCCGAAGCTCAAGGGCTTCTCCAACGCGCTGTTCAAGACGACCTACCAGGTCGTCAACCTGGACCGGCTCGGCGAGCTGTTCCCCGAGGGTGGCGAGGTCACCGTCGAGGAACTGGTCGCCAGGGGTGCGGTCCGCAAGAACCAGCCGGTCAAGGTCCTCGGCACCGGTGAGATCTCCGTCGCGGTGAACGTGCAGGTGCACGCCTTCTCGAACGCCGCCAAGGAGAAGATCACTGCCGCCGGAGGCTCTGTCACCGCGCTGTAAGAGCGATTCGCGAGGCGTGGGGGCTTCTGACAATGGGCCCCCACGCCCGTAGTGCGTTAGAGTTCGCGAGACGGCAGGTTTCTGTCCGGCTCGACTTGACTTGAGACTTCAAATGGCAGATCCCCGCACCACCGCTAACTCGTACCGCCTCAATGGCGTGCTGGAGGGACCGTGCTGACCGCGTTTACCCGGGCGTTCCGGACGCCGGACCTGCGCAAGAAGTTGCTCTTCACGCTGGGCATCATTGCGCTGTTCCGACTCGGCTCGGTTCTTCCGACTCCGGGAGTTCACGTCCAGAATCTCGCGACCTGTCTGGATCAGGCGAGAGACAGCTCCGCCGGCAACATCTACGGAATGGTGCAGCTGTTCAGCGGCGGCGCCCTCCTGAAGTTGTCGGTGTTCGCTCTGGGCATCATGCCGTACATCACCGCGAGCATCATTCTGCAACTGCTCGTCGTGGTGATCCCACGACTGGAGGCCCTCAAGAAGGAGGGGCAGTCCGGCCAGGCGAAGATCACGCAGTACACGCGTTATCTGACCATCGGCCTGGCGGTTCTCCAGTCGACCGCCTTCATCGCGCTGGCCCGCACCGGCCAGCTGTTCCCGCAGTGCCAGCAGCAGATCCTGCTCGACCCGAACGACATCTTCGGGATCGTCACGATGGTCGTCATCATGACGGCGGGCACCTCGGTGATCATGTGGCTCGGTGAGCTCATCACCGACCGAGGTGTCGGCAACGGTATGTCGATCCTCATCTTCACCCAGGTCGTGGCGGTCTTCCCGTCCGAGCTGGCCAACATCTTCCAGGCGAACAAGTTCACCTTCGCGATCGTCATGGTCGTGGGTATCTTCATGATCGCCGCAGTCGTCTTCGTCGAGCAGGCACAGCGCCGCATCCCCGTGCAGTACGCCAAGCGGATGGTCGGGCGCCGGATGTACGGCGGCACTTCCACCTACATCCCGCTGAAGGTGAACCAGGCGGGCATCATCCCGGTCATCTTCGCGTCGTCCCTGCTCTACCTGCCGCAGCTGCTCACCTCGCTGTTCGCCACGGCTGAGAACCCCAACCCGTTCATCCAGTGGGTCTCGCAGAACCTCGCCACCGGCGACACGCCGATCTACATGGCGACGTTCTTCCTGCTGATCGTCTTCTTCACGTACTTCTATGTGTCGATCACGTTCAACCCCCCTGAGGTTGCCGACAACATGAAGAAGTACGGTGGGTTCATTCCGGGCATCCGTCCGGGCCGGCCGACGGCCGAATACCTGAACTTCGTGCTCACCCGGCTGACCGCGCCCGGCGCGCTGTATCTGGGTCTGATCTCCATGGTCCCGATCGTCGCGCTGGCGGTGGCCGGTGCGAGCCAGAACTTCCCGTTCGGAGGGACGAGCATTCTGATCATGGTGGGTGTCGGCCTGGACACGGTCAAGCAGATCGAGAGCCAGCTTCAGCAGCGTAACTACGAAGGCTTCCTGCGCTAGTGAGGCTCGTTCTGGTGGGGCCCCCTGGAGCGGGTAAGGGGACACAGGCCCAGTTCATCGCATCAAACCTGTCCATCCCGAAGATCTCGACAGGTGACATCTTCCGTGCCAACGTCTCGGGTGGCACGGATCTCGGCAAACTCGCCAAGTCCTACATGGATCGCGGCGACCTCGTGCCCGACGAGGTCACGATCGCCATGGTCCGCGACCGGTTGTCGGAGGGCGACGCGCAGGACGGTTTCCTGCTCGACGGCTTCCCGCGCAACGTGTCGCAGGCCGAGGTGCTGCGCAAGATGCTCGAAGAGTGGGATCTCGCGCTGGACCTCGTCCTGGAACTCGTGGTCGAAGACGACGAGGTGGTGCGCAGGCTCGCGGGCCGGCGCACCTGCAGCCAGTGCGGCCGCATCTGGCACGTCGAGTTCGACGACAAGAAGGACGACCTGTGCGACGCCTGCGGCGGCGCGCTGTTCCAGCGCGACGACGACAAGGAGGAGACCGTCCGGCACCGCCTGGAGGTCTACCAGGAGCAGACGGCGCCGCTGGTCGACTTCTACGCCAATGAGGGCATCCTGGTAGGGGTCGACGCGACCGGCCCCGTCGAGGAGATCACGCAGCGGGCGATGGAGGCGATTCGCCCCTATCTGGGATAACTGGCCGAATATGCGAGGTGGCGCGGGAATCCGTGCCACCTCGCGGCTATTGTGGGGGGAATTGACCTCCCGCGTCCGCCCGTTGAATCACCCTGGGGGGTGCCGAAGTGTTCAAGAAGAACCGGCAAGGAATCCAGATCAAGTCGCCCGAGCAGCTGCAGAAGATGCGGGAGGCGGGTCTGGTCGTCGGGCGTACGCTCGATCTGCTGAAGAGGTCGGCGGAGCCCGGCATGACGCCGCTGGACCTCGACGCGATCGCCGAGCAGGCGATCAGGTCCGAGGGGGCCGTGCCGTCGTTCAAGGGCTACCAGGGGTTCCCCGCGACGATCTGCGCGTCGGTCAACGACGAGGTCGTGCACGGGATCCCGAACGACGCCCGCAAGCTGCGCGAGGGCGACATCATCTCCATCGACTGCGGCGCGATCCTCGACGGCTGGCACGGCGACTCGGCCGTGACGATCGGGATCGGCGAGGTCGATCCGAAGCTCGCCGAGCTGATGCGGGTCACCGAGGAGTCCATGTGGCGGGGGATCGCGGCGCTGCGCGTCGGCGCGAACCTGTCGAACGTGGGGCACGCGGTCGAGAAGTACGTGAAGTCGCAGGGGCGTTACGGCATTCCGCAGGAGTACGGCGGGCACGGCATCGGCACCGAGATGCACATGGACCCGTGGGTCGCCAACCACGGCAAGCCCGGCAGGGGCCCGGTTCTCGAAGAGGGCATGTGCCTGGCCATCGAGCCGATGGTCAACCTGGGGACGCACCGTACGCGGGTGCTGGCCGACGAGTGGACCGTGGTGACGCTGGACGGCCGGGCCTCCGCGCACTTCGAGCACAGCGTCGCGGTGACACATAATGGACCTTGGGTGCTTACCGCCCTCGATGGGGGCGAAGAGCGCTTGGCACAGCTGACCTGACGCCGGGAGTGGGCATGGCACAGAGTCCCGAGATGCGCGCCTCAGACCGTGACCGCGACCGGGTCGCCGCCGTGCTCCGTGAGCACACGGCTGAGGGCCGGATCACGATGGAGGAGTTCAACGAGCGTCTTGAGGAGCTCTACAGGAGCAAGACGCACGGAGAACTCGCCAGGCTGACCGCCGATCTGCCGGACGTCGATCTGCGCGCCCGCGCGGCCGTACCCGCCACCGTGCAGCCCGCCGCCGCGCCTGCGGAGCGCGAGGCCATGCATTCGGGCATGCGGGCCGCCTGGGCCACCTGGGCCGGGGCCAGTTCCGTCAACTGGGTGATCTGGCTGATCATCAGCGCCACCTCCGACAGCTGGGTCTATCCGTGGCCGCTGTGGGTCATGGGGCCGTGGGGCGCGATCCTTCTGGTGAGCACCGTCGTGGGCGGCGGGCGGCGCAAGGCGTAGGCGTTGTGTGGAGAAATACCCGTTGTGGAGTTGTACGCGGAACGCGTGAGCGGTCGCTCCTAGCGTGAGCGGCGTCGGAACACCTCCGGCACCGATCTCGTAAGGGAGCGAAAGCGATGCGCAAGCTGCTCGTCACCACCGCACTCGCAGGTTCCGTCGCCGCCGGTCTCGCCGCCGCTCCGGCCGCGAACGCCGCGACAGCCACCGCCGAGACCCAGTCGTACGGACGGGCCTGGAGCAAGCTGTTCTCCAGTGACGGCAAGGCGTACACCAACGGGGTGGTGAAGCGGCGCGGCCACGGCGTGTGGCAGGTCACCTGGCGTGGCTACGACCGGCCCGGTGGCAAGAAGGGCTACGCCTGGTTCCGCTACTACAAGAACGGCCAGTGGAAGAGCCGGGTGGCCGCGTGGGACGGCGTCACCCCGCCGCGCACCTTCACCCTGCGCGGCATCAGCAAGCTCGTCACCTACACCTGCTGGGCGGGCAGCACCGCCAACTGCGGCAAGAGGCTCTGGCTCGTGAAGTAGACCCCCTCTGAAGCGGCCCGCCCGGTGAGTCTGTCACCCGGCGGGCCGCTTCAGTTTGTTGTCCGGGTCTTTACCGCTAGTGGTACTTGGCGGCATTCGGTCCGGGTACGTGATCTTTCAGATCAACCGTCGGATAGGGGGAACGATGGGGGCGGTCGTAGGGGTTGCGCTGGGTGTGTTGACAAGCGCCGCCTTCGCGACAGGTGGTGGGCTTGTACTGGCCTGTCCATCGCACTCGTCAGCGGTCCGGGTGGCAGTGAAGCCAGGCGGGCCGTCTCCCGGGATCTCGGGGACCGTGGGCCCGGTGGCCGGGGTCGAATGCGGTGTGTGGCCGGCGGGGGCGCTCGCCGTACTGGCTGTGGGCGTCGCGGGTGCCGCGGCGGTCACCGTACGGCGGCGCGCTCCCGGCGGCCCGGCCTCCGGCGGGGGAGTCTGAGACCCGTGTCCGCCCGGCGCCGCATGTCGGCGGCTGCCGGCGCCGGGCGGACACGAACCCGGCGCGACACGCGCGGAAGCTGCGGTAGACTCGGGCATGGTTGTGTCAGGACACTTGGCGCGCATTCGCGTTCTCAGTCCAGGTGTCGTACACTTCTTTGTCGGCTCACTCTGACTTTCACGCGTCGGCAGCCTTGCAGGTTGCCGCTCTCTACGAAGCGTGTGGTCGCGGCTGCAGTGGACCGAAACCTCAGACGACCGATCAGTGAAACGCGAGGGATCTTGGCCAAAAAAGACGGCGCCATCGAGATCGAGGGCACTGTGGTTGAGTCGCTCCCGAACGCCATGTTCCGGGTGCAACTCGACAACGGCCATAAGGTCCTGGCCCACATCAGCGGACGAATGCGGATGCACTACATCCGAATTCTTCCTGACGACCGGGTAGTCGTTGAACTGAGCCCCTACGACCTCAGTCGCGGGCGGATCGTCTACCGATACAAGTAAGACGTCTGAGGATCAAGAAGGACAATGAAGGTTAAGCCGAGCGTCAAGAAGATCTGCGACAAGTGCAAGGTGATTCGCCGGCACGGTCGTGTCATGGTGATCTGCGACAACCTGCGCCACAAGCAGCGCCAGGGCTAGTCGCGCAAAGGCTTCTCCGAGTCCGACACCCCTTCGTGGGTGGCGGGCTCGACGCATGAGAAGCCGATGAAGTAATCACGTGTTCCGCACCCGCGTCAGCGGGTCACCCTCGGTCGGAGGCCGAGGCCCTCACCCCGGGCATGGGGAGGGGCGCGGAGCGCTAGACCTCCGCCACAGCAAAGGAGAATGCCCGACCATGGCTCGCCTGGTTGGCGTCGACCTCCCCCGCGAAAAGCGGCTGGAGATCGCTCTCACCTACATTTTCGGAATCGGCCGCACCCGCGCCCTTGAGGTTCTCAAGGCCACCGGCGTCAGCGGCGACACTCGCGTGCACCAGCTCACCGACGCCGAGCTCGTCCCGATGCGTGACTACATCGAGGCGAACTTCAAGATCGAGGGTGACCTGCGCCGCGAGGTCCAGGCCGACATCCGCCGCAAGATCGAGATCGGTTGCTACCAGGGCATCCGTCACCGCAAGGGTCTTCCCGTCCACGGCCAGCGCACGCAGACCAACGCGCGCACCCGCAAGGGCAAGAAGAAGACCGTCGCCGGCAAGAAGAAGCCCGGTAAGAAGTAGTCCGCGCAGCCGCAGGACCGAAGACCTCAGGAGTAATGGCAAACAATGCCTCCTAAGAGCCGTCAGGGCGCACCGAAGAAGGTGCGTCGTAAGGAAAAGAAGAACGTCGCTCACGGGCACGCCCACATCAAGAGCACGTTCAACAACACGATCGTCTCCATCACCGACCCCAACGGGAACGTGATCTCCTGGGCCAGCGCCGGCCACGTGGGTTTCAAGGGCTCCCGTAAGTCCACCCCGTTCGCCGCCCAGATGGCCGCCGAGAACGCTGCCCGCCGCGCCATGGAGCACGGCATGCGCAAGGTCGACGTCTTCGTCAAGGGCCCCGGCTCCGGCCGTGAGACCGCGATCCGTTCGCTGCAGGCGACCGGGCTCGAGGTCGGCTCCATCCAGGACGTGACCCCGGTTCCGCACAACGGCTGCCGTCCGCCGAAGCGCCGCCGCGTCTGACACCCAGGAGATAGAGAGAAATGGCTCGTTACACGGGCGCGGACTGCAAGCTCTGCCGTCGCGAGAAGACCAAGCTCTTCCTCAAGGGCAGCAAGTGCGAGTCCGCCAAGTGCCCCATCGAGATCCGTCCTTACCCGCCGGGTGAGCACGGTCGCGGTCGGCCGAAGGACTCTGAGTACCAGCTTCAGCTCCGCGAGAAGCAGAAGACCCGCCGCATCTACGGCGTCCTCGAGAAGCAGTTCCGCAACTACTACGAGGAAGCCTCCCGCAAGACCGGCAAGTCCGGTGAGGTGCTGCTCCAGATCCTGGAGAGCCGCCTCGACAACGTCGTCTTCCGCGCCGGGTTCGCCCAGTCGCGCGACGCCGCCCGCCAGCAGGTGCGCCACGGCCACATCCTGGTGAACGGCAAGAAGGTCGACATCCCGTCGTACCGCGTGCGCGAGCACGACATCATCGAGGTCCGCGAGAACAAGCGCAGCCTGATGCCGTACGAGGTGGCCCGCGCCACCGCCGGCGAGCGCACCGTTCCCGCGTGGCTCGGCGTCGTGCCCGAGAAGCTCCGCGTCCTGGTTCACCAGCTGCCCATTCGTGGTCAGATCGACACCCAGGTCCAGGAGCAGCTCATCGTCGAGTACTACTCCAAGTAGTCACTCGCCTCTGGTCCGGGTACGGTTCCGCCGTACCCGGGCTAGGCTGTATCACAGAGCGGCGTCATATAGCGGTCGCCGCCCTATCCCAGGGGAGAACCCACATGCTGATCGCTCAGCGTCCGACTCTTCTCGAAGAGTCGATCGACGAGACCCGGTCCCGATTCGTCATCGAGCCGCTGGAGCCGGGCTTCGGCTACACCATCGGCAACGCGGTGCGCCGCACGCTGCTGTCGTCCATCCCGGGCGCGGCCGTCACCAGCATCCGCATCGAGGGCGTGCTCCACGAGTTCTCGACCGTCCCGGGCGTCAAGGAGGATGTCACCGACATCATCCTGAACCTCAAGGAACTGGTCGTCTCCTCCGAGCACGACGAGCCGGTCGTCATGTACCTCCGCAAGCAGGGCCCCGGCGACGTCACCGCCGCCGACATCGCGCCCCCGGCCGGTGTCGAGGTGCACAACCCCGACCTGCGCATCGCCACCCTCAACGGCAAGGCGAAGCTGGAGATGGAGCTGACCGTCGAGCGCGGTCGCGGCTACGTCTCGGCCGCGCAGAACAAGCAGCCGGGCCAGGAGATCGGCCGGATCCCGATCGACTCCATCTACTCCCCTGTCCTCAAGGTCACCTTCAAGGTCGAGGCGACCCGAGTCGAGCAGCGTACCGACTTCGACCGTCTGATCCTGGACGTCGAGACCAAGCCGGCCATGAAGCCCCGCGACGCCGTGGCCTCCGCCGGTAAGACGCTGGTCGAGCTGTTCGGCCTGGCCCGCGAGCTGAACGTCGAGGCCGAGGGCATCGACATCGGCCCGTCCCCGACCGACGCGGCCCTGGCCGCGGACCTCGCGCTGCCGATCGAGGAGCTGAACCTCACCGTTCGCTCCTACAACTGCCTCAAGCGCGAGGGCATCCACACTGTGGGCGAACTCGTCGCCCGCAGCGAGCAGGACCTGCTCGACATAAGGAACTTCGGCGCCAAGTCCATCGAAGAGGTCAAGCAGAAGCTGCACGAGATGACGCTGGCGCTCAAGGACTCCCCGCCCGGGTTCGACCCGAGCGCGGTGGCCGGTGCCGGCTACGACGACGACGACAGCGCGTACGTCGAGACCGAGCAGTACTGACCCTTTCGTCAACACGCGCCGAGCGTCCATGCGCTCGGCGCGCGTCCATGAACGGCCGCGTACCCTACGCGACCGGCCCGACCTCGGTACCTGGCACGGCCGGAGCGGGTTGACTCACAAGGAGAACCACAATGCCCAAGCCCACCAAGGGTGCTCGACTCGGCGGCAGCCCGGCCCACGAGCGGCTGATCCTGGCCAACCTGGCCACCGATCTGTTCCGCCACGGCCGCATCACCACCACGGTGACCAAGGCCAAGCGCGTCCGCCCGCTGGCGGAGCGCCTGATCACCAAGGCCAAGAAGGGCGACATCCACAACCGTCGCCAGGTGCTGACCGTCGTTCGCGACAAGGGCGTCGTCCACCACCTGTTCACCGACATCGCGGTGACCATGGCCGAGCGTCCCGGTGGCTACACCCGGATCACGAAGATCGGCAACCGTAAGGGCGACAACGCGCCCATGGCGGTCATCGAGCTCGTGACCGAGCCGCTCAACACCGTCAAGGTGTCGCAGGCCGCTCCGGCTGCCGCCGCTGCCGCTCCGGCCGCCGCCGAGGCTGCCGAGGAGGTCGTGGAGGCCGCTGAGGAGACCGCTCCCGAGGCCACCGCCGAGGCCGCTGCGCCCGCCGAGGGCGACGAGGCCGTCGAGGCCGGCGAGAAGAAGAAGGACGAGGCCTGATCCCAGGCCGGTCGATCGGGCCCGGACCCCTCACGGGGTGCGGGCCCGTTCCCTTTCACGGAGGATGACAGCGTGGTACGGCTCCGGCTCGACCTCGGTTACGACGGCACCGACTTCTCCGGGTGGGCGCGGCAGCCCGGGCTGCGTACCGTCCAGGGGTCGATCGAGGAGGCGCTCGGGCGGATTCTGCGGTTGCCCGAGGCACCGGGATTGACGGTCGCCGGGCGGACCGATGCCGGGGTGCACGCGCGGGGGCAGGTCGCGCACGTGGATCTGGACGGGGAGTCGCTGTCGGTACTGGATCCGCGTGGGCGGGAGGCGGTGCCGGGGGAGGGCGCGACGCCTGAGAGGCTCGCTGGGTTGGTCAGGAGGCTGGCCGGGCTCCTAGACCCAGATGTACGGATATTTCGTGTCTCCGTGGCTTCTGGGGGCTTTGACGCGCGGTTCTCGGCGCTCTCCCGCCGGTACGCCTACCGGGTGTGCGACGCGCCCGGCGGAGTCGACCCGCTGATGCGGCGGGAGGTCGTCTGGCACGCCCGGCCGCTGGACCTGGACGCCATGAACGCGGCCGCCGTACAACTGCTGGGGGAGCACGACTTCGCCGCCTTCTGCCGTAAGCGTGAGGGGGCGACGACGATCAGGGAGCTGCAGCGGCTCGACTGGGTGCGCGACGAGCACGGCATCCTGGTCGCCGCCGTGGTGGCCGACGCGTTCTGCCATTCGATGGTCCGGGCGCTGGTGGGTGCCTTGATGGCCGCCGGTGACGGGCGGCGGGAGGTGGACTGGCCGGGGCGGGTGCTGACGGCGGCCGTCCGCGACTCGGGGGTGCACGTCGCGCCCGCGCACGGGCTGTGCCTGGAGGAGGTCACCTACCCGGAGGCGTCCGAACTGGCCGCCCGCGCTGCCGCGACCCGTCGGGTGCGCAGTCTCTGAGAGCGCGCTGACGGGTCCCGTGGCCTTCGAGCGCTTGGGATCGTCGGGTCGGCGCTCGCCGACGCGGTTCAGTCGATGTTCAGGCGGCGTTCGAGGACCTTCGCGGTGTGGTCGCGGAAGCCGCCGCTGACCTTGCCCAGGCCGGTCTCCTGCGTCGTGGGGGTGTGGCCGTCGGCGTACGTGGCGTAGCTGAAGACGATGTAGCGGCCCCAGACGAGCCCGGCGGCGTACCCGCCCGCGATGTGCACCCGCTCGCCGCCCGTCCCCGACGCGGCCGGCAGGGCGCGGAACCACAGGTTGCGGCCGAGGTTCTTGGCCTCGTCGGCGGAGACCGCGGCGTCCTTGGTCGGCAGGACGGCGATACCCGTGGTGACGGCGTAGCGGCGCTTGCTGTCGACGTATGTCGCGCGCAGCACCCGATCGCACTTCTGTTCTTTCAACGCGTCGGCGAACGGGCCCGTGGCCGCCTTGGTGCAGGTCGCGGTCAGGTTGGTCTTGACGCGGGTGTACGTGGTGCCGCCGACCTCGATCTTCTTGTCGGTGAACGCCTCGGCGAGTGACAGGGCGCGGGGGTCGGTCGAGTCGGAGTCGAGCAGTGAGGTGTCGGACTCCTGAGGGGGAAGCGACGGCAGCGGCCCCGAACCGGTGTCAGGGGCCTTGGAGGCCACGGCGTCGGCGGGCGGGGAGGAGTTGATCGAACGGTAGGCGAAGAAGCCACCCGTCGCCACGCCGGCCAGCACCAGGGCACCGAGGGCCGCGACCAGCACCCGCTTGCCCTTGCCCGGGGCGTCCGGGGAGGATCCGGCGGGCTGGTCGGCGACCGGCACCGGCCGCTGGAACAGCGAGCCAGGACCCTCCTGGGGCTGGTACTGCGTGCCTCCTTCCGCGAGCGGAGGGAGGATCGGCGGCCTGCTCGGGCCGCCCGGGGGGAGAGATCGGCTCTGAGCCGGTACGCCTGGGGGGAGCGGGGCAGGGACGGTCGCTCCGGCGTCGGCAGGCGGCGCCTGGCCGTCCTGGGGCGTGGCTGCCGTCGGGTGGGAGCCGGGGGCGTCCGCGTTCACGGCGCCTGCGGGGTGCGGACCCGATGACTGGGGTTCCTTGGCCCCTGTCGGGGCCGCCGTCGGAGCTGTCGGGGCTTGCGGAGTGGGCGGCGCAGGGGTTCCCGGGGCCTGGGACGGTGGGCCTGCGGGCGTGGATCCCGGGGCTTGGGGGCCGTCGGGGTGCGGCGGCTGGGATCCGGGTGCGCCGGAGGAGATTCCCGGGGGTGCCTGCGTCGGGATCGGCGGCGAGCTCTCGGAGGGGGCGGGGGTGTCCTTGGCGGGAGGCAGGGTGATGGGCTCCCTGGGAGAAGGCAGGGTGGGCTTCGGGCCCCAGATCTCGGCGCTGAACGGCAGGTCGGGGATCCGCTCCTGCGCGCCACCGGCGGCAGGGCCACCGGCGTCGTCCGGGGACGGCTGCGGGCCGGGCGGGATGGCCTGCGGGCCTGCGGCCGGCGAGGTGTGCGGGTCTGACCCGGGCGGGGTGGCCTGAGCCCCGACTGCGGGGGAGGGGTGCGGGCCGGACGCGTGGGGCAGCGGCTGTGGGCCTGAAGCAGGAGATGTGGGGCCCTCGGTCGGTTGCGTCCGGGGGGTGTGGGGGTGCTGAGGGCTCGGCGCGTCCGGGTCGGAGCCGGGGATGGGCTCACCGGTGGCGGCGGGCCACGGAGGCATGACCGGGGTGTCGGGTGTCCACACCGGCATCCCGGCCGCCGCGGCGGTGAAGGTCTGCGGCGGATCCCAGGTGGGGGCGGGCGGCTCGGAGGGCGGCACGGTCATGCCGGTCGTGGGCGCGGAGGCGGGGTCCGGCGTGGGGTTCTGACGGGGGAAGCGCGCCGTGTCCGGTGGTACGGCAGCGGCGGGCGACGCCGTTCCCAGCGGCACGAAGGGTGCCGCGCTCGGAGGCAGGGGCGGCGCAGGGTTCTGCGGCGCCGGGCTGTGAGGCGCGAAACCCTGCGGTGACGGCGGCGCCGGGTCGTGTGGTGGGAAACCCTGCGGTGACGGCGGCGCCGGGTTGTGAGGCGCGGAGCTCTGGGGCGACGGTGGCGCGGGCTGCGCCGGGTTCGCGGTGTTCAGCGGTGTGGTGGCAGGGAGCACCGGCTGCACCGTGGTCAACGGTGTGGTCGGTGCCGCGTGTGGTGGCGCGGGTGTGGTCGGAGGCGGGGTGCCCGGGGCCTGGGGGGCACGGTCGCCGACGTCGGCGTACCAGTCGTACGGCCCGGCGTCGTCGTCGGCCACCTCCCACGGCTTGCCCGCAGGGTGCTCTCCGGAGGCCCCCGTCACAGCGCCCTCGCCGGGGCCGTCGAAGGGCGGCGGCGAGTAGGCGGGCCCGTCGCCGTACCTGTCCGAAGGCAGGCCGAAACTCGGCGGCGGGGTCGCCGGGCCGCTCTCGTCTCTACGCTCGTCCTCAGACCCAGCTTCCTGGCCACGCATAGCCGTGAGCCTAGCGAGACTCGCATGATCGACATGCCGGTATGGGCGATTCCCCGGCGCGTCCGCAGGTCAGCTGGGGTACCCGGACACCGAGCGGGCGTCGAGCGCCTTGAAGACCGTCAGCTTGGTGACGTCGTCGGCCGCCTGCGCGAGCTGCTTGCCGCTCTTCTTGTCCGGCGCCGACCCGTCGGACTTCTGGAACCACACCAGCACCGCGTAGTGGCCGTGGGTCCAGACCTCGGCCGCGCCGGAGCCCGAACCGAGCTTCTTGGTGACGGAGTCCTTGCCGGGCAGCGCCTTGAGGTACACCTCGCGCTTCTTGCCGCCGACCGCGGCGACCTTGGCGGCGTTGCGTGAGGTGGAGAGGTTGGCGATGCCGACCGTGCCCATGATCTTGCCGCTCTTGTCGCGGTAGCTGGCCCGGATCATCTGGCTGCACTTGGCGGCCTTGAGGGCCTTCACGAGTTTGTCGCCGACGACGCCGTCGCCGCACTTCTTGTCCTTCTTGGTGGCGGCGAGCGAGTATGTACGGCCGCCCTGCGTGATCGTCTTCTGGCCGAACAGTTCCTTGACCGTGAGCGGCTGGGGGTCGGTCTTGCGCGAGCCCGCGTAGCCGAACTCGCCGGGCGGCGCCGACGGCAGCGGCGCGGAGACGCGTCTGGGGGCGGACTGCGCCGTGGACGGCGAGTCCATGTTCCACATCACCACGAGCCCGCCTGCCAGCAGTCCGAGGATGGCGACGCCCCCGACCACGAAGATGATCGGGCCGCGGGCCCGAGAGCTCTCGTCATAGGGGCTCCACGTGGTCTTCTGCCGGGTGGGCTGCGCGTCGGGCTCGGACTCGGCGGGGCGTTTCTTGGGGAAACCCATGCCGCGAGATTACCGTGTGATGGTCATCGGTACCCGAAATCCTGTGTCCACCACAGGCCTGTCGGACCGGTGGCGACGCCGACGCCGATGGCGCGGATGGAGCAGTTGAGGATGTTCTGCCGGTGCGCGGGGTTGGCCATCCACCCGTCAACGGCCTCGTCGGCGGTGGAGTAGCCGCTGCCGATGTTCTCGGCGGCGCCCTGGCTGTAGCCGGCGCGCTCCATGCGGTCCCACGGCGAGGACCCGTCGGGGGAGTCGTGGTCGAGTTGCCCCGTGCGGGCCATCGACAGCGCGTGGGCGCGGGCCGAGCGGGTGAGCCTGCCGTCGACGCGCAGCGGGTCGCAGCCGCGTCCGGCGCGGGCCGCGTTGGTGAGGGTGACGACCCGCCCGGCCAGGTCGGGCGCGAGCCGTGTGTCGTCGCCGCCGAGTACCTGCGTGGGGTCGCCGGGGGGCTGCCCCATCACCTCGTTGTCGTTCGCGCGCGGCCTCGGCGACGGCGTGAGCGCCTTGGACGGGGCGCGGCCGAGCCGCGACGAGGGCGCCGAGGTTCCGGCCTCGCGGGGGATGCGCTGGGCCTGCGGCTGCTTCTTCTGCGTCGGTACGGCGGCGGCCGAGGTCGGCGGCGAGGTGTCGTTGAGGAAGATCTGCTCGCCGGACGGATGCGGATCGGTCAGCCGGCCGAGCAGGACCCCGGCGAAGACGGCCGCGCAAAGGCAGGCGAGCAGACCCAGATGGTTACGGCGCCGGATGCCGATCCGCTGGGTCCGCCGGGTGCGAGAACGCTGCCACATACCGCGGCCCACGATAAGGAGGGGCGACCTGCGTGAAGAAGGGGTCCCAGGGAACCGAAATAGAACCGTTCTGTGTCAGGTAGACTCTGCGCTGGTTACCCGTCACTCCTGGAGTTGAGGTAGCCTAGTCGCTTGTTGTGTGCATCCGGTCCATCGCGACCGATGCGCGGCGCGTCCGGCGTCATCTCCCGATCACGGTGGAGACGGAAGGTCCGGGCTGTCGTGCGCCCGCACCGACCGACAAAGAGCTGTCACCTCCGACAGCACCCGAAGACGCCGAGCAAGATAAGGCAACGACCGTGCGCACGTACTCACCGAAGCCCGCTGACGTCGAACGTCAGTGGTACGTCATCGACGCGACCGATGTCGTGCTGGGCCGGCTGGCCAGCCACGTCGCGATCCTGCTCCGCGGCAAGCACAAGCCGATTTTCGCCAACCACGTCGACACCGGCGACTTCGTCATCGTCATCAACGCTGACAAGGTGGCTCTGACCGGCAACAAGCTTGAGCAGAAGAAGGCGTACCGTCACTCGGGCTACCCGGGCGGTCTGCGTTCCGTGACCTACGGCGAGCTCATGGAGAAGCGTCCCGAGAGGGCGGTCGAGAAGGCCGTCAAGGGCATGCTCCCCAAGAACGCCCTCGGCCGGAAGATGGCCAAGAAGCTCAAGGTCTACGCGGGTACCGAGCACCCGCACCAGGCCCAGCAGCCTGTGCCGTTCGAGATCACCCAGATCGCCCAGTAGTAGTTCGAAAGAGTTAGAGGAGAACCGTGGCTGAGCCCACCGGTGTCGAGACGGTCGTCGAGGCCGAACTGGAGGAAGTCTCCAGCGAGGACTTCCCGTCCGAGTACACCACCGAATCCGCTGCCAGCGCCGACGCTCCCGTGCGCAAGCCCGTCACCACGGGCAACTCGTACGGCACCGGCCGCCGCAAGGAGGCGATCGCCCGCGTGCGCATCGTCCCCGGCACCGGCAAGTGGACGATCAACGGCCGTTCGCTGGACGTCTACTTCCCGAACAAGGTCCACCAGCAGATCGTCAACGAGCCCTTCGTGGTGCTCGGTGCCGAGGAGGCCTTCGACGTCATCGCCCGCATCGACGGCGGCGGCGTGACCGGCCAGGCCGGTGCGCTGCGCATGGGCCTGTCCCGCGCGCTGGCGATCCTGGACGTCGAGAACAACCGCCCGCCGCTGAAGAAGGCCGGCTTCCTCACCCGTGACGCCCGCGCCACGGAGCGGAAGAAGTACGGCCTCAAGAAGGCCCGCAAGGCTCCGCAGTACAGCAAGCGCTAAATTGGCGCGCCTTTTCGGCACCGACGGGGTACGTGGGGTCGCGGGTCGCGACCTCACGGCGGAACTCGCCATGGACCTGTCCGTGGCAGCCGCCCACGTCCTCGGCGATGCAGGCGCGTTCGCCGCGACGGGTCAGAAGAGGCCCGTCGCGGTCGTAGGCCGGGACCCCCGGGCTTCAGGAGAGTTCCTGGAGGCCGCAGTGGTCGCCGGCCTCGCGTCGTCCGGAGTGGATGTGCTGCGCCTCGGCGTGCTGCCCACCCCGGCCGTCGCCCACCTCACGGCCGCGCTCGGCGCCGACCTCGGCATCATGCTCTCGGCCTCGCACAACCCGGCGCCGGACAACGGCATCAAGTTCGTGGCCAGGGGCGGCTTCAAGCTGTCCGACGCGGTCGAGGACGAGATCGAGCGGCGGCTCGGCGAGGAGTGGAACCGGCCCGTCGGCTCGGCCGTCGGCCGGGTGCGCGACGCCTACGGCGAGGCCGACCGCTACATCTCCCATCTGCTGACGACCGTCGACGGCAGCCTCGACGGCCTGAACGTGGTCGTCGACTGCGCCCACGGCGCCGCGCACACGGTGGCGCCCGAGGCGCTGGTGCGCGCGGGCGCACGGGTGGAGGCCATCGGGGCGCGCCCCGACGGGCTCAACATCAACAACGGGTACGGCTCCACCCACCTGGACAAGCTCCAGCAGGTGGTCGTCTCACGCGGCGCCGATCTCGGCATCGCCTACGACGGCGACGCCGACCGCTGCCTGGCCGTCGACCACACCGGGCAGATCGTCGACGGCGACCGCATCATGGCGGTGCTGGCGGCCGACATGAAGGCACGCGGCGCGCTGTCCGGCGACACGGTGGTCGCGACCGTGATGTCGAACCTCGGGTTCAAGCTGGCGATGCGCGAGGCGGGAATCGGCGTGATCGAGACGTCGGTCGGTGACCGCTACGTGCTCGAACGCATGAAGGCCGACGGTTACAACCTGGGCGGTGAGCAGTCCGGGCACGTGATCATGCTCGATCACGCGACCACCGGTGACGGGCTGCTGACCTCGCTGCACCTGCTGTCGGTCGTGGCCAGGTCGGGCCGGTCGCTGCGGGAGCTGGCCGGTGTCATGACGCCGCTGCCGCAGGTTCTGATCAACGTCAAGGACGTCGACAAGGGCAAGGCCGCGGTCCCCGCACTGGTCGCCGCCGTCGGTGAGGCGGAGGCCGAACTCGGCGAGACCGGGCGGGTGCTGATCCGGCCCAGCGGGACCGAGCCGATGATCCGCGTCATGGTGGAGGCCGCGTCGGAGGAGCAGGCCACCCAGGTCGCGGACCGGCTGGCCGAGGTCGTGCGCACGTCCTGCGTGTAGAGAGTCTTCGGGTACGGGAAACCGTGCCCGAAGCTCACTCCACCCGCCCGTCGGGGTAGACGCGGACGCCGGCCTTCTTGCACACCTGACAGAGAGCGTCCCGCGCGAGGTCCTGGTCCCAAAGCGAGCCGGGGTCGTTGATGATTTTCACCAGTTCGTAAGCGGTTGCTTTGTCTTGCCCCACTGCTGACACCCGATTCAGGAGTGTCGAAATGGACACCGTAGCTGTGGCCGGCAAGGTGATCTCGCGTATCCGTCTGAGAATCTCGGCGGTGAGTGACGAGGGGACGACTTGGGCGATGCTGCGCACGAGGTTGTTGAAAGGGACAAGGTGGACGAAGGTCGGCAAGCCTTCGAGTAGGTTCACCAGGCGAAGTGTGATCTGCTCACCTGCTGTGGCCGCCAGGGCACTGACCAGAGTGTCGCATTCGTAGGACAGCAACGGTTCTCTTGGCGTGGGCGGCTTCACGGCCACCAGGTGGTCGAAGCGGGCCAGCAGGGTGGCGATGGCGTGCGGGTCCTCGGACCGGGCCAGTGCTGAGTAGACGTGGAAACGCGGGTCGAAGTACGGATCGATGTAGGCGAGCCGGTTGAGCGGATCGCGAGCCCTTGTCTCGATGGCGCCGTTCGACAGTCGCGCCAGCAGGAAGGCGACGCCTTCGTGATTGCCGTGAGCCGCAAGCGTGGCGGCGACGCCCAGGCGGACCATGGGATGGACCTGATGGTCTTCCATCACCTTGAGCAGGTCGGAGCCGGCGTCGATCGTTTTGAGGATCTCGGCGAGTCTCCAGCGGTTCGGCCAGGGAATCGTGGCGTCGTTCAGGAGCGTCAGAATGGGCGCCGCGAGGTCGTCAGTGCAGTTGGTGCGCAGTTCATAGGTGAATCGAGTCACGACTCGTGGGCTGAGCCGGTGGTCGGTGATTCCTGCGAGGACTCTGGTCGGCGCGCTGAGGGAGACGAGGGTCTCGGACAGGCGAAGGTCGAAGGCGTGAGAGTTGTGCGCAGCCAGCTCCCAGAGTTCCTCGATGTCGATCTCACCGAGCCTGACCAGCGCCGCTCTGGCGTCATGAAGGACGTCGTCGGCGTGGGTGTGCTCCAGTGCGAGATCGTGGACCTGCCAGAGGAGGGGAATGGCCGAGGCGAGACCTAGCGTGCCGGCGGCCTCGGCAAGACGCGCCAATGGGGCCACCCCGCCCTCGTGGGCGACGTTGGGCGCCAGTCGTTCCATCCACTCCATGATCAGTGGCGCGCTGGTCTCGTGAGTCAGATCGACGTCCTTGACTGCGGCGTTGAATTCCTTGACCGGAACTGGCTCGTCGCCGTCGGCGAACAGGCCGAGTGCCTCAGTAAGGACTTCGAGGCGATCGGGACCCAGTTCGTTCAGCCGTGATTCGATCGCGGCGAGTCCGCTGGTTCCCACCTCGGCGAACAGTTCTGTGACTTGCTCCGCCAGCGACTCCACCGGCGTGGTCAGCATCACCTCGCCCAGTTCCTCGACGATCCTGGCCCTTAGCCACGGCGCCTTGACGCGGGGGGTGCTGCCCAGGCAGCGGGCCGCCAGGAGCAGGTCACCGTGGAAGAGGTCGTCGTCTGCGGCGAGGGGGCCGGTCACCTCGGGGCTGTCCTGGGCGTGGCCCAGCAGGGCCAGGAGGAGTGGGGTGGCGTCGTGGAGGCGTCCGGCCAGGAGCAGGATGACCTCCTCCCACCACGGGTCGTGTCGCACCGCCGAGATCTCCGCGATGGCCGGGGCGCCGATGCGGGCGGCGACCTCGGCGGCGAAGTACTCCTGGATGGTCAGGTGCAGGAAACCGTACACCTCGTGGGCCTGCTCCTTGAGCAGGCCGTAATGTTCGACGATCTCGTCGAGGATGGCGGCGGACTCGCCCGGGTCTAGGTCGATCGAGGGCAGGAAGTCGGCGATCATCGCGAGCAGTTCGTCGCGGGGGAAGTAGGCGAGGCCCTGGCGCTGGAAGTGCCAGGCGATCTCCTCCAGCAGGTCGCGTTTGCGGTCGGCGGTGAAGCGCGGGAACCGTTTGATGTCGCGTTTGGCGTCCCACTCGGTGAGCAGTACCTCGATGGTGCGCGCGTAGAGCTTGGAGCGGCGCTCCGGCAGTTCGAGGTCGCTCTCGAAGACGATGGCGATGAGCGAGAGCAGCAGCGGGTTGGCACTCAGGGTGTGGATGCGGCTGCTGCGTCCCAGCGCGGCCGAGAGTTTGCGTGCTTTGTCGGGGTTGTCGGCGAACCAGTTCCGGATGAACGTCTCGATCTGGGAGTCGTCGAAGTCGAGCACCTCCAGGGTCCTGAAGGCGGGCAACTGGCCCCGCCATCCGGCCCTTCGGCAGGTGACGGCGATGCGGGCGTTCGGGTAGCGGGCGGCGAGGCGGTCCACCTCCTGGACGACCCGCCGGTAGGTGGCGTCGGCCTCGTCGGCGCTCTCGCCGCCGAGGACCTCGTCGAGGCCGTCGATGAGCAGGACGGCGGTTCCGGCGGCCAGCGCGTGGTCCACGAGCCCGTCGGCGTCCTGCTCGCCGTACCGTTCTTCCCAGCGCTGCCTGACGTGGTCGAGCAGCCCGCCCTCCGCGCGCACCAGCCTGCGCAGTTCGACGAAGACGGGCAGGATCTCGTCGGTCGCGGACTTGAAGCCGAGGTAGCGCAGCATCGTGGTCTTGCCGGCGCCGGGGTCGCCGAGGACCACGATGCGGCGGAAGCGCGCCAGCGCGTCCTCGGGGGTCAGGATCTCGGCCTGGTGCTCCTTCTTGCGGGCCCTGGTCAGGGTGATGAGGTCGTCGAGTTCGCGGCCGCGTAACTCCTGGAGCTCCTCGCGGTGCATGAAGCGCAGCGGCTGCTGGTCGTGGACGCGGAGCTGGACGTACAGGCTCTCGATGTTGAGCGGTTTGGGGCGGTTGAGCAGGGAGATGTGGCGCATGTCGTCGGTGAGCCGGTCCAGCAGGCCCACCCGGCGGCGGCCGAGCGTCTTCTCCTCGGTCCGGGTGAGCCGCACCGGGGGCTTGGGCTTGGGCGCCGCCGTGGCCGCCTGGTGGGTCCTGCGCCACTGGAAGAAGCCGAACCCGGTGGCCACGAGCGCGCCGAACAAGCCGATCAAGGCGACGACGATCTCCGTCATACGCAGGAGTGTGTCACTCGTCCCCGGTGAGTGAGAAGGAGCGCAGGCGCAGGCCCGTCCACACGACCGCGCCGACCGTGACGACCACCAGCGCGGGTACGGCGAAGCCCAGCGACACGTCCGCCTCGAAGAAGGGCGAGGTGGACACCTCGTCGGCGATGGCCTTGGCCCACTGCTGCACGGAGAAGTCGCGCGCCCCGGTGACGAACTGGCCGACGAGCCCCTCCCAGACCAGTGCGTAGATGACGCCGATGGTGACGGCGTGGCGGGTGAGGACGCCGAGCAGCAGGAAGATCGCCGCGTAGGCGATGCCGCCGAACAGGGTGCCGAGGGCGAAGCCGGGCGCGATGCCGTCCTCGTTGCGGAGCAGGAGCCAGCCCGCGACGTAGGTGGGGACGGTGGCGAACAGCACCATGAGCGAGGCGGCGACGAGGAACTTCGTCTGCGCGATCACCGGCCGGGAGATCGGCTTGGACATCAGGTGGATGATCGTGCCGTCGTCGATCTCGGGGGCGATGACGCCGGTGCCCGCGATGAGGCCGAGCAGCGGGAGCATGGTGCCGACGGCGAAGGTCTCCATCAGCAGGACCAGGGTGCGCTGGTCGGTGTTGCCGGTCAGGCGCAGCATGACGGCCAGTGCGATGAGCGCCAGCGGCAGCAGGAGGAGCAGCAGGATGCGGCGCCTGCCGAGAAGCGCCCGGTAGGTGATGCCGGCGACGACGGTGTTCACTAGGCGCTCCGGTTGATCAGGTAGGAGAAGACGCTCTCCAGGTCCTCGTCGGCGGGGGAGACCTGGTGCAGGTGGATGCCCTCGGCGCGGGCGACGCGGGGCAGCAGCCAGGTGAAGCGCCGGAACTCGAGCGCCTGGACCTCCAGTCCGTCCGGGCCGAGGCTGACGCCGCCGGAGGAGCCGTCGACGATGAGCGCGGCGGCCAGGCGCCGGTCGTCGCTGGAGCGGATGCGGAACAGGTGGGGGCGGTCGGTCATGAGCCGCCTGATCTGGCGGAAGTCGCCGGAGGCGGCGTGGCGGCCGGCGACGAGGACCTCGATGTGCTGGGCGACCCGTTCGACCTCTTCGAGGATGTGCGAGCTGAACAGGATCGTCTTGCCTTCGGCGCCCATCGTGCGGATGAGGTCCATGAGGTGCAGGCGCTGGCGGGGGTCCATGCCGTTGAAGGGCTCGTCGAGCAGGAGGACGCCGGGTTCGTGGACGAGTGCCGCGGCGACCTTGACGCGCTGGCGCATGCCTTTGGAGTACGTCTCGACGCGCCGGTCCTTGGGGCCGGTCATGTCGACGGTGGCCAGGGCGCGTTCGGCGGCCGCGGCGGGGTCGGGCAGGTTGTGGAGGCGGGCGGCCGACAGGACGAACTGCCAGCCGGTGAGGAATCCGTAGACGCCCTCCCGCTCCGGAACCAAACCGATATTTCGGTAGATGCGGTGGTTCTTCCAGATCCGCTGGCCGTCGAGGGTGACCGTACCGCCTGAGGGGGCCAGGAAGCCCGCCATCATGTGCAGCAGCGTGGACTTGCCCGCGCCGTTCGGGCCGAGCAGGCCCGTCACCCCCGGCCGGATCGTCATCGTGACGTCGTTGACCGCCACCACGTTGCCGTACCAGCGCGAGACCTGGGCGAGTTCGACGTTCACTGGGCGGCCGCCTTCCGGTAGCGGGCCGTGAGCACGCCGATCGCCAGGGCCAGCAGCGCCAGCACGATCAGGGCCGGGGCGGGGCCTGCGGGGTAGCCGCCCTCGGAGTTGGGCGTGGTGCCGAACAGCGACACCTGCAGGGCGTCCACGAGCCAGAAGGGGTTGAGCAGCCAGGCCCACCTGGCGGCCGCGTCCTCGCCCATGGACGTCAGCGTGGCGTAGACGATCGGCACGGCGGCCAGCGTGAGCAGGTAGACGGCCATCACCGAGGCCACGCCGAGGCCCCTGCGCGGCGTCAGCGAGGCCAGCGCCAGACCGAACGTCGACACCAGCAGCGCCAGCACCAGGGCCATCGCCATCGCGCCGAGATACTCCTCGGTGCTGGGCGGGCCGGGCAGGTCGATCAGCAGCTCGCCGACGTACATGATCGTGAGCGGCACCGCGACGATCGCGAAGACCGCCACCGTCATCGCGCTCACCTTGGCCGCGATGTACTCGGGCACGCTCACCGGCCGGGACAGGTACAGCGGAAGCACCCGGTGCCGGAGGTCGGGCGCCACGGCGGTGGGCGCCTGCGAGGCCAGGAAGATCGCGACGACCGCCTGCATGACGACCGCGAAGGAGCTGTAGGACATGGCGCGCTGCTGGATCAGCGCCATCATCGCGATCGACACCACGGCGGGCAGGACCATGATGGTGGCGAGCAGGAACGGCATGATCTTGCTGCGTGCCGGGCGGCCGAGTCCGAAGATCCCCCGCAGGCTGTGGACGGCCAGTGCGCGGGCGGAGTGGCCGCGCCCGAGCCGGGGCCCCTCGTAGTGGCGGTACCCGATGTCGTAGATCTCAGACACCGGCCTCCTCCTCCCTGAAGACGTCCTCGATGCGGTGGCGGGCCTGTTCGAGCCTGATCAGGCACAGGTCGAGGTCGACGGCGGCGTCGCGGATCGCGTCGAACGTCTGCGGCCCGGTGACTCCCACGAGCAGCGTACGGCCGTGCCGGCTGACCTTGAGGCCCGCTGCGAGCAGGCGCTCGGCCAGCGGCTCCGTGCCCTCCTCGACCTCGACGGTGACGCTCTGGGTGGCCTGCGTGAACTCCGTGATCGCCGACGAGCGCAGCAGCCGCCCGCCGTCGATCACGATCACGTGGTCGCAGACGCGTTCGAGCTCGCCGAGCAGGTGGCTGGTGACCAGCACGCTGATGCCGAACTCGGTGCCGATGCGGCGGATGAGATGGAGCATCTCGTCGCGTCCGCGCGGGTCGAGGCCGTTGGTGGGCTCGTCCAGGAAGATCAGCTTTGGGTCGTGGGCGAGCGCCTGCGCGAGCTTGACTCGCTGCTTCATACCGGTGGAGTAACCACCGATCGGCCGGTAGCGCTCCTCCGCCAGCCCCACGTGGCGCAGCACGTCGGCGGCCCGTTCCCGGGCGGCGGTTCGCGGCAGGCCGGACATGCGGGCCAGGTGGACGACGAACTCGGTGGCGGACACGTCGGGCGGCAGACACTCGTGCTCGGGCATGTAGCCGACGAGGCGCCGGATGCGCTCGCCCTGCGTGCCCACGTCGAGGTCGAGCACCCTGGCGGTGCCCGAGGACGGCGGGAGCAAACCGAGCATGATCTTGATCAGTGTCGACTTGCCCGCGCCGTTGGCCCCGACCAGGCCGGTGACTCCGGGTCCGACGCCGACCGTGAGGCTGTCGAGGGCCGTCACGGTGGGGAAGCGCTTGGTCAGCCCCTCGGTGGCGAGGATGTGCATGAGCGGGACACTACCGCCCGGTTTCGGGCCAGGTCGTCGTTCATGAGGAGGAAGAGCGTCCTACCTGAGGCCAGAGTTTGCGCTGGAGTACCAGGGTCGCGGTTCCCGCGACGACCATCCCGGCGATGTTCAGGGCGAGCTGGGCGACCGAGCCGGAGACCTCGCCCCAGTCGCGCAGCGCCAGCGCGACCGCCATGTAGCCGGCGGCGGGGACGGTGGTCACCGAGATGAAGACGCCGACCAGCGAGGCCGACTTGCCCGCCGTGATCGACAGCACGCCCGCCGCGCCCGCGAGCATCGCCACGAGGAACGACCAGCGGTCGGGCAGGACGATGAACCGCACCTCCTCGTTGATCTGGAGGTTCGCGATGGTGATCCAGTCGAGCCAGGCGGCGACCACCGCGCAGACGTAGGTGATCGCGATGGCGAAGGTGAAGCCCGTGATCAGGGTGCGCAGCGACTCGACGACCAGGCGGCCACGGTGGTGCATGAGGCCGAAGCAGATGGCGGCCACGGCGCCGAACTCGGGGCCGAGCACCATCGCGCCGACGATGAGGATGGGCGAGTTCTGCAGCACGCCGATGCCCGCCAGCAGGGTGGCGATGGTCAGGAAGGCCAGATAGGCCCAGGTGATCCGGCAGTCGTTGTAGACCTTGCGGGTGAGGTCCGCCCAGACGACGGCGTCGTCCGGTTCGCCCGGTGCCTCCTCGACCGCCTCCTCCGCGACGCGCGACAGCGCCAGGTCCACGTTCTCGACGGCGATCGAGCCCGCCTCCTCCAGCCACTTCAGGCGGCCGAGGACCTCGTTGGCGGCCTCGCGGGCCAGGTCGCAGAGAACCACGTCGCCCGCAGGCTGGCGGGCGGCGCCGGGCACCACGACGACGTTGGTGACGCCGGCGCAGAAGTCCAGCGCCGCGAGGACCTCGTCGGTCCTCGCGGACGGGGTGATCATTCGCAGGTGTAGCACGCGCCTATTGTCGGCTATCGGACATTGATGGTCTGTTGACAGGGCCGCGGCAGGCTGTGGTGTATGACGTACGACACCTGTCACTCGGACGGCGAGCACTGCTGGTTCTCCGACATCGACGACCAGGGCTGCCAGGGCCGGTTCGGGGCCTATGTGATGGAGGAGGCGGCCGTGGTCACGTCCGCCGCAGCCGTACCCGCCTGACGGAGTGGTCGGCGTCCTTCTGCAGGACGAGGTCGGCGCGGCCGCGGGTGGGGGCGATGTTCTCGACGAGGTTGCGCTCGTTGATGTCGCGCCAGACCTCGACGGCGAAGGCGGTGGCCTCCTCGTGCGACAGCTCGGCGATGTACTTGAAGTACGACTTGGGGTCTTCGAAGGCGGTGCGGCGGAGCTGGTGGAAGCGCTCGACGTACCAGGTGCGGACGTCCTCGACCTTGGCGTCGACGTAGATGGAGAAGTCGAAGTAGTCGTTGACGGCCAGGGCGGTGGGCGGGGCGGGCTGGAGGACGTTGAGCCCTTCGATGATCAAGATATCCGGATTTTTGATGATTTGCCGGGCGCCGGGGACTATGTCGTATTCGAGATGGCTGTAGATGGGGGCGGCCACCTCGGGGACGCCCGCCTTCACCTCCGCCACGAACCTGACCAGGGCACGGCGGTCGTAGCTCTCGGGGAAGCCCTTGCGATGCATGATGCCCCGGGACTCCAGGACCGCGTTCGGGTGGAGGAAGCTGTCGGTGGTGATCAGCTCGACGTGCGGGTGCTCGGGCCAGCGGGCCAGCAGGGTGTGCAGGAGGCGGGCGGTGGTGGACTTGCCGACGGCGACGCTGCCCGCGATGCCGAGAATGTAGGGGACGTGCTTCTCGGGGTGGCCGAGGAAGGCGCTCAGGACGCTGCTGCGCTGCTTGGAGCCGGTGTAGTGCAGGTTGAGGAGACGGGTGAGAGGGAGGTAGATGTCGGTGACCTCGGTCAGGTCGATGGGGTCCTCGACGCCACGGAGGCCTTCCAGCTCGTCTGCGGTGAGAGTCAAGGGCGTGTTCTTGCGGAGCTCGCTCCACTGCTCCCTGCTCAGTTCCACGTAGCCGTTGTTCACTCTTGGCAGCGTAGCGACGCGCCCCCCGTCGCCTTCCGTCAGGGGCTTTCTCCTTCTCTTCATGATGGCTCAGGCGGTCTCTTCGTTACGGCCCAGCCTG
Source organism: Nonomuraea longicatena (assembly GCF_039525605.1). Classification (NCBI taxonomy): domain Bacteria; kingdom Bacillati; phylum Actinomycetota; class Actinomycetes; order Streptosporangiales; family Streptosporangiaceae; genus Nonomuraea; species Nonomuraea longicatena. The sequence goes on along the minus strand of NZ_BAAAHQ010000012.1, from coordinate 77,612 downwards.
CGCCCCCGCCGCCCGCCGCCCCGCGCTGACGGCCTCTCCGTGCGCCACTCGCCCGCTCCCGGCTCCCCACCGCCACGCCGCACGGTCACCCCCACTCCCGCTCACCCCCTCCTCTCCACACGACACCTCAAGCTCCTCCTCGCGCGGGCGCGGCGAGTAGCCGCTCTTGCGCCGGTGCGGTGAGGAGCCCGGCGGCGGTGATCGGCGCAACCCCTACGGCGCCGCAGGGCGGGCGTGGAAGAAGGCCGACAGTGCGGCGTGGCGGCGAGAAGGCGGCGCGGCCGAATGGCGCGCGGAGAGGCCGTCAGCGCGCGGCGGTGGGCGGTGGGGGCGCAGGCTGGGCCGTAACGGAAAAGCAGGGTGAGTTGCGGCAGAGAGCAGGCCGGGACGGGACAGCTGATGGGGTTTGTGGGGCGGCGGGGAGAAAGCCGGGAAACGGGGGTCTAGCCTGGGAGGATGATATTGGGCGTGGGGGTGGACGTCGTCGACGTCGAGCGGTTTCGGGAGGCGCTGGAGCGCACGCCCGGCCTCAAGGCCAGGCTCTTCACCGACGAGGAGGCCGACGGGCGAGCCGTGCACTCACTGGCGGCCCGGTTCGCCGCCAAGGAGGCCGTCGCCAAGGCGCTCGGGGCGCCCAGCGGCCTGTCGCACCTCGACGCCGAGGTCCGCTGCGACGAGAACGGCCGGCCTGAACTCCGCATCACCGGCAAGGCCGCCGACTACGCCTACGGCCTCGGCGTCAAACGATGGCACGTCTCCCTCAGCCACGACGCCGGCCTGGCGATCGCCTACGTGATCGCGGAGGGTTAGATGCCGACCTCCTGCACCACCGACTCACGGAGGGCTGCATGCTGACCACCCGCACCGCCCGTACGGCCCGCACCGCCTGCACCGTCGGCTCGCGGAGGGCTGGATGCTGACCGCCTACACCGCCGACCAGGTGCGCGATGCCGAGCGGGAGCTGATGGCGCGCGTCCCCGAGGGGTCTCTCATGCAGATCGCGGCCACCGGCCTGGCCGCCGTGTGCGCGCGGCTGCTCCCCAGCGTGTACGGCGCCCGCGTCGCCCTCCTCGTCGGCAGCGGCGACAACGGCGGCGACGCCCTGTACGCGGGCGCCCGCCTGGCCGCGCGCGGAGCCAGGGTCGAGGCCGTCCTCGCAGGCTCCAGAACCCACGAGGCGGGCCTGGCGGCCCTGCTGGAGCACGGCGGCCGGATCGCCGACGAGAGCGCCCTCGACGCCGCGGACCTGATCGTCGACGGCCTGGTCGGCATCGGCGCGACGGGCGCGCTGCGCGAGCCGTACGCGGCGCTGGCCCGGCGGGCGGGCGAGGCGGACGCGCTCGTGGTGGCCGTGGACGTCCCGAGCGGCGTGGACGCCGGCACCGGCGAGGTCGCCGGCGCGGCCGTGCGCGCGCACGTCACGGTGACGATGGGCGCGTGCAAGACCGGCCTGCTCGTCGATCCGGGAGCCGGGTTCGCGGGTGCGCTGGAGTTCGTCGACATCGGCCTCGGCCCTCACCTGCCGGACGCCGACACTGGCGCCCTCACCGGCGCCGACGTGGCCGACCTGCTGCCGAGGCCGGTCGCCGAGTCGGACAAGTACCGCAGGGGCGTCGTCGGGATCGTCGCGGGCAGCGAGAGCTACACGGGCGCCGCGGTGCTGGCCGTCGGCGGTGCGCTGAGGGCGGGCGCGGGCATGGTCCGCTACGCGGGCACGTCGGCGCCGGTCGCCCAGGTGCGCGCCGCCTGGCCGGAGGCCGTCATCACCGAGCTGGACGGCCCCGACCTCGGCGGCGTGGGCCGCGTGCAGGCGTGGGTACTGGGGCCCGGCCTCGGCACCGGCGGGTTCGCCCGCGAGCTGGCCGCCCAGGTACTGGCGAGTGACGTCCCGGTGCTGGTGGACGCCGACGCGCTCACGCTCGCGGCGGGGGAGCGGGCGCTGCTGCGCCGTACCGCGCCGACGCTGATCACGCCGCACGCGGGCGAGCTGTCGCGGCTGATCGGGGTGCCCGGTGCGCGTATCGAGGCGGCCCGGCTGGAGCACGCCCGCAGGGCGGCGGCGGAGCTGGGCGTGACCGTGCTGCTCAAGGGCTCGACGACGGTGGTCGCCGAGGAGGACCGGCCGGTCAGGGTCAACAGGACGGGTACCCCGTGGCTGGCCACGGCGGGCACCGGCGACGTGCTGGCCGGGGTGGCGGGCGCGCTGCTGGCCCAGGGGCTGAGCTGCTACGACGCCGGCTCGTGCGCCGCCTACGTGCACGGCGTGGCCGGACGGCTGGCGGCGGACGGCGTCCCGCTCGTCACGACGGACGTGGTGGCGGCGATCCCCGAGGCCATCCGGTCTCTGGGCTGAAAGGGCTGGAACGGGCTGGAACCGGCTCGGGCACCCGGCTCAGCTGACAGACTGGAGAGATGACGTCTCCGGCCCAGGCCCGCATCGACCTCGCCGCGATCAGGCACAACATCGCCGTGCTCGCCGAGCACACGGGCGGTGTCCCCCTCATGGGCGCGGTCAAGGCGGACGCCTACGGCCACGGCCTGGTCCCGGTCTCGAAGGCGATCCTCGACGCGGGCGTGAGCCGCCTCGGCACCGCCACCCTGAGCGAGGGGCTGGCGCTGCGCGCGGCCGGCGTCACGGCCCCGGTGCTGTCATGGCTGCTGACCCCCGGCGAGGACTTCGCGCGGGCGCTGCGCGCCGACATCGAGCTGTCGGCGGCCGATCCCGGCCTCCTCGACGAGTTCGCCAAGGCCGCCCGCGAAACGGGTGTCACCGCCCGGGTGCACCTGGAGGCCGACACCGGCATGTCCAGGGGCGGGGCGCCGTCGGCCGCCTGGCCCGCACTCGTGTCCAGGGCGCTGGAGCTGCGCGCGGAGGGCGTGGTCGAGATCGTCGGCCTGTGGTCCCACTTCGCCTGCGCCGACATTCCCGGCCACCCGTCGATCGGGCTGCAGCTCGACGCCTTCGACGAGGCGCTGCGGCTGGCCGAGCGCGCGGGCGCGGCGGGCTCCCACGTGATCAGGCACCTCGCCAACTCGGCCGCGATCGTCACGCTGCCCAGGGCCCGCTACGACCTGGTGCGTCCGGGTCTGGCGATGTACGGGCTGAGCCCCATCCCCGAGCTCGGCGATTTCGGTCTGCGGCAGGCGATGACGCTGACCGCCCGGATCGCGCTGGCCAAGCGGGTTCCGGACAGCTCTGGAGTGTCCTATGGACACCTTTATGTCACAGATCGCGAGACGACGCTTGGTCTCGTCCCCCTCGGGTACGCCGACGGAATCCTCCGGCACGCGACGGGCCGGGTCGAGGTGCTGGCCGCCGGACGCCGCAGGGCCGTCGCGGGCCGGGTGTGCATGGACCAGTTCATGATCGACGTGGGCGACGACCCCCTCTCGGCCGGCGACGAGGTCATCCTGTTCGGGCCGGGTGAGAAGGGCGAGAGCACCCTGCAGGAGTGGGCCGACGGGCTCGGCACCATCACCCACGAGATCATCACGAAGATCGGCGCGCGGGTGCCCAGAGTGTACGAGGGGACATGACGACGACTACACGCCGCAAGGTCGGCATCGCCGGTGCGATCGTCGGCGCCGCCTCCGCAGGGGTCGCGGGGCTCGCCCTGGCCAAGCGGTACGCCGTCGGCCGCATCAGACTGCGCCCCGACCCCGAGGCCAGCGAGCCGTTCGGCGAACTGGGCGGCGCCGAGCACACCTTCACCACCTCCGACGGCGTCGACCTCCACGTACGGCTCGACGGCCCGCAGGACGCGCCGCTGACCGTCGTGCTGTGCCACGGCTACTGCCTCAACCTGGAGTCCTGGCACTACCAGTGGCGCGCACTGCGTGAGCACCACCGGCTCGTGCTGTGGGACCAGCGCTCCCACGGCCGCTCGCTGCGGGCCCCCGCCGACGACTGCACGATCGACCGGCTCGGCGACGACCTCGGCGAACTGCTGGACGCGTTCGTGCCCGGCCCGTGCGTGCTGGTCGGCCACTCCATGGGCGGCATGACGATCATGGCGCTCGCCGACCGTCGCCCCGAGCTGTTCGGCGAGCGGATCAAGGGCGTGTCGTTGCTGGCCACGAGCGCGGGCAAACTCGCCGAACTCACCCTCGGGCTGCCCGCGCTGTTCGCCAGGATGGTGCAGAAGGTCGCGCCGGGCACGGTGTCGATTCTCGGCAAGGGCGGCACACTGGTCGATCGCACCCGCCACGCGGGCAACGACATCGGCTTCCTCGTCACCCGTTTCTTCGGCTTCGGCGACTCCCGCAACGTCAGCCCCACCCTCGTCGACTTCGCCGAGTCGATGATCAGGGCCACGCCGACCGAGGTGTTCGCCAACTTCTACCCGGCGCTCATGAACCACGACAAGCTGTCGGCCCTCGACGTGCTCGACCCCGTGCCGACCGCGATCCTGGTGGGCGACAAAGACTGGCTCACCCCGCCGGAACACAGCAGGTCGATGGCGGAGGCGCTGCCGAAGGCGCAGTTCACCGAGGTGCCCGACACCTCGCACCTGATCCAGCTCGAACGGCCGGCCGTGGTCAACCGGGCGCTACGCGATCTGATCAAGCAGGTGGAGGGGTAGTGGAAAGGCTCGCGACGGCCGAGGAGATGCGCGCGTACGGGAGCCGGCTGGCCGCCCGGCTGCGTCCTGGCGATCTGGTCATCCTGTCCGGCCCGCTGGGCGCGGGCAAGACCACGCTGGTGCAGGGCATCGGCGAGGGGCTCAAGGTGCGCGGCCCGATCACCTCGCCCACGTTCGTCATCGCCCGCGTGCACCCGTCGCTGGGCGGCGGCCCGCCGCTGGTCCACGTCGACGCCTACCGCCTGGGCGGCGACCTGGAGGTCGACGACCTCGACCTGGACGCCTCGCTGGAGGAGTCCGTCACCGTGGTCGAGTGGGGCGAGGGCCTGGTCGAGGGCCTGGCGGAGGAGCGGCTGGAGATCCACATCGACCGCGAGGCGGGTGACGACGCCCGCGTGGTCACCCTGCGCGGAGTGGGCCGCCGGTGGGACGACACGCCGCCTGATCGCGTCGAAGAGTAAAACGCCGGAATCCGTCGGGCAACCCTGGCACCCTTGACGTGTATCGCTTTAGGCGTCAATCATGATCATTGGTCATGGCTTTCCCAGATTTCTGGGTATCAGGAGGGGTAGCGTCCGTCGTTTTCACGGATGCCACGGCATTAAGACGGCAAAGTGGGGTGCGGCGGTGCCTAGTGTCAGTCGAGTCGCGTGCGCGGGAGCCATCCTCATGATCGGCGTGGCCGGTTGTACGGCCGGCGCGTCCACCGACCCCACCACCTCACCGTCCGTGACCCAGACGGCCACCGGTTCGCCGGCCGCCAGCAGGCCGGACATCGAGGTCAACCTCAACCCCGACCGTGTCACCGCCGGGGAGACCTCGAAGGTATGGATCCTCGCCAACTGCCCGGTGCCGAGCGGCGGGCCGGCCCACACCGGCACGGCCGGCTCCAAGGCGTTCGTCTCCGGCGTCGCGCTCGACCCCGTGCCCGCGCCCACCCCGTCCGCCTCGCCGACCTCCACCGCCAAACCCGCCATCCCGTGGGTACGCGGCCGCGCCGAGGTGTCGGCCCGCGTCAAGCGCGGCACCTACACCGTCGAGGTCAAGTGCGAGGGCACCAACGACGTCGGCAGCGCCAAACTCCGCATCACCAAGGGCGAGGACGTGCCGGACGGCGTACCCACCAAGGCCCCCAAGGCAGGCGGCGGCGGCACGTTCGGGCAGGCCGCAGCCGAGGAGGATTCCTCCTTCCCGATCGTCCCCGCAGGCGCGCTGCTCGCCGTGGTGCTCGCCGGAGGCGTCGGGCTGGCGGTCAGACGGCGCAAGGGCTGAGATGGCGCGTACTGGACGGGTCGCGCTGGCGGGGGTGGCCACCGGTCTGGTGCTGGTCGTGTTCGGCAGGACGGCGGAGCAGTCGGCCGAGGCCGTCGTGCCCGAGAGCATCGGCATCCCGTCGATCGACGTGGACGCGCCGCTCATGGAACTCGGCGTCACCAAGGACGGCGAGGTCGAGTTACCGCCGTACGAGAAGCCCAAACTCGCGGGCTGGTTCAAGAACAGCGCCGTGCCGGGGGAGAAGGGCGCCTCCGTGATCATCGGGCACGTCGACACCAAGACCGCGCCCGCCGTCTTCTTCAAGCTCAGGCAACTGCGCAAGGGACAACGTGTCCGGGTCGAGCGCAGCGACGGCAAGGTCGTGGAGTACAAGGTCGACTCCGTCGAGCAGGTGCACAAGGACGACTTCCCGCTCAAACGCGTATACGTCGATGACGGGCTCAAACTCGTCACGTGCGGCGGGAAATTCGATTACGCCAAGGGCGAGTACGACGATAACGTCATCGTCTATGCCAGTAGAGCCTGAGGTCCCACCTGCGACGGGAGCCCGCGTCCCCTGGGAGGCGGTCCACCCGCCGGTCCGGGCCGCGATCGAGGACCGGCTCGGCGGGCGAATCGTCGAGGCCGTCACCCAGACCGGCGGATTCTCGCCTGCGGCGGCCGTACGCGTGCGGCTCGCCGACGGCGGGCGGGCCTTCGTCAAGGCCGTCGACTCGGCGACCAACAGTGAGTCCACGCGCATCTACCGCGACGAGATCAGGGCCGCCGCACTGCTCCCGGAATCGGTGCCCGCGCCCCGGCTGCTCGCCCACGTCGAACTCGACGGGTGGGTGGCGCTGGCCTTCGAGGACATCGAGGGCCGCCACCCCGTCCTGCCGTGGCGGCGCGACGAACTCGACCGTGTGCGCGACGTCCTGCGGCGCCTGGCCGCCGAGCACACCCCGGCGCCCGCCGGGCTGCCGCCGGTCAAGGACATCTTCGGCGCCGCCTTCCAGGGCTTTCGCCACCTCGCGGGCACCGGGCACGACGATCCCTGGGTGGTGCGCCACCTCGACAAGCTGGTCGCCCTGGAGAGCGAGTGGGGCGAGGCGGCGGCCGGTGACGCCCTCGTCCACGCCGACGTGCGCGCCGACAACATCCTGTTCGCCGGTGACCGCGTCCACCTGGTCGACTGGCCGTACGCCTGCACGGGCGCGCCCTGGTTCGACCTCGTCGGCCTGCTGCCGTCCGTCGCCATGCAGGGCGGGCCGGAGCCCCACGAACTGCTCGACACCCTGGACCCGGCCGTCACCAGCGTGGTCGCCGCCCTCGCCGGGTTCTTCGCGTGGCAGGGTGGCCTGCCCGCTCCGCCCGGTCTGCCCACGCTCCGGCCGTTCCAGCGTGCGCAGGGTGTGGTGGCGATGCGCTGGCTTCGCCATCGGACCGGATGGGCATGAGCGCGGGCCGGTAGGCTAGACCGTCGTGCTGGTCCTGGCTTTCGACACCGCGACACCCGCCGTCACCGCCGCTCTCCACGACGGCGACCGCGTGCTGGCCGAGTCGACCACGGTCGACGCCCGCCGCCACGGCGAACTGCTCGTCCCCACGATCCAACGGGTGCTGGCCGAGGCCCGCGTCACCCTGCGCGAGGTCACCACCGTCGTCGCGGGCACCGGTCCCGGCCCCTACACCGGGCTGCGCGTCGGGCTGATGACCGCGCAGGGGCTCGGCGCCTCGCTCGGCCTGCCCGACGTGTACGGCATCTGCACCCTCGACGCCGTCGCCTACGGCAGCGGCCGCACCACGCCCTTCCTGGTGGCCACCGACGCGCGGCGCAAGGAGGTCTTCTGGGCCCGTTACGCCGACCTGCGCACCCGCGTCGCCGGGCCGTTCGTGGACAAGCCCGCCGACGTGCCCGTCGAAGGGCTGCCGGTGGCCGGGCCCGACCTGTATCCGGACGTGCTCGGGGCGGCGGTGGCGCCGCCGTACCCGCTGGCCGGGTTTCTGGCCGCCCTGGCGGCCGAGCGGATCGCGGCGGGGACGCCGCTAGACGAGCCCCGCCCGATCTACCTGCGGCGGCCCGACGCGAGCGAGCCCAAGCCGCCCAAGAAGGTGACGGCGTGAGACTGCGCCGGATGACCGAGGCCGATCTGCCCGAGGTCATGGCGATCGAGCGGGCGACGTTCCCGCTCGACGCGTGGAGTGAGGGCATGATGCGCGGCGAACTCGGCGACCAGCCCCGTACCCGGCACTACGTCGTCGCCGTGGACGAGGGCGCGATCGTCGGCTACGCGGGGCTCGCCGCCGCGGGCGACCAGGCCGACGTGCAGACCATCGCCGTGCTCGCCGGCCACCAGAGCCGGGGCATCGGCGGCGCGATGCTCACCGAACTGCTCGGCGAGGCGCGCAGGCGCGGCGCCAGGGAGATCTTCCTGGAGGTGCGCGCGGACAACCCCCGCGCCAGGGCGGTGTACGAGAGGTTCGCGTTCGAGGAGATCGGCGTCCGCCGCCGCTACTACGACGACGGCACCGACGCGGTCATGATGAGAAGGAAGCTGGATGGCTGACAAGGACGAGCCCCTGGTCCTGGGCATCGAGACCTCGTGTGACGAGACCGGGGTCGGCATCGTGCGCGGGCACACACTGCTCGCCAACACGATCGCCTCCAGCATGCACGAGCACGCCAGATTCGGCGGCGTGGTGCCGGAGGTCGCCTCCCGAGCGCATCTTGAGGCCATGACGCCGGTTGTGGAGGGTGCGCTCACCGAGGCCGGGCTGACGTTCGGCGACATCGACGCCGTCGCCGTCACGGCGGGCCCCGGCCTGGCCGGTGCGCTGCTCGTCGGCGTCGCCGCCGCAAAGTCGTACGCCCTCGGCCTCGGCGTCCCCCTCTACGGCGTCAACCACCTGGCCGCCCACGTCGCGGTAGACCAGCTCGAACACGGCCCCCTGCCCAAGCCGTGCATCGCGATGCTGGTCTCCGGCGGTCACTCCTCCCTGCTCCTGGTGCCGGACGTGGCCCAGGACGTGATCTCCCTGGGCTCCACCGTCGACGACGCGGCCGGTGAGGCTTTCGACAAGGTCGCGCGCGTCCTCGGCCTGCCCTTCCCCGGTGGGCCGCACATCGACCGGGCCGCCCGCGAGGGCTCCGGCTCGGCCATCGCGTTCCCGCGTGGCAAGATGGACGACGGCACCCTCGACTTCTCCTTCTCGGGGCTGAAGACCGCCGTCGCCCGCTGGGTCGAGGCCCGCGAGTCGTCCGGGCAGTCGGTCCACGTCCCCGACGTGGCGGCCTCCTTCCAGGAGGCGGTGGTCGACGTGCTGACCCGCAAGGCGTTGCAGGCGTGCAAGAAGTACGACGTCAAGGACCTGCTGATCGGCGGCGGGGTGGCCGCCAACTCCCGGTTGCGCGCCCTGGCCCAGGAGCGTTGTGACCGGGCGGGGGTACGGCTGCGCGTGCCCAGGCCGGGGCTGTGCACCGACAACGGGGCCATGGTGGCGGCCCTGGGCTCCGACCTGGTGGCGGCGGGTGTCACGCCGTCCCCGCTGGACATCCCCGCGGACTCCTCGCTGCCGGTCACCACTGTCTACATGTGACCCTCGTTTGAGGGTTCTGGGCTGTATACGCGGATAAAGCGCGGAAAAGTGCCAATGGAGCGTTCAACGATAGCGTCGAAGGCATGGACATCGCCCAGGCCGTCACGGCCGACACCGTCATGAAACTGCTCCCGGGGCGGCCGAGAGTCCTCGCCCTGGGCGAGCCCACCCACGGCGAGGACCGCCTGCTCGACGTACGCAACGGGCTCTTCAGGCAACTCGTCGAGCGGGAGGGCTACCGGACCGTCGCGATCGAGAGCGACTGCCTCAGGGGCCTGATCGTGGACGACCACGTCACCACGGGCGCCGGAACCCTCGACAAGGTCATGGAACGCGGGTTCAGCCACGAGTTCGGCGCCTCCGCCGCCAACCGCGAACTCGTCCGCTGGATGCGCGCCCACAACGCCGACCGGCCTGCGGGCGAGCAGGTGCGGTTCGCCGGGTTCGACGGCCCGCTGGAGATCACCGGCGCCGAGAGCCCCAGACGGGCGCTGGCCGGGCTCCACGCCTACCTCGCCGCCCAGGCCGGACCGCTCCCCTGCGCCTGGGAGACCCTCGACCGGCTGCTCGGCGCCGACGAGCGATGGACCGAGCCCGCCGCGATGATGGAGCCGTCCCGGTCCTTCGGCCGCTCCGCCGAGGCCAGGGAACTGCGGCTGCTCGCCGACGAGCTGGTGGCGCTGCTCGACATGCGCACGCCGGGCGCCTCCCGGGAGGACTGGCACCGGGCCCGCCTGTACGGCCGCACCGCGGTCGGCCTGCTGCGCTACCACCACGGGATGGCCGACACCTCGCCGGGCCGCATGGCGTGGCTGCTGGGGATACGAGGGTCCATGATGGCCGCCAACCTTCTCGCTCTCGCCGAGCGCGGCCCGGTCCTGGGCTACGCGCACAACCGTCATCTCCAGCGGAATCCGAGCGAGCTGCGGCTGGGCGACGTGACGGCGGAGTGGTGCAGCGCGGGCGCGCTCGTCAGCGCCCGTCTGGGCGAGGAGTACGGCTTCGTGGCCACGGGCGTCGGCGCGATCCGGCACCGAGGCGTGGACGCCCCGCCGGCGGGCACCGTCGAAGGGTTCCTGTACACGCTTCCGGAGGAGTGCTTCGTCGCCGACGTCAACGGGCTGGCCGCAGCCCTCGGCGAGACGCCGCCCGCCGCCCGCGAGTCCGCCTGGTACGGCTACATCCCGCTGGACCTCGCCTATCTGGACACCAGCGACGGAATCCTGTTCCACCGGGACCTTCCGGAGTAGCGCGGGGTACGGTTCGGCTTCTTCGCCGTCGACTGAAGCAGGCGGCCTTCGGCCTCCGGCCGTTAGGGTCGCGGGCATGCGGTACCCGATCGACCTTCCCTCCCGGCTGCGGCCCGCCTACGACAGTCTGGCCCTCGACTGGCCGGACCTGCGGCTCTACCGGTTCGACAGCCTGCTGGCGAGGCTGGGCAACCTGGCGGAGGAGCAGCCGAGGGCCGGGCGGCTGCGTGCGGTCCTGACCGAGGTGGTGCCGACGCTGGGCAAGGTCCAGCAGGTCTTCTTCGACCAGTTGGAGGAGCTTCGCGAGGACCACGGGCGCGACGCCGGCCGCCTGCGCGCCCACACCGACCGGCCGTGCGTGGCGGACGCGCGGGAGAGGTCATGTTCCTCGACGCGCACGCGCACCGCCACGTCGGCCGCCTGGCCCAGGACCTGATCCACCCGGTGCTGGAGGACCCTCGGGCCTGCGTCCTGGTCGAGGTCCGCGACCCGGCCGAACTCGGCCTCGACATCCCGCACTACGTGCTCGACCTGGACGACCCGCGCTGCACCGACCGCGACGCCTTCGACGCCTGGTACGGCGAGCAGAGCGGCGGCCTGCCCGGCCCGTTCACCGCCGACCAGGTCTACCCCAACCTGGGGATGGCGGCCGTCGCCGCCCGTGCCCGAGGTGCCGACCCCGGCACCGGGCCGCTCGCCGAGCGGGTCGCCCGTGCGTGGACGGACGGCCTCACCCCGGCCGCCAGGGCCGCCGCCTCCGTGTTGTCCCTGGCCGTCGCCCCCGTCGGCCGGGCCGCCTGGTGGCTGCTGCACACCCGCCGGACCGTGGACCAGGACGGCTTCGAGACGGCGTCCCGAGGCGTGGACGAGGCCGCGGCCGCGCTGCCCACCGCCGGACCCGGACTGCCCGCGTACGCGATTCCCCTGCCGGAGCTGGCCGAGAGACTGGCCCCGCCCGCCGCCGAACGTCCGGGCGCGCACCGCGACCTGGCCGCCGTCGCCCGGAGCTGGCAGGAGATCACGGGTTTCGACGAGATCGCCTGGGACTACCTGCCGCTGGAGGAGCACCTGTATCTGGCGGGAGTCGAGGAGGTGGCGCCCGCCGCGCCGTACCGGCCGCCGGTGCGGGTGACGCGCGCGCTGCTGGAGGAGACGTTCGGCGCCGACGGGCTGGTACGGCTGCGCCCGGAACAGGTGCATCCCCGGATCACCCACGCTCCGACCCGCGACTTCCTCACCGACGTCGGCCTGCCCGCCAAGGGCCTGCACACTCCGTGGGCGGGACTGCGCTGCGTCGCGCCCGTCGCCGAGCAGTGGGAACAGGAGGACCTGCGGCGCCTCCGCGCCTGCCCTGAACTGCCGGAACCGGACTCGGTGTTCATGATCGACACCATGGACGACGACTGGCGCCTGCTGCTGGACGGTGCCACCGGGATCGTCCACGAGTTCCGGCTGCGACGCGGCCAGGTGCATCGGGCGCACCGGAGCATCGAGTCGTACGCCTACTGCGTCCACGCGGTGTGCCGCTGGGCGAATCCGGGTACCCATGACGATGCCGAGTGCTGGGTCGCCCTCAACCTGATGATCGAACTGTACGCCTACGAGCCGCTTCTCGTCGGCTCGGAAGACGATCGCTGCTGGCCGCTTGAGCTGGGTGCCCTGTACAACGGTTACACGGACCTCGGGGCCTTCTGAGCCGTCAGTCCTTGGCGCGGGTGGGACGCAGCAGGGCCTCGGCCAGGGCCAGCATGGTCTCCTCCAGGGCGCTCAGGCGCTTGGTGAGGTCGGTGGAGGCGGGTGCGACCACTTCGGTCACCGTCCGCGAGAGCTCCTCCTGGTCGGGGCGGGTCTGGATGGTCTCGGCCAGCTCGGCCGCCGCGGCCGTCAGCCGCTCTTCGAGGGAGTCGAAGCGCTTGGTCTGCTCGGTGGACTGCGAGTCGAGCAGTTCGCCGACCCGCTCGCCGATGCCGAGCGTGACGGGTAGCTGGCCGACGCGCTGGTTGACCGCCTCGACCCGGTCGTCAACGGCCTCCAGGTGCTCGCTCGCCCGCTCGGCGCGGACCACGAGCCCGCCGAGGTGGGCGTCGACGGCGTCGAAGCGGCCGACGAACTGCTCCTCGGTCTCGCCGAGACGGTCGTCGATGGACTCAAGTGTGGTGTCGAGGGTGTTGAAGCGGCCCTCGTTGCGGGTGGCGGCCTCGGCGAGGTGCTGACCGGTGACGCTGAGGCGCTCGTCGAGCGTGGTGAAGCGGCTGTCGATGCGCCCGCCCAGCGCGTCGAAGCGGTCGTCGTGGCGGTCGAGGTGGCCGTCGACGCCGACCAGGCGCTTGTCGAGGCCCGCGAGCTGGCCGTCGAGGGCCACGAGGCGCTTGTCGAAGGCGGCGAGCTGGCCGTCGACCGTGCCCATGTGCTTGTCGACGCCGGTGAGCTGGCCGTCGACGGTGCCGAGACGTTTGTCGATGCCGCCCAGGCGGCTGTCGACGCCGTCGAGGCGGGTGTCGATGTCGGCCAGGCACTCGTCGGCGGTCTCGATGCGGCCGTCGAGGCTGTTGAGGCGTGAGTCGATGGAGATGAGGCGGCCGTCGACGCGGTCGACCCGGCTGTCGACGCCGTCGAGTCGTCCGGTGACCCGCTGTTCGGACTCCTCGACCTTGGCGCTGACCTGCTCGACGGCGTTCTTGATCTCGCCGGTGGCGAGGGCGAGCCCCTGGGCGAGATCGACGACGCCGCCCTCGACGTGCTCGGCGCGGGCGGTCAGCTCGGAGATCGACTTGTCGAGGCGGGTGAACCGGCTGCCCGCGGCTTCCATGCTGGCGTTGAGCTGCCCGAGTTTGCCGGCGAACTCGTTGAGGCGGGTGGAGATGCCGTCGGCGCCGTCGAGGACCGACTGCAGCCGGTTGAGCGACTCCTCGACGCTCTCGCCCACGGTGGTCAGGTCGGCCCAGATGCTCGGTAGTTCGAGGACCGGCGAGACCCGCTGGTTGACGTTCTCGACGCGGGCGTCGACGGTGCTGATCCGTTCGCCGACGGTGTCGATGTGGTCGCGCACGGCCTCGACGTGCTGGGCCAGCCCCTCGGCCCACTGCGGCGGCATGGTGGAGATGGCGTCGATGCGGGTGCTGACGGCTTCGAGAGTGCCGCTGAGGCTGCCGAGTTCGCGCTCCCGGACCTCGCGCAGCAGCCACTCCATGCCTTCGAGCCGCTGGCGTATCTCGTCGAGCACGGCTCCTTGGGTGCGTTGCTCGTAGACGTGGTCCTGGGACGCACGTGCCAGCAAGTCACGCATCCTGTCGGCGATGGCGCTCTGCCCGCCATTCTGCAGAAGGGTGGTGTGGTTGGAATGATCCACCGAAAGCTCCTTCGCTCGCCGACGTGATGCCGCGATGCGGTGGGATTGGTCCGGTTTGCAATGACTGAAGGAGAACGCGGTTATCCGTTCAATGGGAAGTAGTACCGCGCGCCCACCTTAGCCTTTGGATCAAGGTCCGTCTGGGCTGTCGTAAAAAGATCCTGTTTTGTCATTCATGCAGGTAGGGGCCCCAGGCAGATCAGGATGAAAGGTTGATCCATCACCCGGGTGAGAATGATTACGGCTGATTTATCGCCTGAAAGTCGGAGATCTCGCCGCAAGCGGTCGATGTCCACTGCGGAGCCGCGCTTTTTAATGGTGACATTTCCTATTTCGTGGGCTCGGAGGGCGGCTCTCAGGCGTTTCAGCGAGAACGGCATCGCCTCGTGGACCTCGTACCGGGACGCCCACGGGGTGTCCACCGGATCGTCGCCGGCGATGTAGGCGATCATCGGGTCGGGCAGTCGGCCGTTCACCAGCTCGGCGACCTCGCCCACCAGATGAGCCCGGATGGCGGCGCCGTCGGGCTCGTAGACGTACCGGCCGAGGGGGCCGGTCGGCGCACTCACCCCCGACGGCGTCAGCGACAGGCCGGAGGGGAGCAGCGTCGCGCGGCGGCCGACGCGCCCTGGCGTCCACAGGGCGGCCTCCTTCACCTCGCCGCGGAACGACACCCACTCGGCCTCCGCGGCCTCCGGGATGTAGTCGTACGGGATGCCTGGGGCCACCTTCAGGCAGGAGCGGCGGGCGCGGGCGACGAGGTCCGTCACGACCGGCCACGGGGGCGAGTAGGCGCGCGGGTCGAACGTGCGGCCCCGCGCGGTGCGGCGGGCCGGGTCGGCGAACAGCACGTCGTACTCCTCGGGGGCGACGGCGGCCGCGTCGCCGACCGTGACGGTGACCAGGTGGTCGAGGCCGAGGGCCGCGACGTTGGCGCGGGCGACCTCGGCGGTCAGGGGGTCGAGCTCGACGGCGTCCACCCGGTGGCCGGCCCCGGCGAGCGCGACGGCGTCGCCGCCGATGCCGCAGCAGACGTCCACCACCTGCTGGGAGGGGCCCGCGCGTTCAGTGACCCGTTCGATGACACTGCGGGCCCGGTGGGCGGCGACCTCGGGGCGGGTGGCCTGCTCCAGGCCGTTGGGGGTGAAGTACATGCGGGCGGCGTCGTCGGCGAACTTGGCCCTGGCCCTGTCGCGCAGCGCCGCCTGGGTGAGGGCGGCGGAGGTGAGCGTGCTGTCGTAGGACCTGCGCAACCGGGTGACCGCCTTGACCGGGTCGCCGCCGACCAGCTCGGCGGCCTCCGCGAGGGCCTTCTGTCCGCGCGGGGTGAGCAACTCGTGAAAGGCGTCCAGGTCCACGCCACCGACGTTAGTGCAGACGGGGAGGAGGACACCCCGCCGTGGGCGCGGCCGGCGAGGGAGGCCGGCGAGGGAGGAAAGGCGGGGAGGGGCGGCGAGGTCGGGGCGAAAGGGGTATTGGGGCGCATAGAGTGCTGAGAGGGGCGGAAGCCCTGGCGGGGAGATGTCTGTCAGCTCTGGGCGAACCGGGGGCCTGGGCTGCGGCTCAGCGGGCATTTTCCGTGCAGGTGGGAGACAATGCGCGACGCAAAGCCCGCTCGTGTTGACTGTCAAGCCCCTCTTGCATATGTTTCCTGTTGGCACTCTCCCCTTGAGAGTGCCAACGTGCGACGAGGCAGGTCTGACACCCGCGACGGCAGGCCCCGCTGGTCGCCTCTTCTAGATCATCCAAATCTGAAGGGGAGGTCCGATCGTGACGACCGCCACCAAGGTTCCCGTTAAGCCGCTCGGCGACCGCATTGTGGTTCAGCCGCTTGAGGCCGAGCAGACCACCGCTTCCGGCCTGGTCATCCCTGACACCGCCAAGGAGAAGCCGCAGGAGGGCAAGGTCCTCGCGGTGGGCCCGGGCAACTGGGACGAGGACGGCGACAAGCGGATTCCGCTCGACGTCTCCGAGGGCGACATCGTCCTCTACAGCAAGTACGGCGGCACCGAGGTCAAGTACGGCGGCGAGGAGTACCTCGTGCTCTCCGCCCGCGACGTTCTCGCGATCATCGAGAAGTAAGCCGGTTGTGTCGGGCCCCGGGCGCTTTAGCGGCGGCCGGGGCTTTCGACACCAGGAGAGGACGGTCTGACCAATGGCGAAGATCCTTGAGTTCGACGAGGGCGCCCGTCGCGCGCTTGAGCGCGGCGTCAACGCTCTCGCGGACGCCGTGAAGGTAACCCTCGGCCCGCGTGGCCGCAACGTCGTCATCGACAAGAAGTTCGGTGCTCCGACGATCACGAACGACGGTGTCACCATCGCTCGTGAGATCGAGCTGGAAGAGCGCTACGAGAACCTCGGCGCCCAGCTCGCCAAGGAAGTGGCGACCAAGACCAACGACATCGCGGGCGACGGCACCACCACCGCGACCGTCCTGGCCCAGGCGATGGTCCGCGAGGGCCTGCGCAACGTCGCCGCCGGCGCCTCGCCGCTGTCGCTCAAGCGCGGCATCGACCGGGCCGCCAAGGCCGTCAGCGAGAAGCTGCTCGCCAGCGCCCGCGAGGTCGCCGACAAGAACGAGATCGCCCACGTCGCCACCAACTCGGCGCAGGACGCCAAGATCGGTGAGCTGATCGCCGAGGCGTTCGACAAGGTGGGCAAGGACGGTGTCCTCACCGTCGAAGAGTCCAACGCCATGGGCATGGAGCTTGAGTTCACCGAGGGCATGCAGTTCGACAAGGGCTACCTGTCGGCGTACATGGTGACCGACCCCGAGCGCATGGAGACCGTCCTTGAGGACGCGTACGTGCTGCTCACCCAGGGCAAGATCGCCTCCATCGCGGACTTCCTGCCGCTGCTGGAGAAGATCGCCCAGACCAAGAAGCCGCTGCTCGTGGTCGCCGAGGACGTCGAGGGCGAGGCCCTGGCCGTCCTGGTCACCAACAAGATCCGCGGCACCTTCACCTCCGTCGCCGTCAAGGCGCCGGGCTTCGGTGACCGCCGCAAGGCGATGCTCCAGGACATGGCCATCCTCACCGGCGGCCAGGTCGTCGCCGAGGAGGTCGGCCTCAAGCTGGAGCACGTCGGCCTTGAGGTGCTGGGCAGCGCCCGCCGCATCGTCGTCACCAAGGACGCCACGACCATCGTCGACGGCGCCGGCGACGCGCAGGCGATCGAGGACCGGGTCAAGGAGATCAAGCTCGCGATCGAGCAGTCCGACTCCGACTGGGACCGCGAGAAGCTGCAGGAGCGGCTGGCCAAGCTCGCCGGCGGTGTGTGCGTGCTGCGCGTCGGCGCCGCCACTGAGGTCGAGCTCAAGGAGAAGAAGCACCGCCTTGAGGACGCGATCTCCGCGACGCGCGCCGCGATCGAGGAGGGCATCGTCTCCGGCGGCGGCGTCGCCCTGGTCCACGTCGTCAAGGAGCTCGACGACCTCGGCCTGACCGGCGACGAGGCCACCGGAGCCGGCGTCGTGCGCCGCGCGCTGGTCGAGCCGGCCCGCTGGATCGCCGAGAACGCCGGCCTTGAGGGCTACGTGGTCACGCACCGCATCGCCGACCTGCCCGTCGGCCACGGCCTCAACGCGGCCACCGGCGAGTACGGCGACATGATCTCGTACGGCGTCATCGACCCGGTCAAGGTCACCCGTTCGGCTGTGCAGAACGCCGCGTCCATCGCCGGCATGCTGCTCACCACGGAGGTCCTGGTGGTCGACAAGCCCGAGGAGGAGGCTCCTGCGGGCGGCGGCGGCCACGGTCACGGCCACGGCCACTGACCCCTCCCGCTCACCTGGCTGACGAAANNNNTTTTGTCTGCCGTCAGTGCCGGGCCGCGATCCGGTACGCGCGGATCACGGTCTGCTCCACGGTGTTGCCCGAGGTGTCGGTGGCCTTGGCCCGCAGCGACACGAAGCCGTCCCCGGCCGGGTGCCGCAGCACGGCCGCCTCTGGCGCGCTCGGCGGTCACCACGAGGGGGAGGGCGTCGCCGCCGAGTTCGGCCAGCGCGCTCACGTCGAACAGGCGGGGGTCGAGGCGGCCCTGGCGTAAGAGGGGGAGGGCGTCGCTGGGGATGACGCGTAAGCGTCCGGCGTACTCGTCGGCGATGAAGGTGATCCCGCTGCGGCCGGCGCCGCGCTCGATGATCGTGTCGGGGCCGCCACCCGCCGCCGCGCGCCGGCGGCCTCCAGGAAGACGCTCCTCCCCGCACCCCGCCCCGCCGCGCCGCCCGGCCGAAGAACGTCGATCCGGCCCCGGGCTACGCGGCCGGTTCGTCGTCTCTGAAAGGTTCGGCCAGATCGTTGAGGGGAGGGGTGGCGTGGTCGGCGGCGTCGGTGACGTTCGGGAAGATCTCCAGGGTGCCCCAGCGGGTCGGCCAGGCGTAGCGGCGGTCCACTGACCAGGTGAGCTGGGTGTCCAGATCGGCCTCTCTGCCGGGAGGGGCGATCACGAGGCCGGGCTCGAAGGCGATCGCCCAGGTGTCTTCGTCGAGGGCGAACACGGGGTTGGGACTGATCTCCAGGTCGAGGTCGTCGCCGTCCTCGTGCAGCGGCTTCGGCCCGGACGGTGTCCGCCGGAACTGGAAGGCGCCGACCGTCTCGCCGGTCTCCGCCCTGACGAACCGCAGCCCCTGGATCACCTCGGAATCCTCGACGTCGTCCCCGTCCGAGGTGACGATGACGAGGGTGTCGTCCGCGCCCCACAGCAGTCCGGAGGCGTCCTCCGGGACGTCGATCACCCGTCGGCGCTCGGGGTGTTCGCCCAGGTGCCAGATCTCGACTGGGCCGTCGCCGGTCAGGCAGGCGGCGCGGTCGCCCGTCGGCGACCAGGCCCACGAGAAGAGGTCGGGGGTCATCCAGCCGGTCGGGCGGAGGGCCAGGGCCAGGTCGTCGTCGAGTCGGTCGTCGGCGCTGACGATGCTCACGCCGGGGCGGGCACCGAGGTCGCGTACGTTCGGGTGCGCTTTTTGGGGGCTCACGGCCGAGTGTGACCCCTTGGTGCCGGTGGGCGCGTCCGTCTCAGGGCTTCCGTCTGCCGGGGTCACGACTGCCAGGCGTCCGCCGGGGCCCCAGGCGAGCAGGGTGGCGTCAGGGTGGGCGGCGTGCGTCGCGAGTCGCCGTCCTGTCAGCGCGTCGGCGATCACCAGGCTGTCGTCCTGGTGGTAGGCGACGTACTTCTCGTCAGGGCTCCAGGAGGGCAACGGGTCGTCGGTGTCCGTCAGCCAGGCGATCCGGCCCGAGGCGACGTCGATGGAGCACGCCCATCCTTCCAGGGAGTAGCCGTAGACGCGCTCGCCGTCCTCGGACCACGTGGACCAGTCGAGGGTGAGCGGCTCTCTGGCGAGGATCTCGTCGGACAGCGTCTCGACCGACAGCAGCGCGCCCGGCTCCTCGCCGTCGTCCAGGGAGAAGATCCGGCCCCGCCGGTCCTCCTCGTCCCAGCCGCCCCACATCACCAGGCGCCGGCCGTCGGGGGCGAGGGCGAAGTGTGGCCGTGAGTCGCTCACGTGCACCTCGACGATCGGCTCGCCCTCCCAGTCGCCGGGGTCGCCGAACGGTTCCCAGATCCCGACCATGAACGTGTGGTGCACCACCGCGATCCGGGAGGCGTCGGCCGACCACTGGATCATGTGCCGGTCGATGTCCGGGCCGACGCCGGAGGGGACGCCCTCGATGACGTTGACGCAGCGGCCGGTCGCGACCTCCCAGATCTGCAGCACGCCGATCTCGTCGAACGGGAAATCGCCGGCCGTGCTTCCGACCGCCAGGTACCGGCCGCACGGGCTGAGGGCGTGTGCCAGCACCCGGCCCAGATGCGCGTCCGGATGTCTGAGCAGGGCGCCGTACGCCCTGATCCGTTCGGTCGCGTGGTGGTGTGCGTCGGTGATGCCGTGAGTCCGCTCCAGGGTCGCGAGGGCGGCGCGGAGAGGTGGGAGGTCGCGTTCGGGTGTGAAGGCGGACCAGTCGGCTGTGGTCAGCGTCTGCAGCGCCGCGTCGGGGTCCTCGGTGAGGTTGCCGGTGAAGATCATGGCGCCGGACCCTAACGGAGATGTACGACAACCGATGGGGTTGGCAGGTGGTTGCCAATGATCACTGGTGTGGAGCGGGCCGGTCGCCGACGGAGAGGTGCGGCGGTTCTGCCGGACGGTCGCGGGGCGGGACGACGCCGGGGCGGTTAGGGCATAGGGGGAGTTAGGGGCGGCCGAAACGTATGGGCCGTGGCGGACGATCTTTGGGGTAGTGGAGCGAGTCGTGTCCGGATGCGGAAAGTTCAGTTATTCCGGTAAACCGACTTTGGTGGTAAGGCGTCTGGCGATCTGACAATTTCCGTTCATTTCGGTGAATCAGATGAAATATTCTGACATCCGGAAAGGCTTAGTGTGTCTGTGTGATTACGCACCGTTATCGTCTCGTCAATGTGACCAATCCGTAGCCGTTCGCGATGACGACAGGCACGATCAGTGCGGGCATCATGCCTATCGTGAGCGAGGGAAGCGTCGCCGACGCCAAAATTGGGGTAAGGCTCGCGTCGAGACTTCCGGCACGGACGGATGACTCCGACCTAAGAGAACTGACGAGCCTCGCCGTTGCGGGTGATCGCTCTGCGATCGAATCCCTGCTTGGCGAGTTGCGGCCGATGGTCGTGCGCTATTGCCGTGCCAGGCTGGGCCGGGTTTCCGGGCAATATCACATTGCCGATGATGTGGCTCAGGAGGTGTGCATCGCAGTCTTGTCGGCCCTGCCGAGGTATCGCGACATGGGTCGCCCATTCGCCTCGTTCGTCTTCGGGATCGCGTCGCACAAGGTGGCCGACGCACTGCGCAGTTCGGTGCGCTCCGCCGTACCCACGCAGGATCTCCCGGACGGACCCGACGACGGGCCCGGACCGGAGGAGACGGTCGTGCGGTACATCGAGGTCGAGCACGCGCGCCGGCTGCTCGCCCGGCTCCCGGCCAACCAGCGTGAGCTGCTGCTGCTCCGGGTGGTCTCGGGGCTGTCGGCCGAGGAGACCGGTAATGTACTCGGCATGTCACCAGGAGCGGTCCGCGTCGCCCAGCACCGGGCACTGGCCAGGTTGCGGCAGATGGCGGAGCTGGAGTCCGCTTGACGCCGGAGCCGCGACCAGCCTCCGGCGGCGCTCCTCCCGAGGGGAAACGGTCCGGCACCTCGCCGACCGGCCCCTCGGCGTGCGCGCACTCAGGCACGGCGGGCCCGGTGGAGATCGCCGGGCACCGGCTGTCGGAGGTCGCGATCCTGGGGACCGACGGGGCGCACGACACGGGTGTCGCGCCGGAGGACCGTACGGACGAGCTGCTCGACGCGCTCGCCAAGGGCGGGCGGCCGGAGACCGGCGACCGGGCCCTGGAACTACTGGCCGCGCTGCTCGACGACGTCGACGATCAGCGGCGTTCCTCGGTGTCCATGACCCCGTCCACGTAACCCCTGGCGTACTCCCAGGTCACGTAGTCCGTCGGGTCGGGACGGAAGGCCGGTTCGTGCACCTGCGGCTGGCCCTGGTCGATCATCTGGCGGAGGTTGCCGCGCAGCAGCTCCCAGTCGAAGAAGTGCTGCTCGCCGCACTCCGGGCAGTCGAGGACGAGGCCGAGCACGCCCTGGGGTTCGAGGAGGGTACGGAACACCTCCACGTCGGCCAGGTCCGTGATGGCCTCGTCGCGTTCGGCCGAGGTCAGCGGGGCGGGGTCGTCGTACTCGCCCATGGCCGACGACGGGTCGTTCGGGTCGTCGGCGAACGGGTCGCGTGGCGCGTCATCCAGCACCTTCCCACCATATGCCGCTCACCGCCCGCGCTCCCGCAGGCGTTCGGCCGAGTCGGTCATGACAGCCAGCCCCGGCGGGCCGCCTCGACGCCCGCGTGGAAGCGGGACTGGGTGCCGAGTTCCGCCATGGCGTCGGCGAAGCGGGCGCGGACCGTGCGCACCGACACGCCGAGCTGCCTGGCGATCGAGTCGTCGCACATGCCCTGCGCGGCGAGTCTGAGCACCTGGAGCATGCTGTCGCCCCTGCGTCCCCACGGCATCGGGAAGGAGCGGCTCCACAGCTCCTCGAACAGCGAGCCGAGCACCCCGGCGACGACCGGTGCCCGTACCAGATAGAAGTTGTAGGCGTGGTCAGGCAGGCCGCCGCCCCACTGGGCGGGCAGGCCGGCGGCGGCGGTGCCCACGGTCATGAACCAGCTCGGCACCCGGTCCAGGGTGCGGACCTGGCCACCGTCCTCGCTGAGGCGGGTCAGCCGCTCGCGGACGCCGGGCAGCGGCAGCGTGGAGACCGGTACGACGGTCCGCACGCGCATGAGGCCCCGGCGCTGGGCCTCGATCCACGGGTCGGCGAACTTGCCCACGAAGTCGGTCATCGTGCGCTCGTCGGGGATGGCGATCATGAGCTCCAGCGGCGGCGACTGCACCGCCATGCCGACCACGCTCTCGTACAGGACGTCGGCGCCGCTGACGAGCTCGACCGGGAACGGTCCGCTCTGGTAGTCGCGCCCGGCGTCGTAGTCGTGGATGAGGCCGCGGATCGAGCTGAGCGCCGAGTCGATGCGCCTGCTCTCCTCGGCGAGCCGGTCGAGGCGGTCGGCGATGAGGCGGCCGAGCGCGGCCGCCGGGTGCCTGGCGTGGTACTTGCCCGACCGCACGTCCACCACCCCCAGCTTGACGAGGTCCTTGAGCTGGTCGCCGACGGCGTCCTCCGGGCCGTTCATCGCCTCGGCCAGCTCGGCCAGGGTGGCCCGGTGGAGCCGGAGCACGGCGGTGTACAGCGAGGACTGGGCCGGGTCGAGGCCGAGCGTCTCAAGCGGGTCGAGGGCGGAAGTCGGGTCGTTGCGCATGTGTGGGGGCTCCGTAGGGGGACGGGCGTGCCGCGAGGATAGCCCCTAGATGCGCCCGTGTCCGGGGGTTGCGGTGACTGCTGGGGACTGGGTGCAACTTCGTGCAATTGCACGTTTTCACATTGCGGGTGTGCCGATGGGTGACGCAGGCTTGACCCAGCGTCGGCATCCGCGGCCCGGGTAGTGCTGCCATCAGGACGCGGAGGGGGGTCCGGTGGCGTGGAGCGCCCCGGTCCAGGATGCCGGTGGCTTGGGGAACCGGTCGGAACACCGACCGCCCGGTTCCCCAAGCGCTCGCGATGAAGCCGGGAGACGGCGGTCCGTGGGGGGCCGCCGCCTTCCCCCTTTTCCCGCAGAGCGAAGTGTTGAAACGGTACCCAAGCCTGCGCGTTTGGATGGAGGGCCTAGACTTGCCCCATCAGCGGATCGGCAGGAGGGGGCCGCAGCATGTCCAAGTTCACCGAGGTGGGGTTGACGTTCGACGACGTGCTCCTGGTGCCCGGATACTCCGATCTGCAACCGGGTGAGGCCGACACGACCTCCCGGCTCTCGCGCAACATCACGCTGTCGATCCCGCTGGCCTCCGCCGCGATGGACACCGTCACCGAGGCGCGCATGGCCGTCGCGATGGCCCGCCAGGGCGGCATCGGCATCCTGCACCGCAACCTGTCGGTCGAGGAGCAGGCCCAGCAGGTCGATCTGGTCAAGCGGTCAGAGGCCGGCATGGTCACCAACCCGGTCACCTGTACCCCCGGCCACACGCTGGCCGACGTCGAGCGCCTTTGCGCGACGTACCGGATCTCCGGTGTGCCCGTCACCGACGAGCGGGGCATTCTCGTCGGCATCGTGACCAACCGCGACATGCGCTTCGAGACCGACCAGTCCCGCCCGGTGCGCGAGGTCATGACCCCGATGCCCCTGGTCACCGCGCCGGTGGGGGTCTCGCGCGACGAGGCGTTCCGGCTGCTGGCCGAGAACAAGATCGAGAAGCTGCCGCTGATCGACCCCGACGGACGGCTGCGCGGCCTCATCACGGTCAAGGACTTCACCAAGAGCGAGCAGTACCCCCTGGCCACCAAGGACAGCGACGGCCGCCTGGTCGTCGGCGCCGCCGTGGGCGTCGGCCCGGACGCGGAGGTCCGCGCCAAGGCCCTCGTCGAGGCCGGGGTCGATGTGATCATCGTGGACGTCGCCCACGGCCACTCCAAGGGCCTGGCCGACATGATCGCCGTCGTCAAGGCGGGCAGCGGCGTCGACGTCATCGGCGGCAACATCGCCACCCGCGCCGGCGCCCAGATGCTGGTCGACGCGGGCGCCGACGCCGTCAAGGTGGGCGTCGGCCCCGGCTCCATCTGCACCACCCGGGTCGTGGCAGGGGTGGGCGCTCCCCAGGTCACCGCCATCCACCAGGCGGCGCTCGCCTGCGGCCCCGCCGGGGTCCCGGTCATCGGCGACGGCGGCCTGCAGTACTCCGGCGACATCGCCAAGGCCATCGCGGCGGGCGCCGACACCGTCATGCTCGGTTCGCTGCTCGCCGGGTGCGAGGAGTCCCCGGGAGAGCTGATCTTCATCAACGGCAAGCAGTTCAAGTCGTACCGGGGCATGGGCTCGCTCGGCGCGGTCCGCAACCGCGAGCGCGGCGGCACCTCCTTCAGCAAGGACAGGTACGCCCAGGCCGACGTCGGCGGCGAGGACAAGTACATCCCCGAGGGCATCGAGGGCCAGGTCCCCTACCGAGGCCCGGTCTCCGCCGTCGCCCACCAGCTCGTGGGCGGCCTGCGCCAGGGCATGTGGTATTCCGGCTGCCGCACGATCGCGCAGATGCACTCCGACTGCGAACTCATGCCGATCACGTCGGCGGGCCTCAAGGAGAGCCACCCGCACGACATCCAGATGACGGTTGAAGCTCCCAACTACCACAGAAGGTAAATCATGACTCAGGTGGAGATCGGCCGGGGCAAGACGGGCCGCCGGGCATACGCGCTCGACGAGATCGGCCTCGTGCCCTCCCGGCGTACTCGTGACCCGGAGGAGGTCTCGATCGCCTGGCAGATCGACGCTTACCGGTTCGAGCTGCCCGTCGTGGTCGCGCCCATGGACAGTGTCGTCTCGCCGGCCACGGCGATCGAGATCGGACGGCTCGGCGGGCTCGCGCCGCTCGACCTGGAGGGCCTGTGGACCCGCTACGAGGACCCGCTGCCGCTTCTTGAGGAGTGCGCCGCCCTCGACGCCGCTGCCGCCACCAAGCGCCTGCAGGAGATCTACGCGGCGCCGATCCAGGAAGAGCTGATCGGCCGCCGCATCGAGGAGATCAGGGCCGCGGGCGTGACGGCGGCGGTGCGGCTGTCGCCGCAGCGGACCGTCCAGTACCACAAGGCGGTCATCGACGCCGGAGTGGACATCTTCGTCATCCGGGGCACCACGGTCTCCGCCGAGCACGTCTCCGGCAAGGCCGAGCCGCTCAACCTCAAGCAGTTCATCTACGAACTCGACGTGCCGGTGATCGTCGGCGGGTGCGCGACGCACACGGCGGCGCTGCACCTGATGCGTACGGGGGCGGCGGGGGTGCTCGTGGGCTTCGGCGGCGGGGCCTCCCACACCACCCGCAACGTGCTGGGGGTGGCCGTCCCGATGGCCACCGCGATCTCCGACGTGGCGGCGGCGCGGCGCGACTACATGGACGAGTCCGGCGGGCGGTACGTCCACGTGATCGCCGACGGCGGCATGGGCACCTCGGGCGACATCGCCAAGGCCATCGCGTGCGGGGCCGACGCGGTCATGGTGGGCTCGCCGCTGGCACGGGCGATCGAGGCGCCGGGGCACGGGTTCCACTGGGGGTCGGAGGCGCACCACGCCGACCTGCCGCGTGGCCGCCGGGTCGAGTTCGGTCAGGTGGGGACTCTGGAGCAGATTCTGCACGGGCCGTCCAGCGTGGCCGACGGGTCGATGAACCTGATGGGCGCGCTCAAGCGCACGATGGCGTCCACGGGTTACTCCGACATCAAGGAGTTCCAGCGCGTCGAGGTCGTCGTCGCGCCGGTTCAGCGCTGACCTTCGCGAGAGCCGCCCGCCGTACCGGTGGGCGGCTCTTCGCGTCTCATTCATAGTACTCTGCTGGAAGTGGTATTAATGTAGTACTACGAATGGGGTTGCAGTGATGAGGACGAATCCGGAACGTCGCCGGGCGCTGGTCGACGCGGCCATCGAGGTCCTGGCGAGGGACGGGGCGAGGGGGCTGACCTTCCGCGCCGTCGATGTGGCTGCGAGCGTGCCCGTCGGCACGGCGTCCAACTACTTCAGCAACCGCGACGACCTGCTGACCCAGGCCGGAGGGCGCATCTACGAACGGCTGCTGCCCGACGACGCCACGATGGCGCAGAGCCGGTCGGGCACCCAGGACCGGGCCAAGTACGCCGAGCTGATGCATGAGCTGGTCGAACGCATCACCGCCTTCAACACCGGCTTCCTCGCCCTGCTCGAACTCCGGCTGGAGGCCACTCGCCGCCCGGCGCTGCGTTCCGTGCTCACCGAACGGGTGCGTCAGGACATGGAGGTCAACGTCGCCTACCACGCCGCCTCCGGCCTGCCGGGCGACGCCGACGCGGTGATCATGCTCTACATGGCGCTCAACTGGCTCATCGTCGACCGGTTGACCCTGCCCGACCTGCTCACCCCCGAGCGTTCGCGCGAACTGGTGAGCATTCTGGTCGAGCGGCTGGTGCCCGAGGGCTAGGACGGGCTAGGACAGGACGCTCAGCAGGTGGCCGACCTCGCGGGCGACGGCCTCGCGACCGGCCTTGACGTACTTGCGGCTGTCGACCACCTTCGGGTCGCCCGCCAGGTAGTCGCGGATCGCGCCCGTGAACGCCTTGTTCAGGTGGGTGGCGATGTTGATCTTCTTCATGCCGTGCGCGACGGCCGCGCGGAGCGTCTCGTCCGGCACCCCCGACGAGCCGTGCAGCACCAGCGGCACCGGCACCGCCGCCCGCAGTTCGGCGATGAGCTCCAGGTCGAGGACGGCGTCCTTGGTGGTCATCGCGTGCGAGGTGCCCACCGCCACGGCCAGCGCGTCCACGCCGGTACGGGCCACGTAGTCGACCGCCTCGTGCGGCTTGGTCCTGGCGCCCGGCGCGTGCACGCCGTCCTTGCCGCCGACCTCGCCCAGCTCGGCCTCCACCCAGACGCCGCGCGCGTGGCAGTAGGCGGCCACCTCGGCGGTGACGGCCACGTTCTCCTCGTCGGGCAGCGCGGAGGCGTCGAACATCACCGAGCCCAGGCCCAGCTCCACCGCCTCCTCGACCAGGCTCCGATCGGTGGCGTGGTCCAGGTGCACGGCCACGGGGACGGCGGCCTGCCGCGCCACCGCGAGCGAGGCGAGCGCGATGGGGGCGAGGGCGCCGTGGTAGCGGACGCAGTTCTCGCTGATCTGCAGGACCACCGGCAGGCCGAGCGCCTCGGCCCCGGCCACGATCGCGGTCGCGTGCTCCAACTGGATCACGTTGAACGCGCCGACACCGGCGGGTGCTCCGGCGACGATGTCACCGATTCCGGCGAGAGGCATGAGGAACTCCTGACGACACGAGTTACGGGTGGGTGGAGACGCTGATCTTGGGGTGGACGTCGGCGAACACGGCCCGGTCGAAGTCGCCCGCCACCGGGGCGGCCACCGCCGCGGCGCCCAGGGCCGCGGCGCGGCGCAGCCGTTCCGGCCACCCGTCCGCCTCGACCAGCCCCAGTGCCAGCCCGGCCACGAGCGCGTCGCCCGCACCGGTCGGGTTGCCCCGCACGGCGTACGGCATCCGCGCCTGGAAGTCGCCCTCCGGGGTGACGGCGAGCAGCCCGTCGGCCCCCATGGAGACGACCACGGCCCCTGCCCCCTCGGCCCGCAGCGCCTGCGCGCCCTCTGCCGGGGTGCCGCCGGGGACGGCGCGGGCCAGCTCCTCGTGGTTGGGCTTGACGATGGCAGGGCGACCGCCCGGCGCGTGGCGCAGCGGCTCGCCGTCGGCGTCGACCAGGGCGGGGACGCCGAGACGAGCGGCGATCCCGGCGAGGACGGCGTAATAGTCGGAGGGCACGCCGAGAGGCAGGCTCCCGGAGATCACGACCGCGGCGGCACCCTCCACCGCCTTCTCATAGCTTTTCGCGAAATTTCGTAGCTCGTCGGCGGTCACCGGCGGACCCGGCTC
The DNA here is from genome assembly GCF_039525605.1 of Nonomuraea longicatena. Taxonomy (NCBI): domain Bacteria; kingdom Bacillati; phylum Actinomycetota; class Actinomycetes; order Streptosporangiales; family Streptosporangiaceae; genus Nonomuraea; species Nonomuraea longicatena. Next base: position 49,552 of record NZ_BAAAHQ010000012.1, on the reverse strand, counting down.
GTTGAACAGCGCCGTACGGTCACCGTCCGAGACCGCCAGCGTGGTGCGTGACTCGGCCGCGACGTCCGTGAACCCGTGCGCCAGCCCGGCCGCGTCGAGGTCGTCGCGGATCGCCCGGCCCGTGAGCCCGCCCGCGAGCCCGGTCGCGACCACGTCCTGGCCCAGCGCGGCCAGCACTCTGGCGACGTTGACGCCCTTGCCACCCGCGCGCCGGTGCACGTGCCGTACCCGGTTGACCCCGGCCCAGTCGACGTCAGGCGTGTCGTAGGTGACGTCGAGGGCGGCGTTGAGGGTGACAGTGACGATCATCAGGGCTCCGTGATCCAGGCGCCTCGGCGCATGACACCGGCGACGTTCAGTTCGTCGTCCAGGATGACCAGGTCGGCCAGCAGACCGGCGGCGACGGTGCCGAGCCGGTCGCCGAGGCCGAGCGCGCGGGCGGGGGTGGCCGAGGTGACCTGGACGGCCTCGGGCAGCGTCAGCCCGACCTCGCGCACGGCCCGGCGGAAGGCCACGTCCATCGTGAGGGTGCTGCCCGCGATGGAACCGCCCTCGATGAGCCGTACCTCGCCGTTCGCGACGTTGGCGGCCATGGTGCCGAGCATGTAGACGCCGTCGGGCAGGCCGGTGGCGACCATGGCGTCGGTGATCAGCGCCGTGCGGCCGGGGCCCGCGACCTCGTAGGCCAGCCGGATCATCGCGGGGTGCACGTGCACGCCGTCGTTGATGAGCTCGACGGTCACCCGCTCGTCCTCCAGCAGCGCGGCGATCGGGCCCGGCGCGCGGTGGCCGAGAGGGGGCAGCGCGTTGTACAGGTGGGTGGCGACGGAGGCGCCGGCGTCGATGCCCGCGAGCGTCTGCTCGAACGTGGCGTCACTGTGCCCGAGGGCCGCGATCACGCCGGAGGCGACGGCCTCGCGGATCGTGTCGAGCGCGCCGGGCAGTTCGGGGGCGATCGTGAGCATGCGCACGTGCCCGCGCCCGGCCTTCACCAGCCCGGCGAACTCGGCGGGCGAGGGGTCGCGCAGCGCCTGCGGGTCGTGGGCGCCGCACCGGTCCTTGGAGATGTAAGGGCCCTCGAAGTGGATGCCGGCCAGCAGGCCGTCCTCGCACAGCTCGGCGAGCGCGGCGGCGGCGCGGGACAGGTCGTCGATCGCTCCGCTGACCAGGCTGGCCATCATCGTGGTGGTGCCGTGGCGCTGGTGCAGGGCGATGGCGTCGCGCGCGGTCTCCGGCTCACCCTCGGGGAAGGAACCGCCCGCGCCGCCGTGGTTGTGGATGTCGACGAAGCCGGGCACGACGTACCGCCCGCCGAGACTGTGCCCGGCGCGCGGAGCGGCCCCCTGGCCGACGTGGGTGATGCGGCCGTCTTCGATGGTCAGCCACCCGTCGTGGACCCCGTCGGGGGTCACGATGCGGGCGTCGGACAGTGTGATGCTCATGGAGAAAGGATCACAGATCGCGTGAGGTGCAGGGGCTCGTCGGGGTCGAGCCCCCGCGCGAAGGCCCGCGCGACCGCGACGCGCTGTGCTCTGACCAGCTCGGCCATGGGGTCGAGGCCGGTGGAGAAGAAGGTGCCGCCGGTGGCCTCGACCTGCTCGCGCAGGCCCTCGGGGGCCTCGCCGAGCATCCAGGTGACGCGGCCGGGGCCGGCGATGCTGATCGGGCCGTGGCGGTACTCCATGGCGGGGTAGGCCTCGGTCCAGGAGCGGGAGGCCTCGCGCATCTTGAGCGCGGCCTCCTGGGCCAGGCCGACGGACCAGCCGGCGCCGAGGAAGCTGAACTGCTCGGCCTCGACGAGCGCGTCGGGCAGCGGCTCGGACAGGGCGCGCTCGGCGTCGGCGATCGCCTGGGTGAGGTCCTCGCCGAGGCTGGCGCGGAGCATCGCGAGCTGCGTGGTGGCGAAGCGGGTCTGCACGACGGACTTCTCGTCGGCGTAGTCGAGCACGATCACCTGGTCGGCGGCGGCCATGATCGGCGTGTTGGGGTCGGCGGTGATGGCCGTGGTCTTCGTGTCGCGGACCTTGCCGAGCAGTTCGAGGACCTCGGTGGTGGTGCCGGAGCGGGTCAGCGCGAGCACGCGGTCGTACCTGCGGCCGACGGGGGCCTCGGAGGCGGCGAAGGCGTCGGTCTCGCCGAGCCCGGCGCCCTCGCGCAGGGTGGCGTAGGCCATGGCGATGAACCAGGAGGTCCCGCACCCGATGACCGCGACCCGCTCGCCCGGTCGCGGCAGCGCGTCGGCGGGCACGTCGCGGACCGCACGGCGCCAGCAGTCGGGCTGAGAGGCGATCTCCGCCTCGGTGTGGGTGGTCACCACTTACCTCCGATAGTCTGATTGTTTCTGCTGTTTTTATATCAGAACAGTGCAGGAATGTGCACTGTTGGATCTCGGCTCCCAGCTTGTGCCACGCTTGCTCCTGACCGATCATCGAGGAGGCCCGTCGTGTCCAGATACGAGCGGTGGAACGCGATACTCGAGTTGCTCGCTCAGGAAGGCCGGCTCTCCGTCGAAGAGGCCGCTCAGGCGCTCGACGTGTCCACCGCCACGATCCGCCGCGACTTCGACCAACTGGCGCAGCAGCAGATGCTCATGCGCACGCGGGGCGGGGCGGTCGCGCAGAGCGTCAGCTACGACCTGCCTCTGCGGTACAAAACGGCCAGGCACGCCGACGAGAAGCACCGGATCGCGGCGGCGGCGGCCGAACTGGTGGCGCCGGGGGCGGTGGTCGGCATGAACGGGGGGACCACGACGTCCGAGCTGGCGCGCACGCTGGCGACCCGGTCGACGCTGGAGAGCGGGTTCACGATCGTGACGAACGCGCTGAACATCGCGTCGGAGCTGACGGTGCGGCAGCACGTCAAGATCGTGGTGACGGGCGGGGTGGCGCGGCAGCAGTCGTACGAGCTGATCGGACCGCTGGCGGGGGGCGTGCTGGAGCAGGTGACGCTGGACGTGGCGTTCCTGGGGGTGGACGCGCTGGACGTGGAGCTGGGGGCGTCGGCGCACCACGAGGGGGAGGCGAGCGTCAACCACCTGCTGATCAGCCGGGCGGATCAGGTGGTGGTCGTGGCGGACTCCTCGAAGATCGGCAAGCGGGCGTTCGCGCGGATCTGCCCGCTGTCGCAGATCGGCACACTGGTGACAGACGAACAGCTTTCCGACGCCCTCTACACCCGCCTCTCGGAGGCGGGCGTCAAGGTGATCCGCGCCTAGGTTCGCTGTCGCCGTAAAACTTCCTCTGTCACGGCTGCAGCCCACCTCCCCGCCACCCGCCGCACTCCGGCCGGCGGCCTCCAGGAACACGCTCCTCCCCGCCGCGCCGTCCCGCCGTGACGACTCCGCTCTTGCCCACGGCCGGGGCCCGCGTCGCCCGCCGTACCGGCGGCGCCGAACTCCACCACCCACCTTCTCGCCGCGCGGCGCCGGAAGACAACGCTGCGCGTGGCTTCGCGCCGCGCCGGAGCGGGTGACCCCTGCGAGACGCCGGCGGGCAGCCAGGCGGATGGCCGGTTGGCTTGGTGCCGTGCCGGAGGGCGGTCGGGCGGGGTGGGTCGGTGGGGTTCCGGGGTGTGCAGAGTGGGAAATTTGGTCATATGTGCATGGAACTCGCGAGAAATGAACTTGTTTTGAAAGTTTGTCGGCACGGCGGGCAAATTCCGCCTAAGGTGCCCGGTATGAAGTGGTGGGCGCCTGGGTGCGTTCGCCGGTGTTCGTCGTCGTACGCCGGGCGAGGTGGCGATGTGGGCCGAGGGACGGGTCCGGCAGACGGGGAATAGGGTCAGAGAACGGACTTAGGACACGGGGAGGGTTGATGGGCAAGGGCGCGCTTGGACCCGGCGAGCGGGTGGCGGCACTGGAGGCCATGACCGCGCAGGAGCTCGACCTGGTAGTCGTCGGAGGAGGCGTGGTGGGCGCCGGGGTGGCGCTCGACGCCGTCACCCGAGGTCTCGACGTCGGCCTGCTGGAGGCCCGCGACTTCGCCTCCGGCACCTCCTCCCGCTCCTCCAAACTCATCCACGGCGGCCTGCGCTACCTGGAGCAGCTCAACTTCGAGCTGGTGCGCGAGGCGCTCCAGGAGCGGGCGCTGCTGCTGCAGCGGATCGCGCCGCACCTGGTACGGCCGGTGCCGTTTCTGTTCCCGATGACGCACTTCGGGTGGGAGCGGCCGTACGTCGGCGCCGGCGTGGCGCTCTACGACACGCTCGGCTTCGCCTCCGGCCTCAACCGAGGCGTCCCCGGCCACCGGCACCTGTCGCGCAGCCGGGCGTTGCGCCTGGCGCCGGCGCTGAAGAAGAGCTCCTTCACCGGCGCCGTGCAGTACTGGGACGCCCAGGTCGACGACGCCCGCTACGTGATGACGATGCTGCGCACGGCCGCGGGCTACGGCGCGCACGTGGCGCAGCGGACCCAGGTGATCGACTTCCTGCGCGAGGGCGAGCGCGTCACCGGCGTGCGGGTGCGCGACCTGGAGTCCGGCGCCGAGTTCGACGTGCGGGCGCAGCAGGTGGTCAACGCCACCGGCGTGTGGACCGACGACATCCAGGAACTGGTCGGCGGGCGCGGGCAGATCCACGTGCGCTCCTCGAAGGGCATCCACCTGGTGGTGCCGCGCGACCGCATCCACTCCCGCACCGGGATCATCCTGCGCACCGAGAAGTCGGTGCTCTTCGTGATCCCCTGGGGACGCCACTGGATCATCGGCACCACCGACACCGAGTGGACGCTCGACAAGGCCCACCCGGCCGCCTCCCGCGTCGACATCGACTACCTGCTCGACCACGTCAACGCCGTCCTGTCGGTGCCGCTCAGCCGCGACGACGTCGAAGGCGTGTACGCCGGACTGCGTCCGCTGCTGTCCGGCGAGTCCGAGGAGACCTCCAAGCTGTCGCGCGAGCACGTGGTCGCCCACCCGGTGCCCGGCCTGGTCATGATCGCCGGTGGTAAGTACACGACCTACCGGGTCATGGCCAAGGACGCCGTCGACGCCGTCGCCCACGGGCTCGACCAGCGGGTCCCGCGCTCGTGCACCGACCGGGTCCCGCTCGTCGGCGCCGAGGGCTACCAGGCGCTGTGGAACTCCAGGCATCGCATCGCCCACGAGTCCGGGCTGCACGTGGCCAGGATCGAGCACCTGCTGCAACGCTACGGTTCCCTCATCGACGAGGTCCTCGCCCTCGTCGAACGCGACCCCACCCTGGGCCGTCCGCTCAACGGCGCCGACGACTACCTGCGCGCCGAGATCGTCTACGCCGCCACGCACGAGGGCGCCCGCCATCTCAACGACGTCCTCACCCGGCGTACCCACATCTCGATCGAGACCTTCCATCGCGGCCTCGCGGTCGCGCAGGAGGCCGCCGAACTGATGGCCGAGCCGCTCGGCTGGGACGGCGAGCACGTCAAACGCGAGGTCGAGTACTACAGCAAGCGCGTCGAGGCCGAACGGCTGTCGCAGGAACAGGACACCGACCAGGAGGCCGACGCCATCAGGCTCGGCGCGCCCGAGATCGTCCCCCTGCCGGACAGAACGTAGCCGAGGCCGAGCACTGCGCCTGAGATCGCCTCTGCTGGGCGGAACGTGGCCGACGCCCGGGGAGTAAGTATTCGTAATACGTAGGGCCTACGTATGGCGGTGGTCACTGGTCGTGATCGATGTTTCTGTTGATCCCGATCAGGAGGACCCTATGCGACGACGCATCCCGGTACTCGCCACCCTCATCGGCGCCCTGGCCTTATCCGGCACGGGCGTCGCGGCAGGCCAGCAGGTCAACGAGGCCGCTCCCGCCACGCCCGTGGTGCACGGTGACGATCACGGCAAGCCGGATATGGACAACAGACAGGGCGAGGTCAGCCCGCCCGCGACAGCCAGGCGGAGCAGCGCCCAGGACGTCCGTTGGAACGCTCTCGGCACCGCCTCGGTGGTGACGTCGGCGCAGCCGCTGGCCGAGGGCCTGCCCGCCGACCCCGAGCAGGCGGCCCGCGCCTACCTCGGAGCCAACCCCGACCTGTTCGGCGAGGCGCTCGACTCGCTGGAGAAGGTGGCCGTCAACCCGATCGGCGGCGGCCACGCCGTACTGCTGCGGCAGAAGTTCGGCGACCTGCCCGCGGGCGCCGACGGCATGGTCGCGGTCGGCGTCGTGGACGGCAAGGCGATCTACGCCACCTCCTCCCTGGCCAGGACGGCGGCGGCGCCCCCGGCGGCGGCCATCGACGAGCGGCGCGCGCTGGAGATCGCGGCGCAGGACGCCGAGATCGACCTGGCCACCGCCACGACCAAGCAGGCGAGCGCGGTCGCCGTACCCGCCGCGCAGGGCGTGCACCGCGCCTACCAGGTGACGATCATCGGCAAGGACGCCGGGTACACCACGCACGTGGACGCCGTCAGCGGCGCGATCCTGCTGCGGGAGAACCTGGTAGACCAGTTCGACCCGGAATGGTCGGTCTTCCCGGCCAACCCGCCCGCCGACTACTCCTCGCGTGACACCCGCCGGAAGTGGTGCACCGAGCCGGGGCCGGGCTGTGACCTGGTCGTCGGTGGCGACCCCGCGACCGGCAAGGCGTGGGACGTCGACCACGGCACCGACCAGTCCACCTCCAGCAGCCTCGGCAACGCGGCCAGGACGTTCGAGAACCGGGCCAGTCCGGACCCGTTCAGCGTCGGCACCCGAAGCAACGTGAGCACGCCGAGCCGCAAGTACTCCTACCCGTGGAAGAACGCCTGGTACGAGGCCAAGTGCGACCCGGCGGTCCTCGACCAGCCCGGTGAGGCGGACCTGGAGGCCGCGGTCTCGAACCTGGGCGCGATGCACAACCGGATGCACAACTGGTCGTACCGGCTCGGATTCACCGAGACCGCGTGGAACATGCAGGTCAGCAACGGCGACCGGGGCGGCCTCGGCGGCGACCCCGAGCAGGGCAACGCCCAGGCGGGCGCGCGGGTGCTGAGCGTGCGCGACAACGCCAACCAGATCACCGGCCCCGACGGGGTCGCGCCGATCACGAACATGTACATGTGGCAGCCGATCGCGGGCGCGTTCTACTCGCCCTGCGTGGACGGCGACTACGACATGTCGGTCATCGGGCACGAGTACACGCACGCCATCTCCAACCGCATGGTCGCCGGCCCGAACGCCGGTCTGAGCGGGCTGCAGGCCGGGGCGATGGGCGAGAGCATCTCCGACCTGTTCGCCATGGAGTACCTCTACGAGTACGGTTTCCGCCCGCGCGGCGAGACGCCGTTCGTGACGGGCGGCTACGCCACGGGCGACGACGAACGCGGCATCCGCAACTACGACATGTCGAAGGCCGACCTCAACTACAGCAACATCGCCTACGACCTGGTCGGCCAGCAGGTGCACGCGGACGGCGAGATCTGGTCCTCGACCCAGTACGACGTGCGCAAGGCGTTCGTCAAGAGGTACGGCGACGCCTCGGCCCGCGTGCAGCGTGACTGCGCCGACGGCCGCCGCGCGCTGGACAAGTGCCCGGGCAACCGCCGCTGGGTGCAACTGCACTTCGACGCCTTCCTGCTGACGGCGGCGGGCACGCTGAGCATGGTGGACATGCGCGACGCCATGCTGGCGGCCGACCGCATCCGCTTCGGCGGCGCCAACCAGGACATCATGTGGACCGCCTTCGCCGAGCACGGCCTGGGCGAGGGCGCCTCCAGCCGGGGCCAGAGCGACCCGGACCCGGTGCCGAGCTTCGCCACCTCCCACGCGAAGACCGCCAAGCTCACGCTGAAGCCGTACGGCGCGGCCAAGGACGCGGCCGTCCGCCTGTACGTCGGCGACTACGAGAGCCGCGTGGTGCCGATGGCCGACACCGACCCGGCCACCGCCACGGGCGACAGCTTCGAGATCGTGCCCGGTAAGTACGACTTCCTCGCGGTCGCGCCGGGCTTCGGCCACAAGCGCTTCTCGCTGTCGGTGCGTCCCGGCGAGACGACGCTGCCGTTGTCGCTGTCGCGCAACCACGCCTCGGCGGCGGCCGGCGCGACGGCCTCCGGCGACGGCGTCAACCACGCCAAGCTGATCGACGAGACCGAGGGCACCAACTGGGCCTCGCACACCGCGCCGGTCGCGGGCCGCAACGTGGTCGTGGACCTCGCGGGCACCGATCCGGTGAAGGTCGGGCGGGTGCAGGTGAGCGCGATGCTGCGGCCGAACATCGGTGACGCGGCCGACCCGGGCGGCCAGAATCGGTTCTCGGCGCTGCGCTCGTTCGAGATCCTCGCCTGTGACGCGAGCGCCGGCACCGACTGCTCGAACCCGGCGAACTTCCGCAAGATCTACACCAGCGACGAGGACGCCTTCGAGACGGCCCGGCCCCGTCCGCGCGGCGCCGACCTGCTGATCGACTCGTTCAACGTGCGTGACACCAAGGCCACCCACCTGGCGCTGCGCACGCTGTCGAGCCAGTGCACCGGCAACCCGGTGTACGCCGGCGAGCAGGACAACGACCCCAATTCCAACACCGACTGCGCGACGGCGAGTCCGGCGGCGGGCCAGATCCGCGCCGCCGAGTTGCAGGCGTTCAGTCACTGATCCGCGGTGGTCCTCCCCGGTCTTCGGGCCGGGGAGGACCGTCCCCTGTTGACACTAAGTACATGTACACGCAAGCATAAGCGTGGCAAATATTGCATGTACATAAATAGGGGCTGCCTCATGCGGGTCTTCGTCACAGGTGCCACGGGTTTCATCGGCGGATCGGTCGCCGAACGGCTGGTCCGGGAAGGACATCGGGTCAGCGGCCTGGCCAGGACACCGGAGAAAGCCGAGGTGCTGGCCGGATTCGGGGTGACCCCGGTGCTCGGCACCCTGGACGACGCGGACGTGCTGGCCGAGCAGGCCCGCGCCGCCGACGCCGTCGTCAACGCCGCCGACAGCGACCACAGGGGAGCGGTGGAGGCACTGGTCGAGGCCCTCGCGGGCACCGACAGGCCGTTCCTGCACACCAGCGGGTCGAGCATCGTGGGCACGGACTCCCGGGGCGAGCGATCGGAGGAGGTCTTCACCGAGGACATCCTCGCGCCGGGCGCACCGTGGCGCCCCGCCGAGGACAAACGGGCGCGGGTGGCGATCGACCGGTACGTCCTCGACGCGGCCGCGCGCGGCGTCCGCTCGGTGGTGCTGTGCAACACGCTCATCTACGGCCACGGCCGTGGGCCGGGGCGCGACAGCGTACAGATCCCGGCCCTGGTGCGCCAGGCGCGCGAGAACGGGGTCGTCCGCACGGTCGGCGCCGGTCGCAACATCTGGTCCACCGTCCATATCGACGACGTCGCCGACCTGTACGCGCGCGCCCTCGGCGCCGCGCCCGCCGGGACCTTCGCCTTCGTCGAGAACGGCGAGGCGTCCTTCGGCGACCTGGCCGCCGCCGTCGCCACGGCGCTCGGGCTGGGACCGGCCGAGCCGTGGGACGTGGAGTCCGCCGTCGCCTACTGGGGCCACGAGCCCGCCGTCTACGCGCTCGGCTCCAACAGCCGGGTCAGGGGCGAGCGCGCCCGCGCCGACCTCGGCTGGCGTCCGCGTCACACCTCGGCGGTCGACTGGGTGAGGGCCGGACTCGTGGAGTGAGAACCCGGATCGGTGAGCAGGCCGCCGAGGTCCTTCGGCAACTGCCGGCGCGAGGTCAGGCCGAGCTTGCGCAGCGCGTTGGCGACGTGCACCTCGACCGTGCGCGGCGACAGGAACAACGTCTCGGCGATCTCCCGGTTGGTCAGCCCCTCGGCCGCCAGCCTGATGACCTGCTCTTCCCTCGGTGAGACCGCGCCGCGCGGCTCGGCCGGGGCCTCGACCCGGTGGTGCAACCTGCGCCGGGTGGCCGGGGTGATCGACTCGTACACGGCCTGGCGGGCCAGCGGCTGGCGCAGGCCGTACGTGCGCCTGGGGTACTCGCGCAGCAGACCGCGCCGCAGGGCTTCGGCGAGCCCGCGTTCGGCCTGCTCGGGCGGCAGCCCCGCGACAGCGGCCAGCGACGGCTCGCCGGAGGGCTCGTCGAGTACGGCGGCCGCCTGCACGACCCGCCGCCCCGCCGCCGACAGTCCCTCCAACCGCACCAGTACGGCGTCGCGCACGGCGGGCGGGGTGGCGCCGGGCAGGCCGCCGTCGGCGAGCGCGCGGGCCAGTTCCTCGATCGCGAACGGCACGCCGAGCGTCGAGCGCCACAGATCGGGCGGCTCCGGATACCCGGCCAGCAGGTGCTTGCCGAGCAGCGCGGTCTCCTGCTCGTCGAGCGGGCCGAGGGTGAGCTGGGTGTGCGTGACGTCGGGCGAGAGCTGCGACCGCAGGGCGGCGAGCGGGAAGGCCAGGTCCTCCGGCCGGTAGGTGAGCACCAGCGCGGCCCGTTCCGGCAGGCGGCGCGACAGGAACGACAGCAGTTCGCGGCTGTCGTCGTCGATCCAGTGCACGTCCTCCACGACCAGCGTCACCGGCTGGAGCGCGTCGAGCAGCGCGAGCACGGCCCGGAACAGACGATGCCGCTCGACCTGCGCGTCCTGGACGGGCGGCGGGGCGAGCGGCAGTAGCGGGCCGAACTCGGGCAGCAGCGGGCGCAGCGCGCCGGTGACCGGGTTGAGGCCCGGCGGCGGGCTGGACCCGCTGAGCGCCTCCACGACCGGCCCGAATGGGAAGCGCATGGGATGGCAACGGCCGACCAGCAGGGGCCGGCCGAGTTCGCGCAGCAGGCTGGTCTTCCCGACGCCCGCCTCGCCGCCGAGCAGGACCACGGAGGGTGGGCGCGCGAGGAGCTCCGTCAGGCGACGGAGCTCGCGTTCCCGGCCCACGAAAGGCATCAGTCCCCCCAACATCACGTGTCAGGTGATTTTTCACTAATGGTTGGGGACTGTCCAGATCTGCCTATATCAGTGGGATCCACGATTGCTTGTCCAGCGAGTCCATGGCGTTGACCTGGAAGCCGGCGGCCGAGAGCGTCCACAGCGAGTCGCCGATCACCAGTGTGCGCTGGATGCCCGGCTGGTATGAGTGCTCCTGCTGCTTCTGCTTCGGGTGGGTGATCATGCCGAGTTCGGTGACGCCGTTCTGCTCGACCTTGAGGGCCATCGCGCCGGTCCGGGTGTTCTGCTCGTGGCCGACCAGCGGGATCACCGTGAGGCCCGTCTTCGGCCAGTACAGGAACGCGTGCGGGTCCCACTCGGCCTCCGAGCCCGCGTTCTTCCGGAAGAACTGCGACAGTCTGCGGGGGTTCGCCGGGTCCGAGACGTCGAACAGCGACAACTGCGTGCCGAGCGTCCTGCCCTTGTCGCTGGCCTCCTGGCCGAGGCCGATCAGCCGGCCCTCGCCCGCCGGGTGCAGGTAGGCGGAGTAACCGGTGATCTTCAGCTCGCCCGTCACCTTCGGGGCGGCCGGGTCGCGCAGGTCCAGCGTGTACAGGGGGTCCACCTGGCGGAAGGTGACCACGTAGCCGACCGGGCCGATGAACCGGACCGAGTAGATGCGCTCGTCCTTGCCGAGGCCGCCGACCTCGCCGACCTTCCGCATGTCGCCGGCGTTCAGGACGTACACGGCGCTCTCGCTGGTCTTCGGCGTCGTGGTGGTCGTGGCCACGCGCAGGTGGCCGTCGTGCTCCGACAGCGAGTACTGGTTCAGCAGCCGTCCGGGGACCTTGCCCGAGGCCGTGTACTTCGGCGCGCCCGGCTGGGTGAGGTCGAAGCGGTGGATCTCGGTCTCCTCCGGCGGGAGGGACGGGGCCGGCTCCGGCGACGCCTCCAGCGTGATCGTCGGCGGCGGAGCGGCGCTCTCGGTGATCGTGGTGACCGGCTCGTCAGGAGGAGCGGCCACACCCCCGGCGCCCGATGGGGTGCTTGATGGGGTACTGGTCTCGGGTGCCAGGTCGGTCACCGGCATCGGCTGGACGGGCGGCCACCACCACTGCGGGTTGCTGGCCACGTACAGGGTCTGGCCGGTGCCGTACACCGTCTCGCCGTCGGCGGCCAGGCTGATCGGCGAGGTGCCCGCCGCGCCGACTCCCTGGGCCAGGTCCACGGTGTGCACGGTCAGCATCGAGGTCCCGGTGTACTGCGCCGGGTGGCTCACCTGGTCGCACTTCACCGTCTCCGTCCTGCTCTTACCGGACTCGTCGGTGATCTCGATCTTGGGCAGCCACGCTTCGACCGGCGCCTGCCGTACCGTCTGCTGGTTGACCCGGCGGCGCTCCTCCTCCGTGACGTTCGGGGCCGAGGTCTGCGGGAAGACCACCTCGGGCGCGGTACGGGTCACCCAGCGCACCGTCGAGCCGACCATGCGGGCGTCCACGTGGGTGCCGTTCGGGCGGACGGTGCCGATCACCTTGGGCTCGCCCGACAGGTCCACCAGGATGTAGCTCGTCTCCATCTGCGGGGCGAAGCCCATCTTGGCGTCGGCGGCCGCCGGCATCCCCTGCATGATCACCAGGGCGCGGTCGCCGGAGACGAGCAGCTTGGCGTCGCCGTACCAGCCGCCCTGCTGCTGCTTCTCCACCAGCCGCAGTTCCTGCGTGACCTTCCTGGAGCCGGTGTCGATCACCTTCAGGACCCCGTTGGAGACCGTGAAGACGCGCCTGCCGTCGGTCTTGACCAGATCCGGCTCATCGACCCCGGCCTCGTGCACGTTGGTCGTCGAGTGCTCGGGCGCGGCCTCCGCCTTGGCCATGCGAGGGGAGGCGTCCGCCATCGCCAGGTCGCGGCCGCCGTACGTCTGGATCCCGCCGAAGCCCCACGGGCCCACGTTCTCCGCCGCCTTCGCGCGCAGCCCGCTCAGCAGGTCGTCGCAGCCGCTGTAGGCGACCAGGCGCACCTCGCCCTGCTTGAACGCCTTCAGCGGCGGGTCCTCCGCCGAGGACGAGGTGCAGGCGGCGGCGGTGGCCAGGGCGGCGACCGCCGCCGCCGTACGGATCAGCGTCTTCATGTCCTCATGACGGATGGCCGCGACCGGTGGTTCAGGAGCCCCGACTCGGCGAGAAGACGGGGGCGAAACGTACGTCGTCGGACACGTCGAGCAGCTTCCTGGTGAGTTTGCCGGAGAAGTCCACGACCTGGATCTCGTCGCGGACGCCGTCGTCCTGCTCCCAGCAGTACAGGTGGGTGTCGTCGTACCAGCCGAGGACCTGGTCGCAGGGGGACTCGAAGCGTTTGACCCGTTTGCCGGTGTCGCTGTCCCACAGGCAGTGGTCGCCGTCGTTGCCGCCGGGACAGTTCGTGACGAACCGGGTGCCGTTGGGGGAGAAGACGTTCTGGATGCCGGAGGGCAGTTCGCCGACCCTGGGGACGTCGCGGGTGCGCCGGCCGTCCGCGTCGAAGAAGCGCAGCCCCGCGTACTTGCCGTAGACGCTGATGACCCCCTTCTCCTCGGCGTCCCAGCCGAAGCTCTCCTCGCCGAGCTGGAAGTTGTCGACGCGGGTGGTCCTGGCCTTGCCGGTGGCCACGTCCACGATCGAGAAGCCCCGGTACTTCCACTCCCCGTCCGAGCCCTTGCTCTCGACGCTGAGCAGCAGCCGCTTGCTGTCGCTCGACCAGTCCAGGATCGGGCTGGCCTCCGGCCTGCTCACCGTCTTGACCGTGGAGCGGCCGCCGTCGGCGACGTCGACGATCACGATGTAGTCGAAGCCGTCGTCGGCGTAGTCGTCGCCACGGAAGGCCAGGAACCTGCCGTCGGGGGACAGCCTGGTCTCCATGTTCTTCGCATACCGCTGGAAGGCGCTGCGCGGGCGGTCCCTGGCGTAGTCGATCCACCGCTTCTGGTTCTCGTTGTAGAGCGAGTAACTGGTCAGGCTGATCGGGTCGGTCTCGCTCTCGTGCAGGTTGACGGCGGCGCCGGGCAGCTTCACCACCTCCACCGCGTCGGGGGAGCGCCGGGTGGGCGCGGGTGTGGCGGTCCGCTGGCGGCTCGCCGTCTCCGAGGGGGTGGCCGAGGGCGGCCTGTTCAGCTCGTCCCACGGGATGGCGAGGGCGACCGCGCCGACCAGGGCCAGGGCGACCGCGACGGAGGCGCCGATGAGCAGCGGCGCCCTCCTGCGGCGCCGGGGCGGCGGGAGGGTCGGGCTCCCGCCCGTCCACCCGGGCGGGCCGTGGTGCCCCCGGCCCGGGTGGCTCGTGCCCGGATTGCCCAGGCCCTGATTTCCGGGGCCCTGATTTCCCGGGCCCGGGTACGGCCCGCGGGCGGGCGGCCCGCCCCGCGCGTCGGCCATCCTGGCGCCCTCGGCCAGCATGACGCCGCCCGAGACCGGGTGCTGGAGCAGCGCCATCATCACCTGCTCCGCCGTCGGACGCAGTGCCGGATCCTTCTGCAGGCACGCCGCCGCCACCTCGCGCAGCGCCCCGTCGAGCGTGCCCAGGTCGGGTGGCGCGTTGAGCACCCGGTTGATCACGGCGGGCATGGTGTCGCTGCCGAACGGGGCCCGTCCCGTGGCCGCGTACACCATCGTGCCCGCCCACGCGAACAGGTCGGCGGCCGGTCCGACCGGCCGGCCCATGAACTGCTCCGGCGGCATGTACGACGGAGTCCCGACCGCCACCCCGGTCAACGTCGAGGTCGCGTCGAGCGCCCTGGCGATGCCGAAGTCGATCACCCGGGGCCCGTCGCCGCCCAGGATGACGTTGGCCGGCTTGAAGTCGCGGTGCACGATGCCCGCCTGGTGGATGGCGGCCAGGGCGGTGGCGGTGCCGATGGCCAGCCGGTGCAGCGAGGAGCCGGAGCGCGGCCCCTGCTCGTTGACGACCTGCTGCAGCGAGAAGCCCTCGATGTACTCGCTGACGATGTAAGGCCGTTCGCTCTCGACGCCCTTGGCCAGCACGGCGGCCGTGCAGAAGGGCGCCACCTGCTCGGCGGCCTGGACCTCGCGCATGAACCGTTCGACGCTGACCTGGTCGCCCGCGAGCTCCGAGCGCAGCCATTTGACCGCGACGTTGGCCCCCGAGGCGTCGGTCGCCAGATACACGACACCCTGGCCGCCTTCGCCGAGCCGACCCAGGATCCGGTACGAACCCAGACGTTCCGGGTCTCCATGTTTGAGAGGCGAGAAACGCGGCATGTTTAAAATTCTGGACCCATTTCTGTGTCCGAACCAAAACTACCCACGGGTAGCAATGCCGGAATATCATCGCTCCATGAACGTGACCAGGCAGATCACCGCTCCGTTCACCGGTGAGCCCATCGCCGAACTGGCCATCGCCGACGGCGACGCCGTACGGGCCGCCTATGAGAAG
This sequence comes from Nonomuraea longicatena, assembly GCF_039525605.1. Lineage (NCBI taxonomy): Bacteria > Bacillati > Actinomycetota > Actinomycetes > Streptosporangiales > Streptosporangiaceae > Nonomuraea > Nonomuraea longicatena. The sequence goes on along the minus strand of NZ_BAAAHQ010000012.1, from coordinate 34,352 downwards.
GCCAGGCGGGCGCAGCTCGCCTGGGCCCGGCTGCCGGTCGCCGAGCGGGCCCGGCCGTTCCTGCGCCTGCACGACGCGATCCTCGACCGGCGCGACGAGATCCTCGACGTGGTCCAGAACGAGACCGGCAAGGCCCGCAAGCACGCCTTCGAGGAGGTGCTGGACGTCGCCGGGTGCGCGCTCCACTACGCCCGCCGCGCCCCCGCGCTGCTCGCGCCGGCCGCCCGCAGGGGCATCTTCCCCGTGGTCACCCAGGTCACCGAGCTGCGTCAGCCCAAGGGCGTGGTCGCGCTGATCACCCCGTGGAACTACCCGCTGTCGCTGGGCGTCACCGACGCGATCCCGGCGCTGCTGGCGGGCAACGCGCTGGTGCACAAGCCCGACACCCAGACCGCCCTGTCCACGATCTGGACGGTCAACCTGCTCGTCGAACTGGGCATGCCGCGCGAGATCTGGCAGGTCGTCCTGGGTGAGCCCGCCGAGATCGGCGACGCGCTGCTCGACGGCGCCGACTACGTGGCCTTCACCGGCTCGACCAGGGGTGGCCGCAAGATCGCCGAGGAGGCCGCCAAGCGGCTCATCGGCTGCTCGCTCGAACTCGGCGGCAAGAACCCGATGCTGGTGCTCGACGACGCCGACCTCGACGTGACCGTCCACGGCGCCATCCGGGCGAGCTTCACCAACGCGGGGCAGCTGTGCCTGTCGACCGAGCGCCTGTACGTCCACGAGTCCCTCTTCGACGGGTTCGCCGCCCGCCTGGCCCAGCAGACCGGCAACCTGAAGCTCGGCGCCGGGCACGACTGGTCGGTGCAGATGGGCTCGCTGACCTCGCAGCGGCAGCTCGACACCGTCGCGGCGCACGTCGAGGACGCCGTCGCCAAGGGCGCCACGGTCCTCGCCGGCGGCCGGTCCAGACCCGACCTCGGCCCGTTCTTCTACGAGCCCACGGTCCTCACCGGCGTCACCGAGGACATGCGGCTGTGCCGCAACGAGACCTTCGGCCCGGTCGTCGCCCTCTACCCGTTCGCCACCGACGACGAGGCCGTCGAGCGCGCCAACGACACGATCTACGGCCTCAACGCCTCCGTGTGGACCCGCGACCGGGCGCGCGGCCGCGCCGTCGCGGCCCGCCTGCGCGCGGGCACGGTCAACATCAACGAGGGGTACGCCTCGGCGTACGCGTCCTACGATGCCCCCATGGGCGGCATGAAGGCGTCGGGACTCGGCCGCAGGCACGGCCAGGAGGGCCTTTACCGCTTCACCGAGTCGCAGACCGTCGCCGCGCAGAGCACCCTGCTGGGCTTCGAGGCACCGCTCGGGCTGGGCAACGACACCTGGGCCGAGGTGCTGTCCACGGCGCTGAAGACGATGCGCAGGCTGCGTCTGAAGTGAGCGGATCGGGGCCGAGGGGTCAGGACCCTGTGAGCGGGTGTGAGACCCAGACGTTGGGCTCCACGTAGACCGCGTAATCGTGTTCGACGTCGCAGTGGACCGGCACCAGCGCCCCCGGTACGGTCACCATGCCCGTCGTGTCGAAGGGCAGGCCGGTCCAGCCGCGCCACTCGGCGAGGGTGCCGGAGATCGTCATCGACCGGGGCGCGACCTTGACGATCCGCCCGCCGAGCCGCACGTGGACGCGCAGCCAGGCGTCGTGCGGCAGTCCGTCATCGCGGGTGCGGTAGGCGTACTCGGTCATGGGGGTGCCGGGTTCGAGGTGTTTCCGGTTGGGCCGGACGGGGGCGACCAGTTCGGCGAAGCCGCGTGCGGCGGCGGTGTCGCGCATGGCGCGGACCATGTGCTGCGAGACGCCGGTGCCGAGGCGGTCCTTCCTGATGGTGATCTCCAGGGCGGACACCAGGTCGGGCGAGGTGCCGGTCTCCCTGGCCAGCCAGCCTCGCCTGATCACCGCGTCCCAGCCGTCGTCGGGGAGTTCGCCCTTGCCGGTGAAGGGGATCATGCAACCGCGCGCGACCAGCCTGCCTGGTTCGGCCGAGTCATCGGCCACCAGGACGTAGTCGGCGAAGCGGGTATCCGCGACGGGATAGTAGAAGTCCGCGAGCGGGTCGTTGAACATGAACTCTTTCCAGGCATGGTCCATGTCCCACAGGTTCGCGGCGAATTCGGGGCGTTCGGCGAGCGTGGTGATGCGGAGCGACATGCCGACCATTCTTCACAGGTCGGGCGGTCGGTGCACGGCTGATTCGTGGCCGGGGAGTGTACGGTCCTCCCATGACCGATCTCCATCCCCGCATCCGCGCCGTCACCGACCTGACGGTGGCGGAGGCCCGCGAGATGGGCGGCCGGCACGAGTACGACGGCCGGATCCAGGACCTCTCTCCCGAGGGTGTGCGTGCCGGTCTGTCCCGGCTCGGTCACGGTGAGCCCCCGGCCGACGCCGCCCACCTGGTGATCTTCGAGACGGCCCTCCGGGTCCAGCTCGGCGAGATCGAGCTCCACCGCCGCAACCCCCTGCTCCACCTGTCCAACCTCGACCTGGCCTGCTACGACCGCGACTACGCCCCGGAGGCGGAGCGGCAGGCGGCCAGGGCGGCCCATCTGGCGCTGTGGCCGGAGGCGGTCCGCCACGCCATCGCCTCGCTCGACCAGGTCGCGGCGCCGGTGGCCAGGGCGCTGGCCGGGGCCGTGGAAGGGCTGTCGGCGGGCGTCGAGGACGGTGCGGCGCGCAGGGCGCACGCGCTCCTGGTCGCCCACGTGCAGCGGGCGGCCGCCGTCGGCAACCCGGACGCCGCCCTCGGCGGGCAGGCGCTGGCCCGGCTGATGGGCAGCGCCGAGGGTCTCGACGTCGATCTCGGCAGGCTGGCCGAGCGCGCCGACGCCGAGCGCGACCGCCTCCACGCCCTGCTCGCCGAGGCCTGCGCCCGGCTGGGTGCCGTGGGCAAGCCGCTGGAGGTGGCTCGCGAGCTGGTCAAACGACACCCCGGCCGCGACGGCGTGATCGAGGCGGCCCGGATCGGCACGGAGAAGGCCATCGCCTTCACCCGTGAGAAGAACCTGGTGCCCTACCACGACGGCGAGTGCCTGGTCGGCCTCGCGCCCGAGTCGCGCCGGTGGGCGATGGCGATGATGAGCTGGAACTCCCCGGGCGAGCGCGAGGGCCCGTCCTGGTACCACATCACCCCGCCGGACCCCTCCTGGCCGCAGCAGGAGCAGGAGGAGTGGCTGGAGGTCTTCAGCGAGACCACCCTGCCCGCCATCAACGTCCACGAGGTGGCGCCCGGTCACTTCTCCCACGGGCGCGCGCTGCGGCACGTGTCCACGGACGTACGGCGGCTGCTGCACTCGCTGTCGTTCGTCGAAGGATGGGCGCACTACGCGGAGGAGCTGTGCGTCGAGGAGGGCTTCGAGGCCGACGACCCGCGCTTCGAGATCGGCGTGTGGCTGGAGGCGCTGGTGCGGGTGACGCGGCTGGCGTGCGCGATCGGCGTCCACACGCGGCAGCTCTCGGTCGAGGAGGGTGCGCGCCGCTTCGAGGCCGACACCCACCTGTCGGGCCCTGCGGCGCGGTCGGAGGCGCTACGGGCCGCGTTCGACCCGACGTACGGGCGTTACACGTGGGGCAAACTGCTCATCATGGACCTGCGCGAGCAGGCCAGGAAGGAGTGGGGCGCCGCCTTCACCGTGCAGCGCTTCCACCGGGCGCTGCTGGAACTCGGCTCCCCGCCGCTGGCCCTCATCCGGACGATCCTCTGAAAGGCGGAGGGTCCGGCGAGCTCGCGGGTGACGGCCGATAGACTGGGCGTTATCCAATCATTCCTGCTGGGGGGCTCGTGTCTGAGTTTGACACTGTGCTGGTCGTCGATTTCGGTGCGCAGTACGCGCAGCTCATCGCCAGGCGAGTGCGCGAGTGCCACGTCTACTCCGAGATCGTCCCGTCGACGATGCCCGTCGAGGAGATGCTGGCCAAGAAGCCGAAGGCGATCATCCTGTCCGGCGGTCCCTCCTCCGTGTACGCCGAAGGCGCCCCTGCCGTCCCCGACGGCCTGTTTGAGACCGGGGTGCCCACGTTCGGCATCTGCTACGGCTTCCAGGCCATGGCTCGCGCGCTCGGCGGCGAGGTCGCCCGCACCGGTGTGGCCGAGTACGGCGGCACCGCCCTCGACGTCCTCCAGGAGGGCGTGCTGTTCGCCGGGCTGCCCGACAAGCAGAAGGTGTGGATGTCCCACGGCGACAGCGTCGCCGCCGCCCCGGTCGGCTTCGCGGTGACGGCCACCACCGACGTGACCCCGGTGGCCGCCTTCGAGGACCGCACCCGAGGGCTGTACGGCGTGCAGTTCCACCCGGAGGTGCTGCACTCCGAGCACGGCCAGGCGGTGCTCAAGCACTTCCTCGACGCGGCGGGCTGCCGGCCGACGTGGACGATGCTCAACATCGTCGAGGAGTCCGTCGAGGCCGTGCGCAGGAAGGTGGGCGAGGGCCGGGCGATCTGCGCCCTGTCCGGCGGCGTTGACTCCGCGGTCGCGGCCGCGATCGTGCAGCGGGCCATCGGCGACCGGCTGACCTGCGTCTTCGTCGATCACGGGCTGCTGCGCAAGGGCGAGGCCGAGCAGGTCGAGCGTGACTTCGTGGCGGCGACCGGCGTGAAGCTGCGCGTGGTCGACGCTTCCGAGCGCTTCCTGAAGGCGCTCGACGGCGTCACGGACCCGGAGGAGAAGCGCAAGATCATCGGCCGGGAGTTCATCCGCGTCTTCGAGGACGAGCAGCGCGCGATCCTCGCCGACGGCCCGGTCGACTTCCTGGTGCAGGGCACTCTCTACCCCGACGTGGTCGAGTCCGGCGGCGGCACCGGCACCGCCAACATCAAGTCGCACCACAACGTGGGCGGCCTGCCGGAGGACCTCCGCTTCGACCTGGTCGAGCCGCTGCGCACGCTGTTCAAGGACGAGGTGCGCCGCGCGGGCGAGGAACTCGGGCTGCCCGCCGCGATGGTGTGGCGCCAGCCGTTCCCCGGCCCGGGGCTCGGCATCCGGATCGTGGGCGCGGTCACGCGCGAGCGGCTCGACCTGCTGCGCGAGGCCGACGCCATCGCCCGCGAGGAACTCTCGCGCGCGGGCCTCGACCGTGACATCTGGCAGTGCCCGGTGGTGCTGCTGGCCGACGTGCGCTCGGTGGGCGTCCAGGGCGACGGCCGCACCTACGGTCACCCGGTGGTGCTGCGCCCGGTGACCTCCGAGGACGCGATGACCGCCGACTGGGCCCGGGTCCCCTACGACGTGCTGTCGCGCATCTCGACGCGCATCACCAACGAGGTGCGCGAGGTCAACCGGGTGGTGCTCGACGTGACGAGCAAGCCGCCGGGCACCATCGAGTGGGAGTAGTCACCTCCCGCGTCTGAACGAGACGACGAGCAGGGGCAGCAGCAGCATGCCGATGAGGATCGGCGAGGCCATGTACCTGAAGTCCTGCGCCGAGATGTTGGCCAGGATGGCGAGCTGCTGTCCCAGCACGATCGCGGCGATCCCGAGCACCCGCCATTCGCGCAGCGACCAGGCGGCGAGCGCGACGGCCGCGTACGACAGGTACGACCACAGGGCGCCGCGCCACAGCACCCAGTCGACGGCGCGGTTCCGGGTGAGTTCGAGCCAGGTGTCCGCGACGGCCCGCAGTTCGGTGCTGAGGGGCCGCGCGGAGAACAGGTGGCGCTCGGGGTAGTCGGTGACCCCTTCGGCGCCGACGTAGGTGTCGGCGTTCGGCCGTAGCGAGAACCGGTAGGTGTCGCCGCCGTCGGCCTCGCGGTCGTCGGCCCAGATCTTCCACGCGATGGCGCCTCTGCACAGCCGCGTGTCGACGACCAGGCCGGGATCGGTGAGGACGAGCCGCTGCCAGAGGGCGAGCAGTTCGCCGACGCCGGCGTCGGCCTTGGCCCAGTCGAAGTCGCCGCGCCAGATGAGCGGATTGATGGTGTGGCAGTTGCCGCCGCGCTCCCACCGTCTGAGCGGCGCGACGCTCGCCAGCAGCGCCCGGTCGCGGTTGTCGAACAGGTCGGGCCGGAACCGGTAGGCGACGGCGAGGTCGCCGAAGGCGGTGTGGTACACGTACGTCTTCGACGGCGCGAGGATCCCGGCCAAGGGGAAGACCAGGCTGTTGAGCAGCAGCGGGATCCCGGCCACCGCCGCGCCCAGCAGGAGCACGCGCACTCTGGCGGTCCTGACGACGAGCACGAGCGCCCCGACGGCGATGGCCACCACGAGGAAGCCGTTGGCCCGGAAGAGCCCGAGCCCGGCGAAGAGCGCGGCGAGCGCGGCCAGCCGGGCGGGGGTGACCCTGCGGTCGGCGGCGATCCGCGCGCACACCCCGGCGACGGCGACGGCGCAGATCGTGAACGGCACGTCCTTCCAGAACGTCACGGAGAACGCGCCGACGGGCGGCAGCAGCGGCATCACCATGGCGACGGCACGGGTGGTGCGCCGGGGTGCCCCGAGCGTGACCAGCGCGCCTGCGGTGAAGGTGAGCGTGGCCGCCATCGCCGTGGTCTGCAGCAGGCTGAGGGCGCCGATGTCGCCGGTCCAGGTGACGCTCAGCCACAGCAGTGAGTCGTAGAGGACCGAGTGGTCGCTGACCCAGGGCCCGGCCATGGTGTGGCTGAGGTACAGCACGGAGTCCCGGCTGAACAATCCTGGATAAAGGCCCACCCACCAGGCCAATAACACGAGCTGGATGGGGAGGAAGGTGGATCTGATAACCCGCATGGCTCCGTGAGGTCCTGATATATCGCCTCACACAACCTTATCTAAGCTCATGGATACTGGCGGCCCGGCCAAAGCTTCTCACTACCGTACAATTCGGGCACAGTGACGAGCCGGTAGCCGCGTTTCTTGAGTTCCCTGACGATACCGGGCATCGCCTCCACGGTCTGCGGGACCGTGTCGTGCAGAAGCAGGATGCCGTCGCGCTTGGCCAGCCGCAGCACCGCAGACCTGATCTTCGCGGCGTCCCGCAGGCTCCAGTCGATCGTGGTGCCCGTCCACAGGATCTCCGCCATGCCCTCCTGCCCGGCCAGCTCGCGCACCCGCTCGTCGGTGTGCCCGTACGGCGGCCGGAACATCCGGGTGCCGCCGGGAATGAGCCGCGAGGTGTCCCGCAGCTCGCTGACGATGTTCTCCCGCAGCAGGCTCGGCATCGACTGGTGGGAGTAGCCGTGGTTGCCGACTGCGTGGCCGTCCGCGAGGGTCTGCCTGAGCACCTTCGGCCGCCGCTCGGCGTACTTGCCGGTCACGAAGAAGGTGGCCTTCGCCTTCTCCCGCTTGAGTACCCGCAGCAGCTCCGGTGTCCTCGGCCCCGGCCCGTCGTCGAAGGTGAGCGCCAGGCACTTGACCCGCGCGCAGTCCACCCTCGGTGCCGCCTGTGCCGCCTGTGCCGCCTGTGCCGGTGAGGCGGTGAGCACGAGCCCTGTGACCAGCGCCAACGACAACCCGCGTGCGATCACCCCGGGTACCTCCTCCGCTCGTCAACCTGTCCCAGGTTTCTACCACGAACCTGCCCAAAGCCATCGCCGTCGCAATTGACACCGGCAAATCCCGGTGCGGCGGAAAATCTGCTGCCGGAAATAGCCGTCGTTCGCGGGAAACGACGACACCCGGCGCCTTGGCCGAGCGCTGACGCGCCTCCCACCGGCGGTCAAGTCTCGGTCACGTCCTGCATAAGGAGTAACCTCATGTAATTGCGCCTGTGCGAAGCGCGGCAATGCTTGCAGCCATGACGACGAGCGTCGTGGCTCCACCCCGACTGAAGTCCATCTCGCCCCTCGCCCACCCTTCCTACCGAGGCCCGCTGCTGGCCGTACCCGTATGGCTGGCGACCACAGCCGCCGGCTTCGCGCTGGTCGGGTACGCCGACCCCGACCCGTTCACCGTGCGCGGCGCGGTGCTGTCGCTGGCGGTGTTCGGGCTGCTCGCGATGGTGGCACTCCCGGTCGGCCTGCGCCTGCGCGGCAACTGCGCGGTCGTGTGCGGGCTGTTCGCGGGGTGGCTGGCGACGGCCCTGCGGGCGGCCCTCAACGGCACGCCGTACGGCTTCGCCGGTCTGTACGGCGACATGGGCCGCATCGCGGCGGCGGCGACCAGATACACGGCCACCCCGTGGAGCGCCGACGCCTTCGTCGAGGAGGTGCCCGCCGAGTACCCGATGCTCTACCCGTGGCTCATCGGCCGGGCGTCGGTGCTCAGCGGCGTGCCCGCGTGGCGGCTGGTCGCCGAGGCCGAGATCCTCACGGTGTCCGGCGCCGTCGTGGCCGCGTTCCTGCTGTGGACCCGGCTCGTCCGGGCGCCGATCGCCCTCGGCATCGTCGTCGCCGGAGTGGTCGCCTTCGGCGATCCGCGCAAGGCGTTCGGCGTGCTCACGGTGCTCATGCTCACCCCCTGGGTGCTGCTCGCGTTCGGCACCCCGCCGCGCGGGCGCCTGCAGTGGTGGGCCGCCGGGCTGATCGGCGGCCTCATGGTCATGACGTACCAGGGCTACCTGATGTACGGCGCCCCCGGCATCCTCGCCGTGGCCGCGCTGGCCTGGTGGCGCAGCGGCTCGCGCCGGGCGTACGTGCTGCACGTGCTCGGGGTGCTCGCCGTCGCCTTCGCCGTGTCGGCCTGCTACGTCGTCCCGTACGCGTGGGCGTACGTCACGGCGGGCGGCCAGCAGGTCGCCGACCTGTACATCGCCCCCGACCTGGCGGCCAGCCCGTTCCCCTTCCTGCAGCCGACCCCCCTCGGCCTGCTGCAGTTCGCGGGCCTCGCCGGAACCGTGTTCTACCGCCGCTCCACGTGGTGGGCCGCGCCGCTGCTCTGCCTGATCGCCGGAGCCTACGTCTACCGCGTGCTGATGATGACGAGGTTCGTCATCGACGGCCACACCGGCTTCTACCACTACACCTCCCGGCTGCTCGGCCCGCTGCTGGCGGCCGCAGGGGTGCTCGCCGTGGCCACGATGCTCCGCCGCAAGGGCTGGAGCAGGTACGCCGCCGCCGCCCTCAGCGTGCTCGTGCTGTGGGCGGGCGTGTCCTACTGGCGGATCTCCCTGCCGGAGGACACCTCGCCCTGGCGGGAGGTGTGGCCGTCGCGGGAGCACTACCGCACCGCGCAGGCCCACCGGGAGCCGGTGCCCGGCGAGAAGGGGGCGCTGCCGGTCGCCCGCATCGAACGCGCGGTGGAGCGGGCGATGGGACCGGGCGCGCGGCCGAGGGTACTGGCCTTCGACGAGCGCCTGTACGCGTTCCTGCCGTGGCGCGGCTACCTCGCCGTGGACCGTACCTCGGCCAACACGCTCAGCTTCTGGGACGACCGGCGGGCCGAACTCGCCCGGCTGGCCGAGGTCACCGACCCTGCGGGGTTCACCAGGGCCAGCGCCGCGACCGCGTTCGGCCCGATCGACGTGTTCGTGCTCAAGTCCTGGCGCTGGCGTGACATCAGGTTCCGGCCTGCGCAGTTCTCCCACGGGTTCGAGGTCGTGGACGACCTGCCCGACCACACCGTTCTGCTGATTCGCGAATAGCTTTGGAGGATCATCTGTGGCTCGCGTGAGCATCATCGTGCCTGTTTACGACGTTGAGCCCTATCTGGCCGCCAGTCTTGAGTCGCTGGCCGCGCAGACGTGGAAAGATCTTGAGGTCATCGTCGTGGACGACGGCTCGCCGGACGGCAGCGCGCAGATCGCCGAGCGGTACGCCGCCCGCGACCGGCGCTTCCAGCTCGTCAGGCAGGCCAACGCCGGGCTCGGCGCCTCGCGCAACGCGGGCGTCCGCCGGGCGCGCGGCGAGTTCCTCGCCTTCCTCGACAGCGACGACCTGCTGCCGCTCGACGCCGTCGAGACCATGGTCAGGACACTCGACGAGACCGGCTCAGACCTGGTGACGGGCAACGTGGTGCGGTTCACCAGCAGCTCGACGTACTCCTCGCCGATGCACCGGGCCATCTTCGCCGAGCCCGCCGTCGGCACCCATGTGACCAGGCAGGAGATCCTGCTGAAGGACCGGCTGGTCACCAACAAGCTGTGGCGCCGCGAATTCTGGGACGACAACGACCTGGCCTTCCCCGAAGGCGTGCTGTACGAGGACACCGCCGTCGCGCTGCGCGGCCACTTCCTGGCCCGCGCCGTCGACGTCCTCGCCGCCCCCGTCTACCTGTGGCGCGAGCGCGAGGGCGGCAAGCTGTCCATCACGCAGGATCGCACCCAGGTGAAGGGCATCGAGGACCGGATCGCCTCCGTGGACACCGTCCGCGCCTTCCTGGAGGACAGCGGCCGGGCCGAGCACCTGCGCGCCTGGGACCGCAGGGTCCTGGAGAGCGACCTGACCGCGTTCTTCCCCGCCGTCGAGGCCGGGGACGAGGCGTTCAACCGGCGCTTCGCCGAACTCGGCACCGCCTATCTCGACCGCGCCGGGCCGGAGGCCCTCGCCGGGGTCTCGGTGCTGCGCAGGCTCAAGTGGCATCTGCTGCGCAGCGCCGACTTCGACGGCCTGGTCAAGGTCGCGGAGTGGGAGCGTGAGGCCAGGCTGCGCGGCGTCCGCCAGGGCACCAGGTTCGTGCTGACCGGCTGCCCTGCCGACGCGCCCGCCGAGGTGCTACGGCTCAGCACCGACGACCTCGGCCTCCAGCAGCGCGTCGACGCGATCGCGTGGGAGGACGGCAAGCTGTGCGTCGACGCCCGCGCCACCCTCCGCTACCTGCAGCCGGACCACCGGCTGCACCAACTCGTCTTCGCCCGCCTGGTCCACCAGGAGACCGGGCGGCGGGTGCACGTGCCGGTCAAGAAGGTGCTCGCGGAGCCGTTCGTGAAGAGCAAGCACCTGACGTGGGGCGGCCTGCGGATGACGATCGACCCGGCCCGGCTGCTCGGCGAGGAGCCTGGCACGTGGGATCTCGAACTGACCGTCATCCACCGGGGCATGGTCCGCAAGGAACGGCTGTCGGGGGCGACGGAGAAGCTCGTCGCCGAGGCCGGGCCGGTACTGCCCGCCCCCGGGGTGCGGGTCACGCCGCGGAAGTCCCCCGGGGGGCGGCTCTCGCTCAGCGTCGAGCGGGAACCGGCCGTGATCACCGGGTGGGCGGCGGCCGACGGGGTCCTCACCGTCACGGGGGTCGTGGACGGGGGCCGGGCCGTACGGGTGCGGGCCGTCCAGGGGGTGCGGGAGGTTGCGGCGCGGGTCCGTGCGGACGGCGACACCTTCCACGCGGAGATCACCCTGGCCGACCTCGCCCGCCGGCCGCTGCGCGGGCTGGAGATCACCGGCATCGAGGCGCGGGTGCTCGACGCCCCCGTGGTCTGGCCCATCACGGTCAACGACGCCCACGTGCACGTCGCCGAGGACGGCCCGCAGGTCAGGCACCTGGTGGGAGAGCGCGAGGTCGTCGTCGGCCCGGCCGCCGACGGCAGGCTGGTGATCCGCGAGCTGGCGCCCGTCGCCGTCGTGGCGCGGGCGTCCTGGCAGGACGGCGAACTGCTGTTGCGCGGCAGCCTGCCCCGCCCGGTCGACGGCCCGGCGGAGCTGGCCGTCTGGTCGAAGAGCAGAGGCGGCGAGCACACCTTCCCGGTACGGATCGACGACGGCGCCTTCGAGGCACGGCTGACCCCGCTCGGCGTCAGGACGCTGGGGGGCACACTGCCGATGCGGTCGGGCGGCTACCGGCTGACGCTGCGTGCCCCCGGTACCGAGCTGCGCGTGGAGTACTCCGGCGCCCCGCTCGTGGACGAGAGCGGCGAACGCACCCTCACCCTGCAGCGCGGGGCCGGCCACGAGGCGCGGCTGTCCGTGGGCACCGACCTGGCGAGGGACGAGCGCGGCGCCGCCAAGCAGACCAGGCTCCAGGAGGTCTTCTATCCCGGCTGCCGCGAGATCCCGCTGGAGGAGGCCGTCTTCTTCGACTCCTACTCCGGCAAGCAGTACTCGGACAGCCCCAAGGCGATCTGCGAGGAACTGCGGCGCCGGGGGGCCGACCTGGAACTGCGGTGGAACGTCCGCGACGGTCAGGTCGAGCTGCCCGACGGGCTGTGCGAGATCCGCACCAACAGCCGTGAGTACTACCGGTCGCTGGCCACCTGCCGCTACATCGTCACCAACGCCCACCTGCCGGTCTGGTTCCGGCGCAGGGAGGGACAGGTCGTCGTGCAGACCTGGCACGGCTCCACGCTCAAGCGCATCGGCTACGACATCGCCAACGTCCAGTTCGCCCGCACCGACTACCACGAACGGCTGGACGCCGAGGTGCCCCAGTGGGACTACCTGGTCTCGCCGAGCCCCTGGTGCTCGCCGGTCCTCACCTCGGCCTTCCGGTTCGGCGGGCGGCTGCTGGAGGTCGGTTACCCGCGCAACGACGTGCTCGCGGAGCCGGGCCTCGGCGCCGAGGTTCGGCGCCGCCTCGGCGTGCCGGAGGGCAGACGGGTGATCCTGTACGCGCCCACGTGGCGCGACGACCTGTTCCACGGCAACGGCAGGTACGTCTTCGAGCAGGCGCTCGACCTGGACCTGCTGCGGGCCGCGCTGGGGGAGGAGTACGTGCTGCTGGTGCGCAGGCATCCCAACATCAGCGACGTGGTCCGCGACCCGTCGGGGTGGGCACGAGACGTCACGGCCTATCCCGACATCCAGGAGCTGTACCTGGCGAGCGACGTGCTCGTCACCGACTACTCCTCGGCGATGTTCGACTTCGCCGTGACCGGAAAACCCATGCTGTTCTTCACCTACGACCTGGAGCACTACCGGGACGTCCTGCGCGGCTTCTACTTCGACTTCGAGGCGGAGGCGCCGGGGCCGCTGCTGCGTACGTCCGAGGAGCTGCTGGCGGCCCTCCAGGGCCTTCCCGAGGTCGAGCGGAAGTATGAGGCGCTCTACCGGGACTTCAGGCGGCGCTTCTGCCCATTGGACGATGGGCGCGCAGCGGGCCGGGTTGTCGACCAGGTGTTCCCCCAATGGTCAAGAAGCGGCATGGACATCGCCCAGTAGTTCCAGAGAGTAATCGCTTAACGACTCACCGTCGCCATGCTGGGATCCATGAGGACCTATTCGCTCGATGACGTCTACGCGACACGCAAGCGGAGAGACTCCTGGTGGACCGTGTACCTCGTTGATCCGGTCGCCTGCCGGGTCGCCCTGGTCGTGGCCAACCACACGCGCATCACTCCCAACGCGCTGACCGTCTCCTCATTGGTTCTCGGCATGGTGTCGGCCGTCTGCTTCGCGCTGAACGAACTGGCCGCGGGGGCGGCCATGTTCTACCTGAGCTTCATGATCGACTGCGTCGACGGAAAGATCGCGCGGTTGAAGGGCACGGGGACGCCGTTCGGACTGTGGCTCGACTACGTGGGCGACCGCGTGCGGGTGGTGTTCTGCGCCGTGGGCCTGGCCTACGGCCAGTACGTCCTCACGGGCAACGTCGAGTTCATCGTCCTGGGCGCGGTGCTCGCCGTACTCGACCTGTTCAGGTACGTGAACGCGCCGCAGATGAAGCGGGTGAAGGAGACCATCAGGGAAGGTCTCCCGCCCAAGCCCGACCCAGCCGAGTTCCCCGTCGACCGCCCTCGACCGGGCCGACGCAACCGCACCTTCGGGCGCAGGCTCAACCGGGCCCTGGCCCGCAGGCGGGTGCGCTCGCACCTGATCAGCGGAATCGAATTCCACGCCGCCGTGTTCGTGGTCGCGCCCCTGATCGGCGCGGTGGCACTCATCCCGATCTCGGCTGCGGCGAGTGTTCTTCTGCTCGTCAACGAGATCTTCCTGGTGTACCGGATGTGGCTCTTCGCGCGCAAGCACGGCGCGCCCTCCCAGGAGAGCCGAGAGCACGTTCTCGTCTAAGAGTTTTTCGGGGGTACGAACAATGTCAGATCGGCCGGTATTCGTCGTTGGGTGTCCGCGATCCGGGACCACGATGCTGCAGCTCATGCTGCACTCCCACCCGAGGATCGCGGTCCCGCCGGAGACCCGCTTCCTGGTCCCCGCCTACTTCCGGCGCCGCATCTACGGCGACCTGCGGTCCGCCTCGGCCCGCACGGCGCTGGCGCAGTGGATCGCCACCGACCGCAACAGCAAGTTCCGCGAACTGAAGATCGACAAGGACGACTTCGTCCGCCAGGCGACCGAGGGCCCCGGCTCGCTGGGGTCGGTCATCGGCACCGCCTTCCGCATGTACGCCGACCGCTTCGGCAAGGTTCGCTGGGGCGACAAGCGGCCCAGCTACGTCAAGCAGGTGGACATGCTGCTCCGCCTGTTCCCCGACGCCCAGTTCGTCCACCTGATCAGGGACGGCCGCGACTGCGTGGCCTCGCTGAAGGAGATGCCCTGGTACACGCTCAACTCCTTCCACGCGGTCTCCACGTGGGCCGAGGCGATCGACGCCGGCCGCAAGCTGCGCCGGACGATGGCCAAGGACAACTACTACGAGCTGCGCTACGAGGAGCTCACCGACGACCCCTCGACCGAGCTGAAGAAGCTGTGCGAGTTCCTTGAGGAGGACTTCGACCCGGCCATGGTCTCGCCCCGCGAGGCGGCCGAGATCGCGGTGCCCGTCCACAAGGTCTGGCACAGCAACACCCACGGCGACGTCACCAGGTCGCGGGTCGGCAGCTGGGCCAACCGGCTGGAGGACTGGGAGATCGCCCTGTGCGAGCAGGCGCTGGGCGAGCGGCTGAAGTCGCACGGCTACGAGCTGTCCGGCGGCGACCGGGCCGCCAAGGAGCACATGCTGGCCTGGCAGAAGACCATGCAGAAGCGCCGGGCCTCCCGCATGCGCAAGCAGATGCGCGACCGCATCAACCGGCTGCGCGAGCCCGCCCCGGTGGCCGCGCTGCTGACCAGCGGCCAGCGCGCGCTCGCCGGGATCCCGCAGCAGCGTGCCGAGGCACCGGTCACCGAACGCGTCTGACGGCCCCGTGCCCGGGACTCACCGGGCCATGTGGGCGAACATCGCCTCCCAGCGGTCGAGGACTCCGTCCAGGCGGAAGCCCTCGGCCCGGCGGCGGGCGATGGCGCCCAGCCGGCGCCGCTCGCCGGGGGAGCCCATCAGCTCCCCGAGCGCGGCGGCGAAGCGCCGCACGTCGCCGGGCGGGACCAGTTCCGGTCCCGCCGAGCGCACCCCGCCGGACACGTCGAAGGCCACGGACGGCACCCCGTGCGCGGCCGCCTCCAGCAGCACCAGCGGCAGCCCCTCGTGCTCACTGGTGAGCGCGAGCAGCGCGGCCCGCCGGTACTCCGCGGCCATGTCGGCGGCGGCGACCCGGCCCCGGAAGACGACCCGGTCGGACACCCCCTCACGGGCCGCGTGCGCCCGCAGCCTCTCCCGCTCGGCCCCGTCGCCGAGCAGGTGCAGTTCCCACGGCGGTGTGGAGGCCAGCGCGAAGGCGCTGATCAGCCGGTCGAACCGCTTGACCCCTTCGAGCCTGCCGACGCCCAGCACCCTCGGCGTCGTGAGCGGCGAGACCCGTTCGGGCCAGCGGGCCAGCGGGTTCGGCAACACCCAGGTGTTGGGCAGCAGCGCGTGCTCGGAGAACAGCAGGGCGTCGTCCTCGCTGAGGAACACCGCCTGGTCCAGGCGCGGGTAGTGCCGCCTGATCGAGCCGAGGTGCCACGAGCCTCTGGCGTGCTGGTACGACCCGTGGTACTGCCCGATCGGGCGCACCCCGCCGGGCAGCAGCCGCAGCAGCCTCGGCACCACGGCGGGCGAGGTGAGCACGGCGTACCCCGGCGCCAGCCCCCGCAGCACGGCCGCGAGCCTGCGATCGGCCAGGCGGCGGGCGATCGCGCCCTCGCCGCCGATCGGCCCCCGCCCGACCACGTGCCTGCGGTAGCGGGGCCTCTCGACGTACCCGAACGGCTCGGCGGCACGGTGCAGCCCGACGACGTGCACCTCGTGCCCGCGTTCCGCGAGGCCCTGGGCGAGGGTGTGGGTGACCTGCTGGATGCCGCCGAGCGTGTCGGCGTCCATGCACACGAAGGCGATGTTCACGGAGGCGATGTTCACAGAGGCGGTGCTCACGGAGGCGGTGCTCACGGCGTCCCCCAAAGCAGCGGGCGGGCCGCCTTCGCGGCCGCGGGTGGCGCGAAGAACTCCTCGACGACCCGCCGCGCCGCGTCGCCGCGCTCCTCCGCGCACCACGTCTCGCGAAAGGCCGCGTACCGGTCGGCGAAGGCGGTGTGGACGGCGGGCAGCGCCTTCAGGCAGGTGATGAGTTCCGCGGTGGTGGTGACGCACGGGCCGGGGGCGATCGACGGCAGGTCGTCGTAGACGCCGCGCTCGCTGAGCCGGTAGTCGTCCCAGTCGTCGACGTAGAAGACCATCGGCTTGCCGGTCACGGCGTAGTCGCACATGACGGAGGAGTAGTCGGTCAGCAGCGCGTCCGAGACCAGGATCAGGTCGTTGATCTCCGGGTAGGACCCGGCCGGCCTGACGAAGTGCCGTACGGGCTCGGGCACCCGGTACTCCTCGACCGGATGGGTGCGCAGGACCAGCACCCACTCGTCGGCGAGTTCCTCGGCCAGGGCCGCCAGGTCGACGCGGACCGAGGCGCCGCTGTTCTTGGCGCTGTCGCGGTAGGTCGGCGCGTACAGCAGCACCTTGCGGTCGTCGGACAACTCCAGCCGCTTCCTGACATGGGGGCCGACCTCGCCGCGTACCAGGACGTCGCAGCGCGGGGTCCCGCAGCGCAGGACCCGGCCCGTGTAGCCGTTGGAGGGCACGAACCGCCGGGAGAACTCCTCGCTGGGCGAGACGAGCGCGTCCCAGCGGTCGACGGCCCGGCGCCACTGCTCGCGCGGGGCGGCGAAGTCGGCGCGCAGGTCGGGCGCGTCGAAGCCGATCGACTTGATGCCCTGGCCGTGCCAGGTCTGCAGGTAGCGGGTGCCGGGCGGCTTGGGGTAGTCGAGGGGGAAGCCGTGACTGTCCACCCAGATGCCCGCGCGGGCCATCGTCCAGACGTAGCGCCAGCTCAGCCGGCGTACCAGGCGGGCGTCCAGGGGGAAGTCGCGGCGGTTGCGGGCGACCGACCACACCACCTCGACGGGCAGCCCGAGCCTGCGCAACTCGTCGTAGACGGCCCTCGGGCTGCCGGTGCAGCCCTTGCCGCAGTCGGACTCGAACAGTGCCAGGTCCTTGCGCCGGGGCACCACCCTGATCAGCGCCTTGTACACCCGCAGCTTCGCCCTCGGCGTGCTGAGGCGGCGGAACAGCTCGGCCCGCAGCCGGCGGACGACCCGGCGGGCGATCGAGTGCCGGTCGCGGGAGAAGACCACCCGCAGCAGCGCGGCGTGGCCGGAGGGGCGCACGCTGAAGCCGTTCACCTCGACGGGCGCCGCGCCCGGGTTCACGAGCAGCCGGTCGGTGGTCGTCAGCCCGTCACGGGAGCGGGTGAAGCCGATGCGCGGGTCGCCGCGCTCCACCGGCCGGAAGACGATCTCGCTGACCAGCCCGTCGCCCGACGGGCGGGGATGGATCGGCAGCCGCTGCCCGCCGTAGGCGAAGAAGGCCGTCCAGTCGGACGGCAGCGCGCCGAACGGGTCGTAGGTGTGCACGGTCAGCGCCACGTGGTCGCCGTCGAGCGACAGCTCGCTCACCTCGTGGCGCAGCCGGGCGGCCGTGAACGGCAGTTCGGCCAGGTGCAGCGTGGTGATGTCCATCTCGGGGGAGAGCGTGGTGCCCCAGTAGGTGCGGCCCCGGTCGCGGACCGCCGTACGCGGCGGCGCCCCCGCCCCGGTGAGCGAGCGGGCGGCCACCCGCAGTTCCTCCACCCGGTCCGCGAGGATCAGCGCGCAGCACACCCGGGTCAGCGGCTCCACCCGCGCGACGACCTCGGGCGGCAGCGTCGCCAGGTACGGCCGCACCACCGAGGCGAACTCCTTGGCCCACACCAGGTCGCGGGCGGGCAGCGGGTTCAGATACACGCGCAGGTCCTGGCGCAGGAACCGGTACTGGCGCTCGGGCACCAGTTCGGGGCGCCCGCAGTCGCGCAGGACCTTGTCGCTGCGGAAGGCGGCCTCGACGCGGTGCCGTACGTTGTCCATGTCCTTGACGCTCTGCGAGATCGAGGTCGGCCGGGCCGCGCGGCGCCAGTGGTAGATCACCCACGGCACCACGGCGAAGCGCCTGGCCAGCGTGTACACCTCGGTGGCGAAGACGTGGTCTTCGTAGTGGATGTCCTCGGGGAAGCGCAGCACGTGGCGGCGCAGGAAGGCCAGGTCGTAGAGCTTGTTGGTGCTGAAGGAGTCCAGGAACAGCTCGGGCTCGGCCGCGATGCCCTCGACGACGCGGCGCTCGCGGAACAGCGCCGGATAGTACGGCTGGATGCGCCCGCTGGGCTCGTACAGGCGGGCGATCTGGCCGGAGACGAAGTCGGTGCCGGTGCGCTCGATCTCGGTCAGCAGGCTCTTGCACGCGTGCCTGGGCAGTTCGTCGTCGCTGTCGAGGAACATCAGGTACGGCGCCGCCGCCGCGTCCATCCCGTCGTTGCGGGGGGCGCCGCAGCCGCCGCTGTTGCGTCCGCGCCGCAGGTAGCGCACGCGTGGGTCGAGGCGTTCGAGCTCGGCGGCGACCCGGGGGGTGTCGTCGGTGCTCGCGTCGTCCACGACGATCACTTCGAGGTCGTGCAGGCTCTGCCCGAGCACGGAGCGGACGGCCCTGGGCAGCCGGTCCGCATCGTTGTAGGTGATGACGACAACGGTGCAGTCCGGCATGCCTGTCTCCCCCGAGAAGTCGCGGTCTCGACTTCGGGCATTCCCTAGTGCTCGGGTGAAGTGTCCAGACTTGATGGTGTTTTTACCGGAAAAGTCGCCTGATCAACCAGGCGATGAACGCCACCAGTGCTACGGCCCCCAAAGCCGGGGCCACCCGCTTGAGCAGCGGCGCGCCCGCCACCTCCAGCAGGTCGAGCGCCTCCTCGTCGGCCGTGCGCGAGGTCCGCATGGTGCCGGCCGGCCGCTCGGACGCCAGGTCGCCCACGGGGCCCGGCTGCAGTTCCTCGGCCGCACCCGGCGCCTGCGGCTCTGCCGGCGACTCCGCCAGCAACTCGGCCAGGTTGGCCGCGAACCGGTCGATCAGCTTCGCGCCGACGTCGGCCATCACGCCCCTGCCGAACTGCGCGGGCCTGCCGGTGACGTTGAACGACGTCTCGACGCTCACCTCCGTGGCGCCCTCGCGCGGCCGCAGCCGCGCCGTCACCGTCGCGCTCGCCGTGCCCGCCCCCCGCGACTCCTTGCCCGAGGCCCGCAGCGTCAGCGTGTGGGCGTCCTTGTCGACGTCCTCGAAGGCCGCCGTGCCCGCGTAGGTCACGGTGATCGGGCCCACCTTGACCTTCATCCGGCCCGTGAACTCATCGCCCTCGACGCTGTCCAGGCTCGCCCCCGGCAGGCAGGGCGCGACCCGCTCGACGTCGAGCAGCACCGCCCAGGCCTGCTCGACGGGAACCGGGACCGTGAACTCGTGCTCGAACCGCATCGCCATCGACGCCTCCCGCCTTCGACAGTACGTCCGCGAGGGGGCCCCCGGAAGGGGCACCCCCTCGCGGGCGCAGTCAGGGCGCGCCCACCGCCGCGAGCACCGCGCGACGGGTCAGCACCCTGGCCAGATGGCGCCGGTAGTCGGGCTGCCCGTGCAGGTCGGCGGGCGGAGAGGTGCCCTCCGCCGCCTCCTCGCAGGCCCTGCGCAGCCCGTCGCCCACCTCGACGCCGCGCAGCGCGGCCTCGGCCGTACGGGCCCGCACCGGCGTCGGGCCCATGTTGGTCAGGCCGATCCTGGCCTCCTGGACCACCCCGTCGGACCTGCGGACCGCCGCCGCCACCCCGACGATCGCCCACGCCTGCGCCGTACGGTGGAACTTCTCGTAATGGAAGCCCCAGCCCGCGCCCAGCTTCGGCAGCCGCACCCCGACCAGGATCTCGCCGGGCTCCAGCGTGGACTCCAGGTAGTCGGCGAAGAACTCCGCCGCCGGGATCTCCCGCTCACCCTCCGCCGAGCGGGCGACCAGCACCCCGTCCAGCGCCAGCACCACGGCGGGCAGGTCGCCCGCCGGGTCGGCGTGGGCCAGGGAACCGCCGAGCGTGCCGCGATGCCGTACGGCGGGGTCGGCCACCGTCGCCGCCGCCATCGCCAGCAGCGGGCAGGACTCCCGCACCAGCGGCGCCCGCATCACCTCGTCGTGCGTGGTCAGGGCGCCCACGAACAGGTGCTCGCCCCGGTCGTGCACGCCCGACAGGCCCGGCAGCCTGCCGATGTCCACGAGCGTCGTCGGATAGGCCAGGCGCAGGCGCAGCAGCGGCAGCAGCGACTGCCCGCCCGCCAGCACCTTGGCGTCCTCGTCGGCGGCGACGGCCGCGCACGCCTCCTCCAGCGTGCCGGGCCGCGTGTAGTCGAACCGCGCCGGGATCATGAGCCCGCTCCTTCCAGCGCCCGCCACACCCGCTCCGGCGTGCACGGCATCCGGATGTCGTGCACACCCCTCGGCCGCAGCGCGTCCACGACGGCGTTGACCACCGCCGGGGTCGAGGCGATCGTGCCCGCCTCGCCCACACCCTTGACGCCGAGCGGGTTGGACGTCGCGGGCGTCTCCGTCCGATCGGTCACGAACGTCGGCAGATCGGCCGCGGACGGCACCAGATAATCGGCCATCGTCGTGGTCAGCAGGTTGCCGTCGGCGTCGTAGACGGCCTCCTCGAACAGCGCCTGCGCGACCCCCTGGGCGATGCCGCCGTGCACCTGCCCCTCGACGATCAGCGGGTTCACCACCCGGCCCACGTCGTCCACCGCCACGTACGAGCGGATCTTCGTCATGCCGGTCTCGGTGTCCACCTCCACCGCGCACAGGTGGGTGCCGTGCGGGTAGGAGAAGTTCTCCGGGTCGATCGTCGCGTCGGAGTCCAGCCTCGGCTCGATCCCGTCCGGCAGGTCGTGGGCGGCGAACGTGGCCAGCGACAGCTCCTGGATCGTCCGGCCGGCGTCCGTGCCCCGCACCCTGAACACGCCGTCGGCGAACTCCACGTCGTCGGGCGCGCACTCCAGCACGTGCGCGGCCACCTTCCTGGCCTTCTCCTTCACCTTCTCGCACGCCGACAACACGGCCGTACCGCCGACCACCAGCGAACGCGAGCCGTAGGTGTCCATGCCCTTGTGGGAGATCGCGGTGTCGCCGTGCATGACCGAGATGTCGTCGAACGGCACCCCGAGCGAGTCGGCCACGATCTGGCTCCACGCGGTCTCGTGGCCCTGCCCGTGCGCCGACGAGCCCGTCACGACCTCGACCTTGCCCGTCGGCAGCATCCGCACCGACGCGTGCTCCCAGCCGCCCGCGCCGTACCGGAGCGAGCCCAGCACGCGGCTCGGCGCGAGGCCGCACATCTCCGTGTACGTCGAGACCCCGATGCCGAGCTGCACGGGATCGCCCCTGTCGCGCCGGTCGGCCTGTTCGGCGCGCAGCTCCTCGTAGCCGAACAACGTCAGCGCCCGGTCCGTCGCCGCCTCGTAGTTGCCCGAGTCGTAGGTGAGGGTGGCGATCGTCGTGTACGGGAACTCCTCATGCCTGATCCAGTTGCGCCGCCGCACCTCAAGGGGGTCCAGCCCGAGCTCGGCCGCCAGTTCGTCCATCACCCGCTCGATCGCGTACGTCGCCTCCGGACGGCCCGCGCCCCGGTAGGCGTCCGTCGGCATCTTCGTCGTGAACACGCCCGTGCAGCCGAACTCGTAGGCGTCCATCTTGTAGATGCCGTTGAACATGAACGCGCCCAGCAGCGGCACCCCCGGCGTCACCAGCATCAGGTAGGCGCCCATGTCGGCCAGCAGGTTCACCCGCAGGCCCCGGATCCGGCCGTCGGCCTCCGCGGCCAGCGTGATGTGCTGGATCTGGTCGCGGCCGTGGTGCACGGTCAGGTTGCCCTCCGAGCGCGACTCGGTCCACTTGACCGGCTTGCCCAGCTTGCGGGTGATCAGCAGGCACAGCACCTCCTCCGCCGTCACCTGGAGCTTCGAGCCGAACCCGCCGCCCACGTCAGGCGCGATCACCCGCAGCTTGTGCTCGGGGATCCCGGTCGTCATCGCCAGCATCACCCGCAACACGTGCGGGATCTGCGTCGCGCTCCACAGCGTGAAGCCGTCGCCGTCGGTGGTCGCCACCACCGCGCGCGGCTCCATCGCGCTCGGGATCAGGCGCTGCTGCACATAGGTGCGCTCGATCACCACGGGGGCGCCGTCCAGGGCCGCCGCCATGTCGCCCTGCGGGAACTTCCAGGTGAAAGCCCGGTTTCCGGACGGGTGGACCGCCGGGCTGCCCTCCTTGAGCGCCTCCCTCATGTCCAGCACCGGCTCCAGCGGCTCGTAGTCGACCTCGATCGCCTCCAGGGCGTCGGCCGCCTTGTACCTGTCCGTCGCGACCACGCAGGCCACGGCCTCGCCGACGTACCTGACCTCGGAGATCGCCATCGGCGGGTGCTCGGGGATCACCACGTCGTCGCTGACCGGCCACGCGCACGGCAGGCTGCCCTGCTCGCCGGCGAAGTCCTCGCCGCTGAAGGCGGCCAGCACCCCCGGCAGCGTCCGGGCGCCGGAGACGTCCACGCGGGTGATCCGCGCGTGCGCCATCGGGCTGCGCAGGAACGCCACGTAGGCCATGCCGGGAAGCTGCAGGTTGTCGGTCCACTGGGTGCGGCCGGTGAGCAGGCGCCGGTCCTCCTTGCGCCGCCTGGGCCTGCCGAGCTCGCTCATGACGGCCTCACCGCCATGTCCTCGGCGCCGCGCCGTACCGCCCTGACGATGTTGCAGTAGCCCGTGCACCGGCACAGGTTGCCCTCAAGGCCCTCCCTGACGGCCTCCTCGGACGGGTGCGGGTCCTCGCGCACCAGGTCGATGGCGGCCATGACCATGCCGGGCGTGCAGTAGCCGCACTGCAGGGCGTGCTCCTCGTGGAAGGCGCGCTGCATGGGGTGCATCTCGCCGTTCGCCGCCAGGCCCTCGATGGTGGTGATCTCGCCGCCGTCTGCCTGGACGGCGAGCACCGAGCAGCTCTTGGCGGTCCTGCCGTCGAGCATCACGGTGCAGGCGCCGCAGTTGCTCGTGTCGCAGCCGACGGGGGTGCCGGTCTTGCCTAGCCGATCTCTCAGCAGATGGACGAGGAGGAGCCTCGGCTCGACGTCCTCCTCGTAGCCGACTCCGTCGACGGTGACGGTGATGCGGGGCATACGTCCTCCCTCATAAGGGGGGATTGGCTGGATAAGGCCAAGCTACGCCCGTGTTATCCAGGGTCAAGGGTTACTTACCCCGCGTGATCCTGGCGACCACCGCCACCAGCCCCGAGAAGCCCAGCCCCAGCACCACCAGGGCGGCGAGGACCGCCGGGTCGGTGATCGAGTCCGTCAGCAGCAGAATGCCCAGCACCAGGAACAACAGGCCGCTCAGGAGGGCCATCCAGTCCGTCTTGTGCAACTGGCGGGGCTTGTCCAGGTCACGCGCCACGGCGCACCTCCACGTCGCCGAAGCCGCCGCGCAGGTTCAGCACGATCGTCGGGGGCTCGCCGGACGGCTTCGTCTCCGGCTGGAGCACCCGGTTGAACACGACGTCCACCCCGCCGCGCG
The DNA here is from genome assembly GCF_039525605.1 of Nonomuraea longicatena. Lineage (NCBI taxonomy): Bacteria > Bacillati > Actinomycetota > Actinomycetes > Streptosporangiales > Streptosporangiaceae > Nonomuraea > Nonomuraea longicatena. The sequence goes on along the minus strand of NZ_BAAAHQ010000012.1, from coordinate 10,809 downwards.
TCGAGTGGTCGATGCGGATGTCGCCGACCTTCGCCGTCGCGTACACCTCCACCCGGGCCGACGGCGGCACCACCACCTTCAGCGCGCCCACCGACACCGTCGCGTTGAACGTCGTCCTGGCGCCCGGGGTGAGCTTCAGCTCGGTCAGGTCCAGGCGGCCGTCGCCGACGCCCACCGCGTACGTCTTGCCCGCCTCCGACACCGACATCGGCGTCCAGTTGAGCTTGGTCCTGTTGGTCGGCAGGCCGTCCAGCATGAGGCCGGCGGCCAGTGTCAGCGCCACCACCGTGCCCAGCGCCACCAGTCCGGCGCCACGGCCCCACCAGGCGGCGACCAGGAGTCCGGCGCCGATCGTCACCAGGATCGCGGCGCCGATCACGGCGAAGTTCGGGCCTCCTGCCGTACGGGCTTGGACGACCATGAGGATCCCTCCAACGATCATGGCCACGAAGAACGTGAGAAGGCCGATGTATGACCTCGCGCGCCTGGGCTTCTGCGCGGGAGGGGGGGCGGGCCGGCTGTACAGGGCCGGGTCGTAGGGGGAGCGGGCGTCGGGCCTGAGCGGGTCGAGCGGCCGGTACGGCCCGTGCGGCGCGAACGGCGCGCCGCCGGGGAGCTCCTGTGCGGGCCGCTGCGGCGCCGGCGGCCGGGCGGGCAGTGGGCGGGTGCCCTCGGCCTCCGGACGGCCGCTGCCGGGCTCGTGGCGGCGCAGCTTGGCCTCCATGCGGGCGATGGCCTCCTCACGAGTGCGGGGCGGCTCCACCTCGGTGCGCGGCTCCACCCCGGTGGGCGGCCGCCTCTCGTGGGCGCGCTCCTGGGCGGGGGCCTCCGGGCCCGCCGCGCCGTCGCCGCGCCCGGGTTCCCCCGCGTCCGCTCCGCGATGCGGCGCTTCCCCGCTTTCCGCTCGATCGGTGCCTGTGTCGTGGTTCGGGCCCTCTCCGTGGTTCGGGCCTTCCGCTCGGACAGGGGCCTGTCCCTGGGACGGGCCTTCCGCTCGGTCGGGGGCCTCTGCTCGGGACGGGGCCTCTCCTTGGGACGGGGCCGCCGTCCAGTCGGGGGCCTCCGCTCGGGACGGGCCCTCTGTTCGGTAGGGGCCCGCCTCGCGTCCGGGCGGGTACGGCGGCGCGCCCTCCGGGAGCCGTACGTGGGTCGCGGTCCTGCCACCCTGACCGGCGTACCCGAACGTGGCCCCGCTCCGGGGCGCGACCGGCGGCGCGTCCTCCGGCATGGCGGCCAGCCGGCGGCCCAGCCGTTCCGGCATGGTCCTGGCCAGCATCAGCAGATCGACCCCGTGCGCGTGCGCGGCCAGCAGCGCCAGCACCAGGATCAGGCCGACCACCAGTGTGCCCGTGCCCATCCCGACCGTCGCCACGTTGATCGCCAGCCCGAACGACAGCAGTCCGGCCAGCAGTCCCAGCACCGCGTCGGCGTCGAGGTCGCGCCGGGTCCACTGCTCGATCAGGCCAGGGCCGCCCCTGGGATCCTTCATGAGCAGGAACGCGGCGACGTACATGAGGATCCCGATCCCCGAGCCGAACAGCAGCACCGCGAACACGACGCGGAACACCACCGGGTCCAGGCCGGTGCCCCGGCCGAGGCCGGCGCAGACGCCGCCGAGGATGCGGCCCTGGCCACTGCGCTGGAGAGCCCGGACATCCCTTGGCGGTGCTTCACTCATGCCCACTATGGTGGCCGTACCCGTTCCGTACTCGCATCCGGGACACCCCTGAGCCGACCCGGGGGTTGTTCCCTGATGACCGAATTCGCTCTGACATGTGACGATGTCGGTGTTATGGCTGACCAGAAGACTCTCGCCGAACCAGGCCCCGCCGAGGTGCCGTTCCGCCGGATGCGGCGCCCGAAGGAGGGCCGCCTCGTCGGCGGGGTCGCCCAGGCCCTGGCCTCGCAACTGAAGCTGGACCCCGTCGTGGTCCGGCTCGCCTTCGTGCTGCTCCTCGTCGCCTCCGGGGTCGGCGCGGTGGCCTACGCCGTGTTCTGGATGGTCACCCCGCGCGAGGAGCACGAGGGCCCACCACCCCCGCGCGACTGGAGCCAGCTCGCGGCCTTCAGCGCCATCGCGGTGGCGCTGTCGGCCTTCAGCTGGCTGTCCGGCGCCTCCCAGGGCGGCATCGGCATGATCCCGTTCGCGGTCGGCGGCATCGGCGCGCTCATCCTGTGGCAGCAGGCCGACCCGAGCCGCCGCAGAGGCTGGGTGGAGGGCGCGACCACCTCCATCCGCAGCAACCGGGTCCGTACCGTGCTCGGCGTCCTGCTGGTGGTCGCGGGTGGCATCGGCTTCCTCGCCGCCGAGGGCGAGCTGAGCGACCTGCAGTCCAACCTGGTGGCCATCGCCGTGATCGTCGTCGGCCTCGTGGTGATCGCCACGCCGCTGCTCGCCGGGCTCTGGAAGGAGCTCCAGCTTGAGCGCCGCGAGCGCATCAGGCAGGAGGAGCGGGCCGAGATGGCCGCCATGGTGCACGACTCGGTGCTGCACACGCTCACGCTCATCCAGCGGGTGGCCCACGACCCCCGCGAGGTCAGCAGACTGGCCCGAGCGCAGGAACGCGACCTGCGCAACTGGCTCTACCAGCCGAAGCAGGACGCCGACGCTACGCTGGCCGCCGCCGTACGGCGGATCGCCGCCGAGGAGGAGGACGCGCACGGCGTCGCCATCGAGATCGTGTGCGTCGGCGACATCGACCTCGACGCGGGCGGCAGGCTCGCGGCGCTGCTGGCGGCCTCCAGGCAGGCGATGGTCAACGCGGCCAAATACTCTGGGAGCCCGACCGTCTCCGTTTACGCGGAGGTCGAGGGCCAGGAGGTCACCGTGTTCGTCAAGGACAGGGGCAAGGGCTTCGACCTCGACGCGATCCCGCTCGACCGGATGGGCATCAGGGAGTCCATCATCGGCAGAATGGAACGGCACGGCGGGAGCGCGCGCGTGCGCACCGAGCCTGGCGAGGGCACTGAAGTGATGTTGACCATGAAGATGGAGAAGCCATGATTCGCGTCCTGATCGTCGACGATCACCGGCTGTTCCGTTCGGGCGTCCGGGCGGAGCTGGGCGAGACGATCCAGGTGATCGGCGAGGCGGAGGACGTCGAGTCCGCCGTCGCCGCCATCGCGGAGACGCGGCCGGACGTGGTCCTGCTCGACGTCCACATGCCCGGCGGCGGCGGCCAGGAGGTGCTGCGGCGGGTGCTCGGCGCCGGCTCGCAGGTCCGCTTCCTCGCCCTGTCGGTCTCCGACGCGGCCGAGGACGTGATCGGCGTCATCAGAGGCGGCGCGCGCGGCTACGTCACCAAGAACATCAGCGGCAAGGAGCTGACCGACGCGATCAGGCGGGTGTCGGAGGGCGACGCGGTCTTCTCCCCGAGGCTCGCGGGCTTCGTGCTGGACGCCTTCGCCTCCTCCGAGGCGCCGCCGATCGACCCGGAGCTCGACTCGCTGACCCAGCGCGAGCGCGAGGTGCTGCGGCTGATCGCCCGAGGCTACGCCTACAAAGAGATCGCCAAGGAACTGTTCATCTCGGTCAAGACGGTCGAGACCCACGTCTCCTCGGTGCTTCGCAAGCTTCAGCTGTCCAACCGTCACGAGCTGTCCCGCTGGGCCACCGCGCGCCGTCTGGTGTGATCAGGCGGGGTCGGTGGCGGTGACCGGCCACCGGCATGCGACATTCCTGGTATGGGCAGGGACGTACCCGCCGTCGCCTTCAGCAGGGACGATCGCCGCAACTACCGGGAGAAGGTGCGGCAGTGCCTCGACGTCCTCGCCCAGATGCTGCGTGAGGCCCGGTTCGACTTCGACCGCCCGCGCGCCGGGCTGGAGATCGAGCTGAACCTCGTCGACGCCCGAGGCGCGCCCGCCATGCGCAACGCCGAGGTCCTGGCCGCCATCTCCGAGCCCGACTGGGCGACCGAGCTGGGCCAGTTCAACGTCGAGATCAACGTCGAGCCGCAGACCCTGGGCGGCGAGGGCGCGCTGCTGCTGGAGAACGACGTGCGCGCCCGGCTCAACCACGCCGAGTCGCGCGCCCGGGGCGTCGGCGCCCACCTGGTGCTCATCGGCATCCTGCCCACGCTGCGCGAACAGGACATCGGCGAGGGCACCCTGTCGGCCAACCCCCGTTACCGGCTGCTCAACGAGCAGATCTTCGCCGCCAGGGGCGAGGACATGCACATCCGCATCGAGGGCGTCGAACGCCTGGAGACCCACGCCGACAGCATCACGCCGGAGGCCGCGTGCACCAGCGTCCAGCTCCACATGCAGGTCAGCCCGGCCACGTTCGCCGCCCACTGGAACGCGGCGCAGGCCATCGCGGGCGCCCAGGTCGCCGTGGCGGCCAACTCGCCGTACCTGTTCGGCAGGGAACTCCACCGCGAGACCAGGATCGCCCTGTTCGAGCAGGCCACGGACACCCGCCCGGACGAGCTGAAGGCCCAGGGCGTCCGCCCGCGAGTGTGGTTCGGTGAGCGGTGGATCACCAGCGTCTTCGACCTGTTCGAGGAGAACGTCCGCTACTTCCCCGCGCTGCTGCCGCTGTGCGAGGACGAGGACCCGCGAGAAGAGCTCGCGAGCGGCCGCATCCCGCGCCTGTCCGAGCTCACCCTGCACAACGGCACCGTCTACCGCTGGAACCGGCCCGTGTACGCGGTCGCCGACGGCACCCCGCACCTGCGCGTCGAGAACCGGGTGCTGCCCGGCGGGCCGACGGTCCTGGACGTCGCCGCCAACGCCGCCTTCTACTACGGCCTGATGCGGGTGCTGCCGCACGCGGAGCGGCCGGTCTGGAGCCGGATGTCGTTCACCGCCGCCGAGGACAACCTGCGCGCCGCCGCCCGGCACGGCCTCGACGCCCGCCTGTACTGGCCGGGTGTGGGGGAGGTGCCCGCCGCCGAACTGGTCCTGCGGCGGCTGCTGCCGCTTGCCCACGAGGGGCTGGCGTTGTGGGGCGTGGACGCGGCGGTGGCCGACAGGCTGCTCGGGGTGGTCGAGGGGCGCTGCCTGACCGGGCGTACCGGCGCGACGTGGCAGGTGGAGAAGGTGCGCGCGGTCGGCGGCGAGCGGCACGAGGCGCTGCGCGCGATGACGCTCGCCTACATCGAACTGATGCACACCAACGAGCCCGTCCACACGTGGCCGGTCTCATCTTCATAAACCCGTCATAACCTGGGCCTTTGCGTTCTGGTCGAAAAGGGGTGACCAAGGACTGGTGCGTGGGCGAGGCTGGGCGGTATGTTCCGGGTTCTCGGCTCGCTCGAGATCACGGCCGGCGACCGGCTGGCCAGGGTGCCTGGGCCGCGTCAACGCGAGCTGCTCGCACTCCTGCTGCTGCGGGCCAACCGCGTCGTCACCGTGAGCACCATGATCGAGCTGGCCTGGGGCGAGCGTCCGCCGCCTACAGCCAGGCGGCAGGCGCAGAACTGCGTCGGCCGGGTGCGCAGGCTCATCACCGAGCTGGGCCTGCCCCCGGAGACGATCGTCACGACCCCGGGCGGCTACCTGCTCGCGATCGGCGCCGACCGGCTGGACATGCTCGCCTTCCGGGCCCGCGTGCACGAGGGGCGCGCCCTCGCGGGGGCAGGGCACGTGTGGAAGGCGAGCAGGGTCTACAGAGGGGGACTGTCGCTGTGGCGCGGGCCCGCCTTCGCGGACGTGGACCTCGGGCCGTTCGACGCGGAGGCCCGCCTGCTGGACGAGCTGCGGCTGACCGCGCACGAGGAGTGCCTGGCCCTGGAGATGGAGTTCGGCAGGCACGGCCGCCTGGTTCCCGAACTGGCGGCGCTCGTGGCGGAGCACCCGTTGCGCGAGCGGCTGTGGGGGCAACTGATGCTGGCGTTGTACCGGGCCGGGCGCAGGGCCGAGGCGCTGGCCGTCTACCAGCGGGCCCGCGAGCGGATCCGCCGCGAACTCGGCACCGAGCCGGGTCGGCGGCTGCGGGCGCTGCGGGCCGCGATCGCCCGCGACGAGCCGCTCGGCCCCTTCCCGTGGGTGGAGTGAATCCCGCCTCACCTGGGCAGGTTCACCGTGTGAAGCGCCCCCTCGCGGTGATCGCCGCCCTGGCACTCGCCGCCGGATGCGGCGTGGCCGCGCCCTCGGCGACTCCGGCGTCCGACGACTTCGAGGAGGACGTCGAGACCGCCAGGGTGCTCACCGAGGGGTTCTGGGCGCGGCGGCTGGGCGGCTCCTACCGGCCGGTGACCGACTTCGTCGCCTACTCGGGCGACAACGGTCCCGCGTGCGGCGGCGGGGTGGCCGCGCCGGACAACGCCTTCTACTGCCCGGACGGGCACTTCATCGCCTACGACGAGACCTGGCTGCGGTCGCTGTGGAAGGAACTGGGCGACGGGTCGGTCTACGTGATCGTGCTGCACGAGTTCGGCCACGCCGTCCAGGCGCAGTTGCAGACCTCCTTCGAGTTCAACATCCAGCAGGAACTCCAGGCCGACTGCTACGCGGGCGGCACGCTCTCGGCCCTCGTGGCCGGTGGCGAGCTGCGGGCCGACCCCGGCGACGAGGAGGAACTCCTTACCAACCTGGCCGCCGCGGGCGACCCCGAGGAGGACTGGTTCGACCCGGCCGCCCACGGCACCGCGGAGCAGCGGCAGAGATCCTTTCTCACCGGCTACCGCTCGGGTGTCGAAGGTTGCCGGTAGTCCTGCGGCGGCGGGGGTGTTGGCTCTAGCGTGGTGGCATGACGCCCGCAGAGCTCGGCTGGCTGCGCAGGGGAGCCTGCCGTACCAGCGACGCTGAGCTGTTCTTCCCGCTCTCGCCCACGCCCGGCCAGGAGGCACGGGCCAAGGCCGTGTGCTCCGGGTGCGACGTGCTGGCCGACTGCCGCGAGTACGCGATGCGCGCGGGCGAGACCGAGGGCATCTGGGGAGGTATGACGCCGGACGAGCGCCGCCGGGCCAGATGGGCGGTTAGCCTGCAATAGTGCTGCTTCGCTCCCTTGCCGTCCTGGCCGCCGCCAACGTGCTCAACAACCGCGTCGCCCGCAGGCTCGGCCCCCTCACCTCCGCCGCCGCCACCGCCGCGCTCGTCGCGACGGCCCGTAGGTCCGGGCTGAGCTGGGAGGAGATCGGCTTCGAGAAGGGCCGCAAGGGCGCCCTGGCCGGAGGGGCGCTGGCCCTGGGCGTCGCCGCCGTCTACACCGTCGGCATCTCCCACCCCCGCACCAGGCGGTTCTTCCGCGACGAGCGCGCGCTGTCGCTCAGCCGCGCCCGCGTCCTCGAAGAGGCCCTCGTGCAGGTGCCGTTCGGCACCGTCCTGCTGGAGGAGGTCGGCATCAGAGGCGCCCTGTACGGCATGCTGCGCCGCCGCCACGGCACCGCCGCCGCCACAGCGGTGTCCTCCACGGTGTTCGGCCTCTGGCACATCCTGCCCGCCATGGACATGGCGAAGGCCAACCCCGCCCTCGGCGCGCTCACGGCGGGGGAGCGGCCCGACCACGTGCCGACCGCCCGCGTCGTCGCCGGCAGCGTCGTGGCGACGGCGGCGGCCGGCGTGCTCTTCTGCGAGCTGCGGCGCCGCAACGGGCTGGCCGCCCCCGTGCTGCTGCACCTTTCGACCAACTCGCTCGGCTACCTGTTCGCCAGGCTCGCCTGATCAGGCCGTCTCGACCACCTGGAACGCCTCGGCGTACCTGTCCTCGCCGAGCCCGGCCGACAGCGCCGTGTCACGCCACCGCGTGCGCAGCCGCTCCTCCAGGCCCTCGACGTGCGCGACCTGGCTGACGTGCGCCCAGAGCGCGGCCAGCTTGCGGTCGATCACGTCCGTGATGTCCACCCAGTGGTCGGGTGTCATGCCGCCGTTGAGCCACACCTCGCGCACCGTCCACGCGTCGAGGCCCTCCTCGACCAGCAGTTCGGGGAAGGCGTACGGGTTGCGGGCGTCGGGGTAGACCGCGTCCAGCGTCGCGCCGCCGACCGCGCGGTGGTCGGGGTGGCTGGGGGCGGTGAAACGGTAGTTCCTGTCGGGGTGGTGGGTGACGACGAGGTCGGGGCGCACCTGGCGGATCACCCGCGCGATGTCGCGCCGCAGCTCCAGCGACGGCACCACGGTGCCGTCGGCGTAGCCGAGGAAGCGCAGGTCCGTGACGCCGACCGCCTTGGCCGCCGCCGTCTGCTCGGCCCGCCGTAGCTCCGCCATGCCCGAGTTGTCCAGCGTACGGTCGTCGCCGCCGCCCGCGTCCCCGTCGGTGACCAGCAGGTAGGTGACGCTCACGCCCCGCTCCACCATCAGCGCCACGGCGCCCGCCGCGCCGAAATCGGCGTCGTCCGGGTGGGCCGTCACGACCAGAACCCGCTTGACCTCGTTGTCCGGCAGCATCTTCGTTCCTTCCCTGGGTTCGGGTCCACGATTGTCGGTGGGCGGCCATACTCTAGGGCTGTGCCGACCCACGTCTCTCTCGACCACCCACTGCTCGACGGTCTCAACCCGCAACAGCGCGAGGCCGTGATCCACCATGGCAGCCCCCTGCTCATCGTCGCAGGGGCGGGGTCCGGGAAGACGCGGGTGCTCACCCACCGCATCGCCTACCTGCTGTCCGAACGGCAGGTCCATCCGGGCGAGATCCTCGCGATCACCTTCACCAACAAGGCCGCCCGCGAGATGAAGGAGCGCATCGACCGGCTCATCGGGCCGCGCTCCAAGGCCATGTGGGTGATGACCTTCCACAGCGCCTGCATGCGCATCCTGCGCAGAGAGGCCAAACGGCTCGGCTTCCCCTCCAGCTTCTCCATCTACGACCAGGCCGACTCCCAGCGCCTCATGGCGATGGTCTGCCGCGAGATGGAGCTCGACCCCAAGCGCTACCCGCCGCGCGGCTTCTCCGCCCAGGTCAGCAACTTCAAGAACGAGCTGATCGACTACGAGAGCGCCGTCGACAGGGCGGGCAGCCATCTGGAGAAGACCCTCGCCCAGGCGTACAAGGCCTACCAGCAGAAGCTGACCGAGGCCGGGGCGATGGACTTCGACGACATCATCATGAACACGGTGACGCTCTTCCAGCTCTTCCCCGACGTCGCAGAGCACTACCGGATGCGCTTCCGCCACGTGATGGTCGACGAGTACCAGGACACCAACCACGCCCAGTACATCCTCATCAGAGAGCTCGTCGGCCACCCCGAGCTCAGGACGGCCGACGGCGAACTGGTCCGCACCGGCTCCGACATGTCGGAGCTCTGCGTCGTCGGCGACGCCGACCAGTCCATCTACGCCTTCCGCGGCGCCACCATCCGCAACATCCTGGAGTTCGAGCGCGACTACCCCGACGCGCGCACCATCCTCCTGGAGCAGAACTACCGCTCCACCCAGAACATCCTCGCCGCCGCCAACGCCGTCATCTCCCGCAACGAGGGCCGCAAGCCCAAGAACCTCTGGTCCGACCAGGGCGACGGCCCCAAGATCGTCGGGTACGTCGCGGACAACGAGCACGACGAGGCCATGTTCGTCGCCCAGGAGGTCGACCGCCTCGCCGACGAAGACGGCGTCAAGCCCGGCGACGTGGCCGTCTTCTACCGCACCAACGCGGCCAGCCGCGTGTTCGAGGAGATCTTCATCCGCACCGGCCTGCCGTACAAGGTGGTCGGCGGCGTGCGCTTCTACGAGCGCAAAGAGGTCAAGGATCTGCTCGCTTACCTCCGCGTGCTGGCCAACCCCGCCGACGTGGTCTCCCTGCGCCGCATCCTCAACGTGCCCAAGCGCGGCATCGGCGACCGTGCCGAGGCCATGCTGGAAGCTCTGTCCTCCCGCGAGAACATCCCCTTCTGGGACGCACTGCGCCGCGCCGAAGAGGCGTACGGCATGGCCACCCGCTCCCTCAACGCGGTCCGCGACTTCGTCGCCCTCGTCGAGGAGCTCATCGCCAAGGGCGAGGGCATGCCGCCGTCCGCGCTGGCCGAGGAGATCCTCGTCGCCACCGGTTACCGCGCCGAGCTGGAAGCCTCCGAGGACCCTCAGGACGAGTCCCGCCTGGAGAACCTCAATGAGCTGATCTCAGTCGCCCAGGAGTTCGAGGAGGCCAACCCCGAGGGCACCCTGGTCGAGTTCCTCGAACAGGTCTCCCTCGTCGCCGACGCCGACCAGATCCCCGAGGCCGACGGCGGCCAGGGCGTGGTCACGCTCATGACCCTCCACACCGCCAAGGGCCTGGAGTTCCCCGTCGTCTTCCTGACCGCCATGGAGGACGGGGTCTTCCCCCACGTCCGCTCGCTCGGCGAGCCCCGGGAGCTGGAGGAGGAGCGGCGGCTGGCCTATGTGGGCATCACCCGGGCGCAGCAGCGGCTGTACATCACGCGGGCGGCCGTACGCAGTTCGTGGGGGGCTCCGTCGTTCAACCCGGCCTCGCGCTTCGTCAACGAGGTGCCCGCTGGGCTGCTCGACTGGCGTACCGATCCGGAGAAGTCCGCCCGCACGGCCGCCGTCCGGCGCGAGCCCGCGCCGTCCGCCGCCAAGAAGAGCAGCCGGGTGATGCCGTCCCTCACGCCGGGCGACCGCGTCACCCACGACGCCTTCGGCCTCGGCACCGTGGTCTCCGTGGACGGCGTCGCCGAGAAGACCAAGGTGAAAATCGACTTCGGCAGCGGCGGCGAGAAGACCCTGCTACTGGCATACGCGCCACTGGAAAAGCTCTAAGGACCTAAGGGCCTTAAGGGCAAGGCGCTCCGCACGTGTCTCCGGTCGGGCCGCAGGCCCGACCCCTTTCGGCCTTCGCTTCGCTCAGCCGTCCTTATCTCCCACCCCTTGCCCATCTGAGTGAGTGTTTGAGATCGACGATCTTGCTTAGTCGCAGACGATTTTGGCTTG
>NZ_BAAAHQ010000011.1:276308-312852 GCF_039525605.1 Nonomuraea longicatena | reverse complement strand
TCCTCACCCATTTCGAGCACAACTACCTACCGGCAATTCGCTGAGATCACGTCAGTGTATGAATTCTTCGCCCGAAACTTTCCTTCCCATCGAGTTGCGCTCTGGTTGATGCGCTGAAAGACAAGACGCCCCTTGATTTTGGCCGTCATTTCTTCCGAAGAAGGAGAAGGTGAGGTCATAGGGCCGCCCTGTGCGTACTTCGCCTCCACGCCGGTGGCTGCCGTGCAGCCGCTCGACGTCAGGATCAGCACGGGCACCAAGATCCATCGATGCATGTCACCCATCCAATAGTTCTTCGTCCCGGTTGGTCCACAGGGAACTTCGACTGCCGGAACAGATGCTCGGCGGGCGAGTACGGAATTCTGCGAGGGCGACGGGCGTGCAGGCGTTGATCCCAGGTGATCACGTGGTCGTGCAGGCTCCGGGCGAACTGAGCGCCGTCCGGGCCATCGCCGTGGATGCCGAACTCCCAGCGGCGCCGTTCGCCGGCGCCTTCCGAGAGCTCCCGGTAAGAGACGTGGGTGAAGCCACCAGAGGCGCCCCGGGCGCGAACCGGTGGCGGGGGACCTTCGTGAAGGACGCTTCCATCTGCGGCGAGTGATCTGCGGAGAGTGAACCGAGTCGGGGGCCGGCCACAGCGATCTCCGCTGGAGCGACCTCTTTGTGGATCATCGCCGGGCGAGGCCAGGTCGTTCGTCACTGGCCCGGTGTCGTATCTTATCTGGATCTCTAATCTAAAAACGCTTTACACGATCACTTGGATCGGTTCAATTGGAGAAGATGATGGCGGTTTGCCCGCCTATGTTCACACGAAGCCAGCCACAACTCGGGGTGACCATTGGATCGATTAGAGACCGGGCTCACCCAGGTCATGCGGGCGATTACGACGTCGCCCCCATTACGGTTAGGCGCTATTACCCTGACCGTCGGGATTTTATGGTTGTCCATCCCGATCTTAACGGGACTCGCGGGCGCGACTTTCGCAGCTGGTGCCGTGACGCTCCTCGTCCTGTTGCTGCTGCACGTCCGGTTCACGCTGTGGACGCTGGCGGGCCGGGCGGCGCGATGGTGGCTCGTCGCCGCCCAGGCCGCGCTGTCCTACCTGCCGCTGGCCGTGTTCGGGACGGCCTGGACGCCGGTGCTCGGTCTGCTGGCCGGGGCACTGCTGCTGCTCGCAGCGAGAACCCGCTCGCTCGAACTGGGACTGTCGGCGCTGCTGTCCGGCCCCGTGTTGCTCGCGACTCCGCACGGGTCGGTCTGGGCGGGTGCGGCCCCGGCGCTCGGCCTGGTGGAGTACGCCCTGGTGCACCTCACTGTACGAGCCCACGCGCAGAGCGAGGCCATCGGGAGAATCGCGACGCGGGAACGCCGCCGATTCACCAGGGACCTGCACGACCTGGTCGGCCATCGGCTCACCGCCCTGGGGCTGAAGATCGAACTGATCGAGCGCATGGTGAACGAGGGTGACGGCGCCAAGGCCGCGATCGAGGCGGGCGAGACCCTGGAACTCGTGCGCCGTCTCACCTCCGACGTCCGTTCCGTCGCGCACGGCGACCTTCGTTGCGCGCTGAAGCCGGAGCTGGTCTCGGCGCGCTCGCTGCTGGAGTCGGCGGGCGTGAGCTGCATCGTCGAGGTGACCTGCGGGGACCTTCCGAAGCGGTCGGAGCAGGTGCTCACCCACGTGCTGCGTGAGGGCGTGACCAACGTACTGCGTCACGCCAGGGCCCGTGAGTGCGTGATCCGCCTGCGGGAGCGGGACGGGCTGGTTCAGCTGTCGATCAGGAACGACGGCGTCAGGCCCGTGAGCACGCCGGCGGCGGCCGGGCGGGGACTGCCCAACCTCACCGAACGCGTGGCCGAGCTCGGCGGCCGGCTGGAAGCGGCCGAGGCCCCCGACGGCCAGTTCACTTTCACCGCACACATCCCCCACAACACATAATTTCACCATTTGTCCACTTTGCTCTAATAAGCATGCATAAACATTGATGAAAAACACATATATGCTGATGTAATTGTCATGCGTGACCAATGTCATGTGTTACTAGACGAAATGGTCCACCGATCGGCAGGCTTACCACCAGATCCGATCGGGAGGTCGCGAACAAATGGACCGGTACGAGGTGTACTGCCTTACGGATCCCCGCTTCTACGACACGCTCGACCACAGCGGGGCCGACGAGGCCGTCTTCGACATCACGCGCCGGCCGGTCCCCGAGGGCTGGGCCCACGAGGTGAGCGACACCTGGTGCTATTACGCTCCCACCGGCCAACCGCCCCTGCCCACGCAGGGCTGGAAAATCCATCTTTCCGCCCGCGTGGACGACGCCGAGCGAGCGATAGCCGCCATCTGGGACTACTGCGTGCCCCGCGCGATCGCCTTCAAGTTCCTGCGCGGCGCCCCGGTCCTGATCATGCTCAACTCCAAGGCGGCCTCCCGGGCCTCCAGCGGCAAGCTGGTCACGATCTACCCCAGGGACGAGGCCCAGCTGGAGCTCGCGCTCAAGGAACTGCACGAGCTGTTGCACGACGTCCAGGGCCCCTACATCCTCAGCGACCTGCGCTACGGCGACGGCCCGCTCTTCGTACGGTACGGCGGCTTCGCCGAACGGTACTGCCTGTCCGGCGGCGAGCGGGTGCTGGCCGTCGAGGACGGCGACGGCCGGCTCGTGCCCGACGTGCGCGGATCCACGTTCACGGTGCCGGACTGGGCCCCGCTGCCGCAGTTCCTCACGCCGCACCTGTCCGCGCGGAACGCGGTGACGACGGGCGAGCTGCCGTACCGGATCGAGAGCGTGCTGCACTTCTCCAACGGCGGGGGCGTCTACCTCGGGCGCGACCAGCGAACCGGGCGGAGCCTGGTGCTGAAGGAGGCCAGGCCGCACGCGGGTCTCGACGCGGCAGGCCGGGACGCGGTCGCCAGGCTGGCCCACGAGCGGGACATGCTGGCGCGGCTGGCCGGGCTGCCCGCCGTACCCGAACTGGTCGACTACTTCGTCCTCGGCGAGCACCACTTCCTGGTGCAGGAGTTCGTCGACGGGACCGCGCTGCAGCGGCGGCTGGTGCACCGCTACCCGCTGACCCGCGCCACCTGTACGCCGGAGGCCGTCGCCGACTACACGCGCTGGGCACTGGAGACCCTGGACCAGGTGGAGCAGGCGGTCCGGTCGCTGCACGAGCGTGGGGTGGTCTTCGGCGACCTGCACCCCGACAACATCCTGCTGACCGAGGACGGCCGGGTCGTGCTGATCGACTACGAGGTCGCGACGCTCGCCGACGACCGGGGCCGGGCCGCCCTCGCCCATCCGGCCTTCGCCGCCCCCGGCGACCGGCAGGGCGTGGACGTCGACGAATACGCGCTGGCCTGCCTGCGGATGGGGCTGTTCGCCCCGCAGTGCAGCATCATGCTCCCCCTGCACCGGCCCAAGGTGGTCCACCTCGGCGAGATCGTGACCGGCACGTTCCCCGTACCCCCGGACGCGATGGACCCGGCCGTCGCCACGATCGCGGGCGCGGACGGCGACCCCTCGGCCGTGCACGCCCTGCCGATGCCCGGCCGGGCCTCGTGGCCCGAGCTGCGCTCCGCGATGTGCCGGGCGATCCGCGCCAGTGCCACGCCCGAGCGCGACGACCGCCTCTTCCCCGGGGACATCGCCCAGTTCCAGCCGGGTGGCGGGCTGAACCTGGCGAACGGCGCGGCCGGCGTGCTCTACGCGCTCGCGGCCACGGGCGAAGGGCGCTTCCCCGAGTACGAGGACTGGCTGCTCGCCCGCGCCCGCCGCCCGGTGCAGGGGTCCGGCCTGGGCTTCTACGACGGACTGCACGGCATCTCCTACGTCCTCGACCTGCTCGGGCACCGGCAGGAAGCGCTCGACGTGGTGGACATCAGCCTGCGCGAGCAGTGGGAGGGGCTGGAGCCGGCGTTGTACTCCGGTCTGTCGGGTATCGGCCTGAACCTGCTGCACCTGGGCGAGACGGAGTTCACCCGGACGGCGCTGCGGATCGCCGACATCTGCGCGGACCGGCTGGGCGGCGTCGAGGACGTACCGAAGACCAGCGGCGGCGGGAACCCGCGCGCCGGGCTCATGTACGGCTCGGCCGGCCCCGCCCTGCTGTTCCTCCACGCCTACGAGGCGACCGGCGACCCGGCACTCCTCGATGCGGCCGCCGTCGCGCTGCGGCAGGACCTGCGCCGCTGCCGCAGGTCCGAGGACGGCACGCTCCAGGTCGACCAGGGCTGGCGGCTGCTGCCCTACCTCGACGAGGGCTCGGTCGGCATCGGCCTGGTGCTGGCCCGCTACCTCACCCACCGCGAGGACGAGGAGTTCACCACCGCTCTCGGCGAGCTCAGGATGGTCGCCCGATCGGACTTCTTCGTCCAGTCCGGGTTGTTCACCGGGCGTGCGGGCATCGTCGCGGCCCTCGGCTGCGGCCTGCGCCCGCAGCCGGATGACGGCCCCGACCCACTGACGGACGCTCAGATCCGTGGCCTGGCATGGCACGCGCTCCCCTACGGCGAGGGCCTCGCCTTCCCCGGGGATCAGTTGCTGCGCCTGTCCATGGATTTCGCGACCGGTACGGCAGGCGTCCTATTCGCCCTGGCCACCGCCATGGGCGACCCCCGGGTGCGTCTGCCGTTCCTTGAGGCCGCTGACCTGCGGCCGTCCCCCGATGTGTCCCGGAAGGAGGTGTACACCCATGGTTCTTCTCGACCTGCAGGGTCTTGAGGCTCCCGCGAGCAGCGACGTGGCCAGCGGCGGCAGCACGCTCACAGCACTCACGTGCCACTCCGGCAAGCCGAGCAACCTCAGTGTGGCTCTCTGCCACTGATCAGGTTGACTCCGCCCCCGCGGGCCGTTCGTGCCCGCGGGGGTCTGCCGTTGAGCTGACAGACCAGGGAGGGCCAGGTGCGGGCCGGAGACCGGCTGGTGGTGGAGACGGTACGGCGAGGCGGCCCCTGGCCGGGCGTCCTGGCGGTCACGACGCTCGCCGGGGCGGCGGGCGAGCTGGCCCTGCCGTACGTGATGGGGCGGGCGGTCGACGCTCTCGTCACCGCGCAACCGGGGGCCGTGTCCTGGCTGATCGGGTGCGCAGGTGTGACCGCCGTCGTGGCCCTCTGCGAGAGTTTCGGCGTGTGGGCGCGCGGCGCGAGCGGCGCGCACGCGGCGGCCCGGCTGCGCCGGGGGATCCTACGGCACGTGCTCGGCGTCGGCCAGGCCATGACGCGCAGGTTCCCCGCCGGGGAGCTCGTCACCCGCGCGGGACTGAACGCCGAGGAGACGGCCAGGGCGCCGGAGGCGGTGGCGGGCACGCTGGGGCTGCTGGTGCCCACCCTCGGCGCGCTCGTCGCGCTCACCCTGATCGACCCGCTGCTGACCCTCGCGCTGGGGGTGGGCCTGGTGCTCATCCTGCTCGTGCTGCGCTCGTTCCTGCGGGTGACGACCACGATGGCGGGCGACTACCAGCAGGTCCAGGGCGAGATCGCGGCCCGGCTGCTGGACGCGCTCGAAGGGGCGCGCACGATCGCCTCGGCCGGTACCGGTGCGGAGGAGGCCCGGCGGATCCTCGGCCCGCTCCCTCGCCTCCGCGCCCACGGCCTGCGGATGTGGCGGGCCAACGCCACGGCCGGCGTTCAGGCGGGCCTGGTGGTGCCGCTGCTGGAGGTGGCCGTACTGGCGGTGGGCGGGTTCCTGCTGGCCGCCGGCGAGCTGACGGTCGGCGAACTGTACGCGGCCGCCAGGTACGCCGTGCTCGGTGCGGCGCTCAGCACGTCCCTGGGGTATCTCGGCGGCCTGGCCAGAGCGCGATCGGCGGCCGGGCGGCTGGCCGACGTACTCGCCGTTCCCAGTGGGCCGCACGGAGGACGCGCCCTGCCCGCCGGTTCGGGCACGGTGGAGTTCCGGGGGGTGTCCGCCCCCGGGCTGAGCGTCGGCGACCTGGTGATCCCCGGCGGGACGGTCACGGCCGTGGTCGGCCGGTCGGGCTCGGGCAAGTCGTTGCTCTCCGCGCTCGCGGCCCGGCTGGCCGAGCCCGACCGGGGAACGGTGCTGCTCGACGGGGTACCGCTCGCGGAACTTGACCGGGCCGCGCTGAGGCGGGCCGTGAGCTGCGCGTTCGAGCGTCCCGTCCTGGTCGGTGACACCATCGGCGAGGCCATCGGCCTGGGCCTGGACGACGACAGCGGGGTTCCCGCGGCGGCCAGAGCCGCCCGCGCGGACACGTTCATCCGCCGTCTGCCCGACGGTTACGCCACCAGTCTGGCGCTCACACCGCTGTCCGGCGGCGAGCGGCAGCGGATCGGGCTGGCCAGGGCCTTCGCCAGAGGGGAGCGCCTGCTGGTGCTCGACGACGCCACCTCCAGCCTGGACACGATCACGGAACGGCAGGTCGGGCGGGCCCTCACGGCGGAATCGCACGGCCGTACCCGGCTGGTCGTCGCGCACCGGCTGGCCACGGCGGCCCGCGCCGACCTGGTCGTCTGGCTGGAGGACGGAGTCGTGCGCGCCCAGGGGCCCCATCACGAGCTGTGGGCGGACCCGTGCTACCGGGCCGTCTTCGGAGTAGAGGAGTCATGACAGGAGGGATCCGTTCCCGGCTGCTCTGGCGGGCGCTGCGGCGGGAGCCGTACCAGCTGGTCAGGCTCGGCGGCTGGTCGGTCCTGGAGGCGGCGCCCGCGTTCCTCATCGGCCTCGCCGTGGCCCGCGCCATCGAGGACGGCTTCGCGGCGGGCCGGCCCGAAACCGGGCTGGCCTGGCTGGCCGCGCTCGGCGTGACGTGGGCGGTGGCCGCCTTCGCCGCCCGGCAGGTCGTGCTCGCGGTGGCCGCGATCGCGGAGCCGTTCCGCGACGACCTGCTCGCGCACGTCGTGCGCGGCGCCCTGCGGACGGCGACCGCCGCGCACGCCCTCCGGCCGGACAGCGCCGCCGTCGCCCGCGCCGGTCTCCAGGTCGAGCTGGCCAGGGACGCGTTCGCGGCGCTCGTCACCACCCTGCGCGGCTTCGCCTTCACCGTGATCAGCGTGGTGCTCGGCCTCCTGACCCTGGCTCCGGGGGCGGCGGCGCTGGTGCTGCCGCCATTCGCCGCCGGGCTCGGGCTGTTCCTGGCCTCGCTCCCCCGGCTGATCCGCCAGGAGCGGGCCTACCTGGTGGCGGACGAGGAGCTCACGAAGGCGATGACCTCGATGTCGCTGGGGCTGCGCGACATCGTCGCCTGCGGCGCGGAGGAGCAGGTCGGCGCCCGGGTGGAGGACCACGTCGGCCGGCAGGCGGGCGCGGCGCGGGCGGTGGCCAAGGTGACCGCGATACGGACGGCGGCGCTCGCGGTGGGCGGATGGCTGCCGGTCGTGTGCCTGCTGGCCGGAACGCCCTGGCTGGTGCGGGACGGCGCCGGCGCGGGCGTCGTGGTCGGCGCGCTCGCCTACGTCACGCAGTCCCTGGCCCCGGCCCTGGGCGGGCTGGTCCAGGGGCTCGGGGCGAGCGGGGTACGGCTGGCCGCGTCACTGGAGCGGATCACCGGTTCCGCCGGACCCGAACCCGGGCCTGCGTCGCCGGAGCCGGTCACCGGCTCTGTCGGGCCCGAAGCCGGGGCCGCATCGCCCGAGCCGGTCACCGGTTCGGCCGCACCCGAGCCTGGGCCCACGACGACCGTCCGGGTCCTGCCGCCGGTCGCCGAGGTGGAGCTGCGCGAGGTCACCTTCGCGTACGGCCCGCACGCCGACCCGGTCCTCGACCGGTTCGACCTGCACGTGCGGGAGGGCGAGCGCCTGGCCGTCGTGGGGCCCAGCGGGGCCGGCAAGTCCACCCTGGCGGCGCTGGTCAGCGGGCTGCTCCGGCCCGACGCCGGTGAGGTGTCGGTCGGCGGGGTGCCCGCCCACCGCGTCGATCGGCGCGGGCGGGTGCTCATCCCGCAGGAGGCGTACGTGTTCCGTGGCTCCCTCCTGGAGAACCTGGCCTATCTGGGCGACCCGAGCCGGTCCGAGATCGAGGCCGTCCTGGCCGTGCTCGGCGCGGACCGGCTGGGCGACCTCGACGGGCAGGTGGACCCGGCCGCGTTGTCGGCCGGGCAGCGTCAGCTGATCGCGCTGGCCCGCGCCTACCTGGCGCCCGCGCGCCTGGTCGTGCTCGACGAGGCGACCTGCCATCTGGACCCCGCCGCCGAGGCGAGGGTGGAGGCCGCGTTCGCGGAACGGGGCGGGACGCTGATCGTGGTCGCCCACCGGCTCAGCTCCGCTCAGCGGGCCGACCGCGTCCTGCTCATGGACGGCGCCCGGGTCCAGCTCGGCACCCACGACGAGCTCGTCCGCATCTCGCCCGACTACGCCGACCTGGTCGGCCACTGGAAACCGGAGCGTACGTCATGAAATATCCAGATATAGAGCGTGGAACGGTCGTGGACGTGCTCCACGGTCACCGCGTGGGCGACCCGTACCGCGTCCTGGAGGACGCGGCCTCCCCCGCCACCCGCGCCTGGCTGGCCGAGCAGGACACGCTGTGGCGTGAGCACAACGCCCGGCTGCCCCTGCGCGAGCGATTCCTGGACCGGCTGGCCGAGCTGAGCGCCATCGGGATGATCAGCCCGCCGGTGTGGCGCGGCGACCGGCGCTTCCACGTGAGCCAGTCGGCGGGTCAGGAGCACCCGGTGCTCCATCGCGACGACGTGCCCGTCATCGACCCCATGCGACTCGACCCCAGCGGTTTGACCACCCTGGACGACTGGCAGCCCGACCCCACCGGACGGCTGCTCGCCTACCAGGTCTCCAGCCGTGGGGACGAGCGGGCCGACCTCTACGTCCTCGACGCGGACACCGGGCAGGTCGTCGAAGGCCCGATCAGGGGCTGCCGCTATTCCCCTGTCGCCTGGCTGCCCGGCGGGGACGCGTTCTTCTACACCCGCTTCCACCAGGGCGTCTATCTCCACCACCTCGGCGCCTCCGTCGGCGAGGACGTCCCGGTGCTCACCAGAGGAGCGCTGTCGTACGGCGTGCAGATCGACGCCGCCGGGCGCTGGCTGGTCATCTCGGCCGGTGCTTCCACGGGCAACGACCTCTGGCTGGCCGATCTCACGGCCGCACCCGCCGGACGGCCGGAGCTGCGGGCCGTACAGGAGGGGGTGCGGGCGCGGAGCGCGGCGGCGGTGGCGGGCGACGGGCGCGTGTACATCCTGACCGACCTGAACGCCCCCCGGCGCAGGCTCTGCGTCGCCGATCCCGGCAGGCCGCAGGAGTGGCGGGAACTGGTCCCCGAGGATCCGGAGGCCGTGCTCGGCGCCTTCACCGTCCTGGACGGTTCCCGGCTGCTCCTGTCGCGGATCCGGCACGCGATCAGCGAGATCGGCGTGCACGACGCCTTCACCGGGGAGCGGACGGGCACCGTCCCCCTTCCCGGCAACGGGTCGGTCGGATCGCTGTCCTCCCGTCCGGAGGGCGGGCACGAGGCGTGGTTCACCTACACCGACGCCGTCACGCCCCCGGCGGTGTGGCGTTACGACGCGAAACACGAGACCACGACGCTCTGGGCGCAGGCGCCCGGCCGGGTTCCGCTGCCGGCCGTCGAGAGCAGGCAGCTCACCTACCGCTCCGCCGACGGCACCCGCGTGCGCATGGTCGTCGTGGCCCAGCCCGGCGAGGGGCCGCGTCCCACGATCCTCACCGGGTACGGCGGGTTCGGCATCCCGCTCATGCCGGGTTACGCCGCCGACTCACTGGCCTGGGTCGAGGCCGGTGGCGTACTGGCGGTGGCCAATCTCCGGGGCGGCGGGGAGGAAGGCGAGGGCTGGCACCGCGACGGCATGCTGGAGCGCAAGCAGAACGTCTTCGACGACTTCATCGCCGCCGCCGAGGAACTCGTCGCCGGTGGCTGGACCACGCCGGAGCAACTGGCCGTCTGGGGCGAGTCGAACGGCGGGCTGCTCGTCGGCGCCGCCCTCACCCAGCGTCCCGACCTGTTCGCCGCGGCCGTGTGCGCGGCGCCGCTGCTCGACATGGCACGCTACGAGCGCTTCGGGCTCGGGCCGACGTGGACCGGTGAGTACGGCTCGGCCGCCGACGCCGAGCAGCTCGGCTGGTTGCTGTCCTATTCGCCCTACCATCGGGTCCGCCCGGGGACCCGATATCCGGCGACGCTGTTCACCGTGTCGGCGGCCGACACCCGGGTGGACCCGATGCACGCCCGCAAGATGTGCGCGGCCATGCAGTGGGCAACCTCGGGGGCCGCCTCGGGGGCCGCCTCGGGAGAGCGGCCCGTCCTGCTCCGGCACGAGCCGGACGTCGGGCACGGGGCCCGAGCCGTCAGCAGGTCGATCGGGCTGGCCGCCGACGCGCTGGCCTTCCTGGCCGCGCACACCGGATCAGATCCAGCCGGACTCGCGGGCGATACGGATGGCGTCGATCCTGCTGCGGGCGCTCAGCTTGGCCGTGCTGCTGCTCAGGTAGTTGCGGACCGTCCCCTCCGACAGGAGCAGTGAGATGGCGATCTCGCTGACCGGCGTGCCCTGGGCGGCCGCGCCGATCACGTCGAGCTCCCGCTGTGTGAGGGGGCTCTCGGTGGGGTTCATCGCGGCGATCGCCAGCTCGGAGTCGATGACCCGCTCGCCCTGCGCGACCCTGCGGATGGCGTCGGCGAGGCGGCTCGACGGGGTGTCCTTGGCCAGGAATCCCAGCACCCTGGCATCCAGTGCGCGCCGCAGCAGCCCGGGTGTGCCGACGCCGGTGAGGATCAGCACGCCGCAGCCGGGCAGCGCGTGGTGGAGTTCGGTCGCGGCGGTGAGCCCGTCCTTGCCGGGCAGATCGATGTCGATCACCGCCACGTCGGGACGGCTGGACCTGGCCGCCGACAGGATGCGGTCGCCCCTGCTCACCTCGGCGACGACCTCGATGTCCTCCTCGTAGGCCAACAGGGCGACAATGGCCCCGCGCACCAGATGCATGTCCTCAGCGAGCAATGTCCGGATCACTTCGGTCCTCACGCCCAACCGGATGAATCGTGCGCCCTCAACCATGCACCCTGCCCCACGGACAAAGGTTAAAACTTACGCATAGCGCATTCAAGGACACTCAGAGTGGGCTGATCGGCCGAGCCCACACCCTGGGGACGGTGCCGACGATGTCGCGGCAGTCGATCAGGCCCAGTTGCCGGGAGTCCTGCGAGCGTGAGTTGTCCCCGGCCACCGCCACGTGCCCGGCCGGCACCTGCGACACGTCCGGCAGCGCCGGGACGAGCCAGTCCGGCAGCGGGTCTCCGGCGATCGCGACCACTCGCTTGATCCGGTGTGCGAGCTGATCGTCCACGACCCGGAAGACGATCACCTCGCGGCGCCGTGGGGCCCGGCGCAGCCGCCGGGCGAGCAGTCGCTGGCCGTCCCGCAGAGTGGGCGCCATGCTGTTGCCCCGCACGATCACCCTGATCCACCCGATCATCGCACCCTCGCATCCTGGTAGCCGCCGGCCTGGAGGCGGAACAGCCGGGCGTACTCGCCGCCCGCGTCCATCAGCTCGTCGTGACTGCCTCGCTCGGCGATCCGGCCGTCGACCAGCGTGACGATCAGGTCCGCGCCGCGCAGTGCGGACATCCGATGGGAGATCAGCAACCGGGTACGGCCCTCCGCGTGCCGGCGCAGGGTGGTGTGCACCCGGTGCTCGCCCTCGGCGTCCAGCCCGGAGGTGGGCTCGTCGAGCACGATCAGTTCGGCGTCGGCGCGCATCAGGCAGCGGGCCAGAGCCACCCGCTGCCACTGCCCGCCGGACAGCGTCACGCCGGCCCGGTCGTCGTCGTCCGTGTGCGTTCTGGACAACACGGTGTCGTAGCCGTTGGGCAGTGCCGCCACCGTGGCGTCGGCACGTGCCGCCTGCGCGGCCGCGACGATCCGCGACCGGTCGTGAAGGTGTCGGACCTGCCCGATGCCGATGTTCTCCGCCGCGGTCAGGTCGTAGGTCATGAACTCCTGGAACACGACTCCGATCCGGGCGCGCAGTGCCGTGAGGTCCAGCTCGCGGAGGTCCACGCCACCCCAGGTGATCGTGCCGCGCTGCGGGTCGTAGAACCGGCACAGCAGTTTCACCAGCGTGCTCTTGCCCGCGCCGTTCACGCCGACGAGTCCCACGGCGGCGCCTGCGGGAACGGTCAGGTTCACCCCTTGCAGCACCCACGGGCCGTCGTCGCGGTACCGGAACCAGACGTCCCGCAGTTCGATGGTCGCCGACGGGGCCGGTGTGCCCGTGCCCTGCGGCAGGTCGTCGGCGGTGTCGAGAACGTCGAGGTAGTGCCCGAACAGCCGCACCGCGCGGGTGGCCTCGCCGAGTTGGAGCACCACGGCGGTCAGCCCGGTCTGCACGCCGGCGACCGCGCCGAGGAACAGCACCAGGTCGCCGACCGACGCGCCACGGGTGACGACGTTCGTGGCGACCACGACCGTGCCCGCCCCGGTGACGGCGGCGCCGAGCAGCGCGAGCCCGCTTTGTACCAGTGCGCCGCGGCGTGCCACGGACAACCGCGCCTGCGAGACCTTCGCCAGCGAGTCGATCATCCTCGTGTGCAGCAGCGTGCCGAGGCCGAACAGCCGGATCTCCTTGGCGGCACGCATATCCGTGAGCAGCGCCCGGTAGAACAGGCGGCGCCGGTCGGTCGCCACCCACGCCTCCTCCGTGGCCGCCTCGCGCCGCGCGGTCGCCAGCCTGGCGAGCGTGGCGGCCAGCACCGCCGCGAGCAGCAGCAGGGTCATCGGCGGCCACACCACCAGCAGCACACCCGCGAAGCTGCCGAGTAGCACCACCGAGCGGACCAGTTCCTGCGCGAACTCCGAGACCGTGCCCGGCGCTTCCTGCGCAGCCTGCTCGGCGAGCCGCAGCCGGTCGTGGAACGCGGGATTCTCGATGTGCCCCAGTCCGGGCAGGGCGGCGATCCGCCGGAACAGCCGGCTCTCCACAGTCAGTGTGACTCGGTGCTGCACCACTTCGCCGAGGTGGCCGGCGAGGTAGAGCAGTGCGACGGCGAGCCCGCCGGCGATCGCCGAGGCGACGGCGAGGGCGGCCACCCGGTCCGCGTCCGGCGCACCCGAGGTGAGCTCGTTGACCAGCAGTCTCGTCAGCCATGCTCCGCTCGCGGGCGCGGCGCCCGCGAGCACGGTGAGCACCAGGGCGGTGACGGCGCTCACCGGAGCGGACCTGAAGGGCAGCGCGAGCGCCGCCGCCCCCGCGCGGGAGGCGGATCGGGTCATGCCACCGGCGCCGCGGCGCCGGTCGTCTCCGCGAAGTCGGCGAGCCTGGTGCCTGACGCGGTTATCACGCCGCTGTGCGTGTACACCAGCGTCGGGTACGCGACGGCCTCGAACGAGGTCAGCACGGGGTCGTCGACGTCGATGACCGCGACCCGGCCGAGGGCGCCGACCTTGGCGATCAGCCGCGCGGTGGCGTCGGGGGCCTGCGGGTCGCCCTGCACGATGGACACGAACCGGGCCGCCGGAGGGGCGGCGACGAGCGCGTCGGACAGCATCCGGCACGGTCCGCAGCCGACCTGGAAGAACCCGACCTGGACCGGGCCGTCGAGAACGGCCTCGGTGATCGTGGCGCCGTCGGTGTCGGTGACGGAGAACGGGCGGACGACGGTCCCGGGCTTCGGCAGTTGCGAGTTGTGAGTGTGGGGGCGGGCGCCGCCGTTCTGCTGCAGCTCGCGGATCCTGGCGACCAGCCCGAGCGTGAACAGCAGGTGCACCGCGACCACGGCGGCGAGCAGGATGACGGCGGTGGTGAGCAGGGTCATCGGTTTCTCCCGGCGGGAACGAGGAGGAACGCGACATCCTCCCAGCGGGTCGTGAGCAGGCCGAGGAACGCTCCGGTGACCAGGGCGACGAGCGCCGCCGAGGCGGACGCGGGCACATCGCCGGCGAGCGCGCCGACGACGGCTACGGCGACCAGGAGGCCGTTGCGGACAAGGTGCCTGGGGCCGAGCAGGCCGCCGTCCGCGCCGAAGCACTGGCAGCGTACGGACTGCTTGGCGAGGACCGCACGGGCGATGCCGGCGCAGAAGACGGCGAGAAGCCCGGCCGCGAGGACGTAACCGGCGAGCCGAGTGCCGGGTACGGCCAGCAGCACCACCGCGGCCGTCTCCCCCGCGACGATCAGGCCGGCGATCGGACCGGCGGGCAGCCACTGTGGCCCGACCGCCCCGACCGAGTCGCGGAACTCGGCGAACCCCTGCCGGGAACGCGCCTTACCCACGACCGCCGCGAAGAAGACGACGGCCAGCAGCGCGCGAGCGAACAGGTCGAGCACGGCAGCCTCCGAGCGGATTCGGTGGTCGGCGGGGAACCCGGCGGCTTCCCCGCCGACCGTTTCGAGCAGTGGACGATCAGCAGCGGGTCGCGACGGTGGTGCAGGCGCCGTTGCAGTTGAAGGCCCGGTCCCTCCGGCAGCACTGGCCGTGCTCGGGAACGCATGCACCGGCTTCCACCTTCGGCAGCACCATTCCGACGAGCCGCTCACCCGCACGCTGCGCAATTCGCTTCATTTCCAACTCCTTCCGTGACCAACTACGCGGACGACGCCTAGAAGATCACAGCGCGACGGATCCGACAAGGGTCATCCGAAATTGGGCGGAAATTTATCCAGCCACCTATACCCGATGACGCCTGTGACGTCTCCTGATAACACAGAGTGTCGCTGTCGGAGCGGTATTGAGCCCACCGAAATGGCGTCGCGGCGGTTCGCCGAGCGAAGCGATATTCATGCAGTTCATCCGGTCCAACCCGGTCACGATGGGCGCTGGGACGACACGCGCCACAGCCGCCCGACCCAGGCTTGACGGGAGTTATTCGGACTGCCGCAACGGCATCTGACGCCCACTCCGAGGGAGGAGATCACGGCGGACCGATGTATTCTCAATGTATTCTCGATGTACGTTCCCTCAGAATCATTCTCGACTAAACCTACTCAACGAGTAGGATTTATTTCACTAAAGCGACCCCTTTTCGACGACGAGCTAATAGATGCCGCCGACGTGCGCACGTGCCGAGACGAAGCCGGAACGCGCGGCTGCCGGCAACGCCGCTCAGGTGAAGGCGGCGGCGCCCTCGTAGGCGCCCTGGCGGGCCGGGCCGGTCACCGCGTACTCCAGGAGGAGCAGGCCGTTCGGCGTGGCCTCGTGGTGGAGCAGGGTGAGGCCGGACGGGGCGCCCGCGCCGGTCAGCAGTCGTCGGCCGGCGCGCAGGACCGTCGGGGCGATCGCGAGGCGGAGGATGTCGACCAGGCCCGCCGCCAGCAGCGCGTCGCCGAGGCGGGCGCTGCCGTGGATCTGGAGTTCGCGGCCCGGCCGCGTCTTGAGCTCGGCGACCGCGTCTCCCCTGAGGAGGGTCGCGGGGCCCCACGTCGCCTCGGTGAGGGTGTTCGTCACGACGTACTTGGGCAGGGTGTTCATCCGCTCGGTGAACGGGTCGGCCGGGTCGGTGATCTTCGGCCAGTCGCGGGCGAACGCCTCGTAGGTCCGTCGGCCGAGCAGCAGGCCGTCGGCGAGGTCGAGCCAGTCGGAGGCGCGCCGGACGAAGGTCGCGTCCATGTGGGGGACGAGCCAGCCGCCTCGGGTGAATCCGCCGCCGGTGTCCTCCTCCGGTGAGCCGGGGCCTTGACTGACGCCGTCGAGTGTGAGGAACTCGGTGAGAGCGATCTTCATCGGGCGCCTTCGGCGAGTGCGGCGAGTTGGGCGGTGACCGTACCCCAGCCTTCGGCGAAGCCGAGCTTCTCGTGGCGGTCGCGGGACTCCGGGTCGCCGTGCCGGACGACGATGCGGTAGTCCGTGCCGTCCGGGTGGTCGCCCAGGGTGATCGTGGCGGTCATCGCGACCGGGTCGGGGCTCGCAGGACGCCACGCGCTGTCGATCGCGTTGGTGAACACGATCCGTTCGAGCTCGTCCACGGCGAGGAAGCAGGCGTCCAGGTGCGGGACGTACTCGGCCCCGTCGTCGCTCAGCCGCGTCACGAAGGCGCCGCCGGAGCGCAGGTCCAGCGCGTCCACCCGGCAGTGGAGCGGAGCCGGGGCCCACCACCGCGCCAGCTTGCCTGGATCGGTCCAAGCCTTCCACACGGTCGCGCGGGGCGCGCGGATGAGCCGTTCCAGGACGAGGTCGAGGTCGGGATTCACGGGGTGTTCTCCTCCGGGTCCGTGACGAACTGTTCGAGGCGGTCGGTGCGCCCTTCCCAGATCCGGCGCTGCTCCGCGAGCCAGTCGTCGACCAGGGCGAGCCGCTCGCGGTTGAGTACGCAGGTGCGCACCCTGCCGGACTTGATCGTGCGGATGAGCCCGTTGGATTCGAGCGTCCGCACGTGCTTCATGAACGAGGGAAGGGTCATCGGGAACTCGCGGGCGAGGTCGCCGACGCTCATGGGCCCGTGCCCGAGGCGTCCGACGACGGCGCGCCGGGTCGGGTCCGCGAGGGCGACGAACACCCCGTCGAGCTGCACCGAATACTGTGCCATGCGGCTAAGTGTGGCCCTGCCTCAATAGTTAGCGCAAGAGCTAACTATTGAGATCGGGCCATAATCGATCACATGAAGGTACTTGTGATCGGGGCGAGCGGCACGCTCGGCAGTGCCGTCGCCGATGCGCTTGAGGCTTCTCATCAGGTCGTGAAGGCTTCGCGCGGAGGCCCGGTGAAGGTGGATCTGGAAGACCTGTCCTCTCTGGACGCGCTCTTCGACGAGGTACGGGACCTGGACGCGGTGGTGTGCTGCGCCGCCAGCGGCCCCCTGATGGACCTGGTGTCGGCGTCGGACGAGGAGTTCGCGGGCGGAATGCGGGGCAAGCTGCTGGGACAGGTCGCCCTGGCGCGGCGGGCCGTCCGTCATCTCCGGGACGGCGGCTCCGTGACGCTGACCGGAGGCACGTTCTCCTCTCCGCTGGCCGGTGGGTCGCTGGGGGCGCTCGTCAACGCGGGGTTGGAGGGATTCGTCCGCAACTCGGCCAGTGAGCTGCCCCGGAATCTGCGGATCAACGTCATCAGCCCCGGCTGGATCAGGGAGACGCTGGTAAGCCTGGGCATGGACCCGGCCGACGGCACTCCCGCGTCCGAGGTGGCCCGCGCGTACGTGGCGGCCGTGGAGGGCACCGCGCAGGGCCAGATCGTCCGTCCGTAGGAGCGGGGGCCTCAGCCCCCGTTCCCGTACGGCACCGGCAGCCCGTTGGCCGCGATCACCTCGCGGTACCAGTGCCCCGAGTCCTTGACGGTCCTGCGCTGGGTCTCGCGGTCGACGTGGATCAGCCCGAAGTTGTAGTCGGCGTCGTCCAGCAGGGACCAGACGCTCCAGCCGCGAAGGTCGACGCCGTCCCGGATGGCCTCGTGGGCCGCCAGCAGGTGGTCGCGGATGTACGAGACGCGCTCGGTGTCCTCGACGGTGCCGTCGTCGGTGACGGTGTCGGAGAAGGCCGCGCCGTTCTCGGCCACGTACAGCGGCAGGTCGCCGTACCGGTCGCGCAGCGTGCGCAGGACGTTCCCAAGGCCCTCGGGGGCGATCTTCCACCCCAGTTCGGTGACCGGCCCCTCGGTGTCGACGACCCGCACGTCCAGCAGTTCGGCGAAGACGCTCTCGTGGCGTTCGATCGCCGCCAGGTCGGAGATCCCGAGGTGCTCGAAGCCCTCGGGGGCCACGTCGGCGGCCGGTTCCCCGAGCGTGGCGTCGCCGACCGTCAGGGACAGGTAGTGGACGACGCCGAGGAAGTCGATCGGGGAGGCGATCGTGGCCAGGTCTCCCTCTACGACCGGCGGCCAGTCCCGCAGCAGGCGTTCGGGCAGGTCCTCCGGGTAGGCGCCGAGCAGGATCGGGTCCAGGTAGAGCCGGTTGAAGTACATGTCGGCGCGCCGGGCCGCGTCACGGTCGTGCCGGGCGTCCGAGGCGGGCCGGATGTCGGTCATGACGGTGCTGATGCCGATCTCGCCGCCGGCGCCGCTCGCGCGGAACGCCTGGACGGCCAGGCCGTGCCCGAGCAGGAGGTGGTGGCCGGCGCGCAGCGCGGTCCTGAGATCGCGGATTCCCGGCCCGTCCTCCCCGACGAGGTGGCCCATGTGAACGATCGAGTGCGGCTCGCAGACGGTGAACCACTGGGGGACGCGATCGCCCAGCCGGTCGTACAGGCACGCGGTGTAGTCGGCGAACCAGTTCGCGCAGTCACGGTTGGCCCACCCGCCGCGATCCTGCAGGGCGGCGGGCAGGTCCCAGTAGTAGAGGTAGGGGGAGGGCGCGATCCCGTTCTCCAGGAGCGTGTCGACGAGCGCGTCGTAGTGGTCGAGGCCGGGCGCGTTCACCGTCCCCGTGCCCTCGGGGAAGACCCGCGACCAGGCGATCGAGAAGCGGAAGGACCGCAGTCCGATCTCACGGGCGAGCTTCACGTCGTCCCGGAAGCGCCGGTACTGGTCGATCCCCCGCTCCACCCGCGAGTGCCCGTTGCCCGGGGTTCCGGCGAAGGTGTGCTGGACGGACGGACCGGCGCCGTCGGCGAGGGGCGCGCCCTCCATGAGAAAGGCGGCCGTGGACGCCCCCCAGAGGAACCCGTCCGGGAACCGCGTGCCGACCTGACTGGAGTCGAGAGACATCGACCCTCCTCTTGTTACATCTACGTATACACTTCAAATATATACATCAAAGTAACAAGTGGAGAGATCATGACGCCGAAGCTGCCACGGGCGCAGCGCCGCGAGCAGATCATCGCCGCCGCCGTCCCGATGTTCGCCCGCGCCGGCCACGCCGGCACGAGCCTCGACGACGTGGCCGCCTCGGCGGGCATCAGCCGCATGATCATTTACCGGCACTTCGAGTCCAAGGACGACCTGTACCGCGCGGCGATCCAGCGGGCCGCCGACGACCTGGGCTCGGCCGTCGGCGGCGAACTCACCGACGGCAGCGTCCGCGACCTGGTGAACTGGGCCTCCGCCGACCCCAGCGCCTTCCGGCTGCTCTTTCACCAGGCCGCCAGAGAGCCTCGGTTCCAGCAGGACGTCGAGGAGTTGCGCGAGGAGATGGCGGAGGAGGTCCACCGGCAGCTGACCGGGGTGATCGACGACCCGGTCTGGGCGCGATGGGCCGCGCAACTCTCCCTGACGGTCACCATCGAGGCCGTCATGGCCTGGCTGGACCTCGGCCGACCGGCGCCGGAGCAGGCCCAGGTCCGCATCCAGCGGGCGGTGGACGCGGTCCTGCGGTCCGTTCGGGATTAGCCGCCGACACGCAGGGGTGAGCGCCGGATCCAGGTCGCCCAGCGCCACAGCCACTCGACGGGCCCCTGGCGGTAGCGACGCAGCCAGAGGGTGGACGCCAGCCACTGGACCGCCAGAACGGCTCCCGCGGTCCAGTAGGCCGTCGTCAAGGACTCGCCGATCGGCAGGCCGAGAAGGCCGCCGGCCGCCAGCACGAGAATCGTGGCGGTCAGATAGTTCGTCAGCGCCATCCGGCCCAGCGGCGCGAACACGAACTGCAGCACCGGTCGCAGCGGCGTGCTCAGCAGGACCAACATGCCGCACACGTACACGCCGACGAGCAGCAGGTCGGCCACGCTGATCACGGCGGACAGGTACGTCGTCTCTCCCACCGCCCGCATGCTGTCGCGGATCCACAGGGCGGCGGCCAGCGCCGCCGCGAAGCCCAGCCCCAGCAGGAGCGGCCCTCGGGTGGACCGCCCCATCCGCTCGACCACTCCGTAGCGGACCAGGCTCGCGCCCAGCAGGAACAGCCCCGCGATCAGCAGCGGGCCGCCGCCGCTGAAGATCAGCGCCGTCGGGATGAGGGCGGCGGCGAGGACCGCCATCGCCCACCGGGGCAACCAGGTCGAGGGCAGCAGCACGAGGATGCCGATGGCGGCGTAGTCGGTCAGGATCTCGCCCGACCACAGCAGCATGTGCACGAGGCCGATCGCGAGCAGCGCGCCAAGCCTACGCAGCAGGATCAGGCGTGGGCGGGGGGCACGGCTCGCGGCGGAGTCCAGCAGCAGCGCGAACCCGATGCCGAACAGCAGGGAGAAGATCGGCAGCCCGAGCCACGGGTCCCATTCGCCCATGGGCTGAGCCACCACGGCGACCGTGCCGGTGGCCATGAGCTGGATGTTGGCGAACAGGATCTCGCACAGCGCGAACCCGCGCAGGACGTCGAGCGCGCCGATACGCGAGCGGCCGGGGGCGGTCTCGGCGCGGGGACCGCCGGCTCCGGCGGTGTGGTCTTCAGCGGTGTGGTCTTTTAGCGGCATGGTGCCCCATTCTGTGAACGCGTCCCGGTACGGACATCGACCACAGGTCGGGGACCCGCTCCCGCCCGGCGGTACTTTCAGCCGATTCGGCGCCCGGCCGACCGTGACGCCCAGCCGACCAGGGCGCCCGGCGCCCGCTTCCGCTCAGTCACGGACCCCTTCGCTCAGACCCGTCTCCCGCCCGGTCGCGGGCCCGGTCGCGGGCCCGGTCGCGGGCCCGGTCGCGGGCCCGTCACCTAGATCCGCCTCCCGCCCGTTCACGGGCCCGTCACCTGGATCCGCCTCCCGCCCACTCACGGGTCCGTCGCCCAGATCCGCGACCACCGGGTCCTGGGTCGGGGCGAACGGTCCCAGCCGGGCCAGGGAGCGGGTCGCGGCCAGCGCGGCCCCGGCACCCAGCAGCGCCATGACCGCGAAGATCGCGGCCGTCCCCGCGAAGGCGCGCTCCCCCGCCGGTGCCCAGCTCGCGTACAGGCTGCCGAACGCGGCCACTCCCGCCGCCCCCGCGATCTGGCCGTTGGTGGTGATGACGCCGCTGAGGTCGGTGGCCCAGCGGCTGCCGATGGCCTCGGTCATGTGGCCGATCAGGGAGTTGGCGCTGATCCCGAGGCCGAACCCGCCCAGCGCCAGCGCCGCCAGCAGCGGCGGCCCGTCGCCCGGACCCCACCACACCGTCACGGCGACGGCGGCATACGACAGCGCCAGCAGCGAGCAGCTCGCCGCCGGGACGTACGGCGCCAGGCGTTCGGGCAGCCGGGCCGTCAGCAGCCCGCCGACGCCGAAGGCCGCGACCCACGGAACCATCACCAGGCCCGAGTAGGCCGGGCTTCTGCCCAGCCCCTCCTGGAGGTGGTGCGCCAGGACGAACAGCAGAGCCAGGTAGCTCGCGCTGGTCAAGGCGTGGGCGAGCAGGGCCCAGCGCAAGGGCGGGAACACCGCCATCCGCAGGTTGACCAGCGGATGGCCGCCGCTCGCACCGAGGCGGGCCTGGGAGCGTACGAACAGGATGCCAGCCGCCGCCGCGCAGAGGACGCACGCCCAGACCCAGGCGGGCCAGCCGTACTCGCGGCCGAGGACGAGCGGCCCGACGGACAGCACCAGGGCGACGGTGAGCAGCCAGACCCCCTGCCAGTCCAGGGCCCGCCGGTCCTTCCGGGCCGCACGCGGCAGCACGCGCAGACCGGCGAGGAACAGGGCCGCGCCGATGGGGAGGTTGATCAGGAAGATGGTGCGCCAGCCGCCGCCGAACAGGTCCGCGTCGATCAGGACCCCGCCCAGGACCTGCCCGGTGATCGCGCCGCCGGACAGCGACACCGCGAACAGCCCGAGGGCACGGCGGCGCGCGGGCCCCCGGAAGTGGAGTTGGATGCCGCTCAGCACCTGCGGGACCATCAGCGAGCCCGCCGCACCCTGGAGGAGCCGGGCGGCGATGAGCAGTTCCGGCCCGGAGGCGATCCCGCACAGCAGGGAGGCCACGGTGAAACCCGCCAAACCCCACATGAAGACCCGCTGGTAGCCGTAGATCCCGCCCAGCCGGGCCCCCGTCACCAGCAGGACGGCGTGGGCCACGATGTAGCCGGACACCACGAGATCCACCTCGCCGTCCGAGGCTCCGAGGCCGCTCTTGATCGAGGGTCCGGCGGTGTTCACGATCGCCGTGTCGATGTTGGCCATGAACTGCCCCGCCAGAAGTACGAGGAGCAGCCACCTGCCCTTGCCCAGCCTGTCGGTGGATGTCTTCATCGGATTGCCGCCTCTCCGCTCTTCACGCCGTGCGGTGAGAGAACACCGCGTGCGGGGGCGGGGTTGCACCCGGGCCGGCCACTACCCTGCCGGTCCGGTCGCGTACGCGGCGTATATACGCTCAGCTCAGCCGCCGACCCGTCGGCAAATTCTGAATTACCGGGTCGGCGATCGGCCGAAGAGTCATTGTGCTGTCCCGGCCGAAATGGCAAAGTCATGCAGAGAAAAGCCGCCTTGGGATATGGACAGGAGGCCACGCTGCGCGGAAATCACTTCGGCGGCGCCGTCGGCCGGTTACGGTCCGAAAAAAAAAGAGAAAGCCTCTGTCCCTTTCCACATCGGCCGGCGGGGGTCGTGATCCCGGCCTTTGACACGGGTGGTCGGCCACATCCCGCGAGGACGTTCGAAGGGCGATGATGGCGAAGACACAGTTTCCATGGCGGGTGGAGGTTCAACCGGACAACCGGGCGACGCTCCTCGCCAACAGAGCCGATGTCCACATGGGAGCGAAGTCCCTCAACTTCGACCCGGAAAGCGTGCCCCACGGGGGCTGCCTCCGCGAGATCGTCAGGTTCCTGCGCGACAGGTACAACAGCTACAACGCGGACACCGGCGATCTGCGGTTCTGCTGTGTCGACCTGAAGCTCGGCGGCACCCGGACGAATTGGCAGCGCACCGGAACGATTCAACTGTACTTCCTGAAAGAGAACCTCTATCTGGTCGGCTGGACGATCGACAACGACCCCGCGTACATAAAGGTCGGCGACGACAGCTTCCCGCAACCCGCGCAGGCGGCCCGCCGGAACCCGGGTAAGGGCTTCCCTGTCGAGCATGTGTCGGCCGCGGGCCACAAGCTGCTCGGCAGGCAGGCTTTCGAGGATTCCGTGTGCGAACTCTACGACTTCCTCGCAGGCAAGAAGGCGGGCAAGAACGTCGACCACAAGGGCTACATGCTGGCCTTCAGCCTGGTCATCAGAATGACCTCGGAGCTGGCCCGGTTCGGCGCGCATTTCGAGGACTTCATACACCGGTGGTGGTCCGACGACTGGGACCAGAGGAACGAACTCACCAAGGACGGCGTCAGCCTGCCGCCCTTCGACGCCGTGATCAACTTGTGGATCAAGATCCGGCGGAAGGCGAGAGACGGCACCGGCGCACCGGAGGAACTCTCCCAGAACGACTGCAACGCGATCCTGGGCGACGGAGTGAGGCTGCGCTGACCGGCCCCGAGAAGAAGAGGTGACATCACCGTGGACCTTGACGCGCTGCGGGCGCACGTGGCGGGTCTGGGCGACGCGCCCACGCTGAGCGCCGCCGACACCGCCCTGCCGGACCGGTTACGTGACCTGCTTGGCACGTTCCCGGACGGCGGCTGCCTAGGCACGGCACCGGTGGCGGTGAACGCGGGGGGCGATTCGCTGACGCTGTCCCTGACCTGCGCGCCCATCACCTGGCTCGCCGTCACGGTAACCACCGTGAGCGCGACGGTGACGGCCAAGGGCACGGTCACGGTCACCCTCGGCGGGCTGTTCGACCAGGTCGAGATCACCTCGGCGGTGACCGCGACCGTCGCCGGCCAGCTGACCGCCGAAGTACGGCCGGTCAAACCGGGCGCCTTCGCCGCCGCGCTGGAGGACCTGGGCGAGCGTTTCGGCGGGGACCTGTGGCCGAGCGCGCGGGACGGGCTGCACGAGTTCGGCTTCGCCCCCGAGAACGTCGCCGGCTTCGACATCCGGCTGACCGAGGGAG
Source organism: Nonomuraea longicatena (assembly GCF_039525605.1). Classification (NCBI taxonomy): domain Bacteria; kingdom Bacillati; phylum Actinomycetota; class Actinomycetes; order Streptosporangiales; family Streptosporangiaceae; genus Nonomuraea; species Nonomuraea longicatena. Next base: position 289,151 of record NZ_BAAAHQ010000011.1, on the reverse strand, counting down.
CGACCGGCTACCAGGCCCGGTCCGTGGCGGTGGTGGCCGCGCTCGACGTCAAGGGGCTGCCGCTCCAGATCGCCCTGTGGCTGCCCGACCTGCGCATCACCGGCGCGCTGCGCGAGGACCAGCCGCTCAAGGTCCGGTCGCTGCTCGACTCGTTCGGCATCCCCTCCGGTGAGGTGCCCGGCGAGCTGGCCGTCAGCGCTCTGTCGTTCGCCGCCGCCCTCGGAGACGCCTATCTCTTCCGGATGACGGTCACCGGCCTGTGGTCGATCGGCGACCTCAAGGTCAGTTCCCTCTCGCTGGCCCTCTCCTACGACAAGACCGCGAACTTCGTGGCCGGCATCGCGGGGACCGTGGCGATCGGCTCGGCCGTCGAGCTCGCCGTCTCCGCCTCGAAGAGCTTCGGCAAGGACGGCGGCTGGTCGTTCAACGGCGGTCTCGCCCCCGGTACGGCACTCGGCATGACCGAGGTGACCTCGGCCCTCAGCCTGCCCGACCTGCCCGAGCCGCTCGCGAGCCTGGAACTGACCAGCCTGTGGTTCTCCCACGACACCGCCGCCGGCGGCTTCGACCTCACGGTTCAAGGGGACATGCCGATCACCGACGAGGTGCGCGCCTCGCTCGGGGTGAGGGTCACCAAGGGCAAGTCCGGCACCGAGTACGCCGGGACGCTGGACGTCGCCGGTTACGAGTTCGAGGTCGTCTTCGACAAGGACCGGTCGGGTACCGACGTCCTCGTCGCCGCGTTCCGAGGCGGCGACGACGGCGTCGAGATCGTGCTGCGGGACCTGGTCGCGCACTTCTCCCCCGACCTGGCGGCCGACGTCCCGGACAGTCTGCGGATCGATGTGAAGGATGCCAAGTTCGTCCGGGTGAAGCCCGCGAGCGACCCGGCGCGGTTCCTGGTCGGCGTCGATCTGTCGGCGTCCGTCGACCTGTCGCGACTGCCCCTGGTCGGCGGGTTCCTGTCGAAGGTGGGGACGCTGAGCGTGGAGAACCTCCAGGTCCTCTACAGCTCCGGCGACATCGACCAGCAGGCGACCGGCGTGGTCAACGGGCTGCTCGGGCAGGCGCAGGTGGTGCCGCTGCCGCAGGCGGGGCTGAAGACGGGCGTGGCGGCGCTGGCGGACCTGAAGATCGGGAACGCGGCCACGCCGGTCGCTCTCGACGTGCCCCCCTCGAAGCAGGTCGCGCCGTCGGCGCCGAAACCGGCCGCCCCCGCCTCCGCCGTCCACTGGATCTCGGTGCAGAAGAAGCTCGGCATCATCATGATCAACCGGGTGGGCGTGCAGTACCAGCACAACAAGCTGATGTTCGCGCTGGACGCGGGGGTCACGCTGGGCCCGCTGTCCCTGACGCTCGACGGGCTGAGCGTGGGCTCGCCGCTGGACAAGTTCGCGCCGACGTTCGACCTGTCCGGGCTCGGCATCTCGTGCATCGCCCCGCCCGTCGAGATCTCCGGCGCGCTGCTGCACCTGCCCGCCGACGAACTGGCCGCCGATGTGGCCTTCCAGTACGACGGCGCCGCGACGATCGCCCTGCCGAGCTTCTCCCTGGCGGCGGTGGGCTCGTACGCGCAGATGGAGGACGGCCAGCCGTCGCTGTTCGTGTTCGCCCAGTTGGAGGCGCCCCTGCTGGAGGTGCCGCCGGTCCTGATCACCGGGTTGATGGCCGGGTTCGGCTTCAACAGGGAGCTGACGCTGCCGACCTCCGCGGCGGAGGTGCCCCACTTCCCGCTGCTGGCGCTGCACCAGCAGGGCCCGGACAAACAGGGCCCCACCCAGGTGCTGGACGTCCTGGAAGGACGCGAGCCGGCCGCCCCCGACTACCCTGCCCATCCGTGGATCGCCCCGCGCGAGGGCTCGTACTGGCTGGCGCTGGGGGTGGAGTTCAGCGTGGCCGAGGTGGTGAACGCCAAGGTGCTCATCGCCGCCGAGTTCGGCCAGGAGCTGGCGCTGGCCGTACTGGGGACGGCGATTCTCCAGCTGCCGCTGCCCGCCGAGTCCGCCACCCGCACCTACGTCTACGCCGAACTGGGCCTGGAAGCCGTCATCCGGCCCAGCAAGGGGACCTTCACGCTGGGGGCGCAGCTGTCGGCGGCCTCGTACGTGCTCACCCCCGCGTGCCATCTGACCGGCGGCTTCGCCTGCGCGGTCTGGTTCGGGCCGAGCCCGAACGCCGGGCAGTTCGTGGTCACGCTGGGCGGCTACCACCCGGCCTTCCAGGCGCCCGCCTACTACCCGAGAGTGCCGAGGCTGGGCATCGACTGGGCGGTCGGCCACGGCGTGTCGATCAAGGCGGAGGCGTATCTGGCGGTGACGCCCTCGTGCGCGATGGCGGGCGGCCGACTCGACGTCCGCTACCACTCGGGCCCGGTCGAGGCGTGGTTCACGGCCAAGGCGGACCTGCTGGTGTCGTGGCGGCCGTTCTCGTTCGAGGCGGAAATCTCGGTCAGCATCGGCGCCTCCTGCACGATCAACGCCGGGTTCTTCCAGAAGACCATCTCGGTCTCGGTCGGCGCCGACGTGGAGCTGTGGGGTCCGCCGATCGGCGGTACGGTCACCGCCCACCTCGCGTGCTTCACCGTCACGATCAGCTTCGGCTCCGACCGGTCCGGCTCCGACACCGGGCCGCTGGGCTGGCCGGAGTTCGCCGCCATGCTGCCCAAGCCGGCGGACATGATCACCATCGCGCCGGTCAGCGGCCTGGACAAGACCGTCGCCGACGACGCCGGCGGCGCCGAACGGTGGCTGGTCCGCTCCCGTGACCTGCGGTTCTTCACGCAGTCCGCGATCCCGGCGAGCCACCTGCGCACCGGTGACACCCCGCTCTCCTCGACTCAGCCCTATGACGGGCCGCCGGTGGACGTACGCCCGATGAAGCTCGGCGGTCTGGTCGGCGAGCACCGTCTGAAGCTCTACCGGGGGGGCGAGGCCGTCCAGACCGACGGCTGGACCCTGACGCCGCGCGTCCGGAACCTGCCCGCCTCCTTGTGGGGCAGCCCACCGGAAAGGGTCAAATACGGCCCCCTCGAAGTCGAGGCGCCTCGGCAGCCGGACGCCGAGGTGGTCCCCGGCCGGCCGGTCGGGTTCGACGTCCAGGCGCCGCGACCGTCGCTGGCCGCCTCGCGCGGGGTGTTCCCGCTGAGCGAGTACACCGAGGACGAACTGCCGCCCGGCCTGTCACCGCTGCCCCTGCGGCCCGCCGTCAACGACGACTTCGCCTTCGCCGCCGAGGCGTCGAGCGTGGACCTCATCGGCCACGCCGACCGGGGCGACGCCAGAACCGGCCGCGACCAGGTGTACGCGGCCCTGGCCGAGGCCAAGCTGTTCACCGGCCCCAACGACTCCCTGGCCGGCCTGGCGAACGGCGCCGGCCACCTGTACGGCCAGGCCCCCATGGTCCAGAACGCAGGGAGCCGGACGTGACCCCCAGCCCGCAGCATCCCGCCCGCGACACGATCCCGCTCGGCGACATCGAACTGCACGACGACTACCTGCCCGCCCTGCCCGCGGGCGACTACCGCGTCGAGGTCACCCACACTCTGGGGACCGGCCAGCCGGGGGACAGAGAGTTCACCACCGTGCAGAACCTCACCGTCCGGGGCCCGCAGGTCGCGATCGACCCGAGCGCGGTGCTGGCCAGGCAGCCGCCGGACGCCTCCCGGGGCCGGTTCGCCGAGGTGCTGCCGCACGTGGTGCTCGGCGACCCCATGCTGCCGTGGGAACGTACCCTGCGGGGGGCAGGCAGCGGCACCCCCTGGCTGGCGCTGCTGGTGCTCACCGACGACCAGTTCGTCGGCGGCGCGGACGCCCCCACCCGTACGGTCTCCGGCACCGTCGGCGACTTCCTGGCCGCCGACCCGGCCGTGCTCAAACCCGACCTGAAGCGGAAAGCCGACGTCGGCACCGCCGATCCCTGCGTCTACATCCAGGTCGCCGCCGAGGACTTCCGCGCGGTGGTGCCCCGCCTGGACGAGCTGCGGTTCCTGGCGCACTGCCGGGGCGCCAACACCGGGGACCGGCCGATCCTCGGTCTCCAGGAGGACGGGCTGTTCGCCGTCGTCGTCGCGAACCGTTTCCCCTCGGCCGCAACCGACGCGACCAGGAACATCGTGCACCTGGTCGCCCTGGAGGGCCACGAGCGGATCCTCGTGGCCGACCCGGACTTCCAGGGCCGTACCTCGGTGGCGCTGCTGTCGCTCGCCAGCTGGTCGTTCTGGGCCTACCCCGACCCGCAGGCCGACTTCGCCGACCTCGCCGAAGGGCTCACCCGCACCCCGGACGGCGCCCCGGCCGGCCGCCAGGACATGTGGCTGCGGCTGGCCTCCCCCTACCCGGACGCCGACGGCACCCCGGCGCCCCGGCGGCAGGTGGCCAGGCGGATCAACGACGGTTATGTGCCGCTGCCGTATCTGACCCGATCCGGCGAGGCCACCTACGGCTGGTACCGGGGGCCGCTCACCCCCGTCGTCCCCACGGCCACCCCGGCGGCGGCGCGGGCCACCGCCGCCGACGCGCTGATCGGCTACGACCCCGCCTGGGGCGGTTTCGACCTGTCGCTGGCCACCGCGTTCGAGACCGGCCGGTCGCTCACCGTCGCCGACGCCGCCTTCGCCCAGCACCTGCTGGCCTTCAAGCACGCCGCCCGGCACCTGGTCGACACCCTCTACCACCAGGCCACCAGCAACCACCTGCCGCAGGACGGCGACGGGCCGAGGACCGCGCGGGACGCGTTCGGCGCCTTCCTGGACGGCGGCCTGCTCACCGCCCTCGGCGCCTCGCCGGGCAGACCCGCCGCCCCGTGGTCGCCGCCCCCGCCGACCGCGCCGCCGCCCGACCCTGCCCAGGCGCTTCGGGACTTCCTGGGATCCGACGCCACCCGGGCCGCCCTCGCCGAGGCGCTGGCCGACGGCGACGGGCTGAAGGAGCACTTCGACCCCGTCGTACGGTGGCTCGGACGGCTCATGCTGCTCTACCCCGTGCCGTTCACCCACCTGGTGCCGGACGAGCGGATGCTGCCCAAGGAGTCGCTGCGTTTCTTCCACCTCGACCCCGGCTGGCTGGACGCGCTGGTCTCCGGTGCGCTGAGCCCCGGCGCCCAGTCCAGCAGGGACACCGTCCAGGACGAGGTCGTGGCGGCAGCCGTCCGGGTGGCGGCGGCACGGACGGCCGCCGCGCACCGCGACACGCTGCGCGGCACCGACCCGGCCGCAAGGGACGGCCTCGGGCCGGTCTCCGGCCTGCTGCTGCGTTCCGCGCTGGTCTCCGGCTGGCCGAACCTGGTCGTCCGCGCCGTCGGTGCGGACGGCGAGCCGCTGCCGGTGCTGCGCATGGACCACCTGTCGCCCACCGTGCTGCTGTGCCTGTTCGACGGCCTGCCCGCGATGACCGAACTCCGCGAACCGCAGGAGGGCTTCCGGTTCGGCGTCGAGGACCACGGCCTGATCCCGCTGCGGAACATGCTGCCGCCGCGCTCGTCCGCCGACCGGGGGCTCGGTGCGCAGATCGGCACCGACGTCACCTTCCCCGTCCTGGACCACCTGCGACCGGGCGGCCGGGTCCTGGACCTCGGCTCGCTCGTCCCCGCCCTGGCCGCCGCGCTGGAGGCCGCGCACGGCGCCGCCGTCGGCCCGGTCGGGCCCGCCGACCTGGCCATGCAGATGGTGAAGGTCCCGGAAGCCATCCACTTCGCCGGCCCGGACGGAGCACGCCGATGACCCCCGCCCTCGTCGTCCCCGTCAACCTGGACGCCCTCGTGGTCAACTCCGCCCTGCGGGCCCGCGACGGTTTCCGCACCTGGCAGCACAACTACCGGGCGCTGAACGACTTCATGAGCCCGGAACCGGACGAGGGCGACCGGCAGAGCAACGACGCGGACCACGGCCACACCGGCGTCCGCCTGCACTGGACGCTGCCCAGAGGGCTGCGCCACGGCGTCCAGGATCAGCGGACCGGGGAGATCCGGTATCCGCTGCTGCCCAACCGGTGGCTGGTGGTCAGGTTCAGCGGCACGACCACCCGCCGCGCCAAGGCGTGGGTGATCGAAAGCGACTGCCCGTTCAGCACCGCCGCCTACCGTGGCGGGCATTCCTACCTGCTCTCCAGCCCTTACGTGGTCTCGGCGGACACTCTGCGCGCCTGGGGGGCCAGTTCCGACCCCTACCGCAAGGGCATGACGTCCCAGCAGGTCCTCATCGGGCTCGCCTTCCCGCTCACCGACGCCACCCCGTGGACGGAACGCGCCCAGGACGTCCCCCTGTACGTCACCGCCATGGCCACCGGCAACCCGTACTTCACCGCCTACACCCCGCACAACGGCAACGTCTTCTCCTTCCTCGACGACCTGTCCGACGTCCCCGCCGCAGACACGCTCGGCTACCAGGTCGTCGGCTGGTACTCCGACCCGGGCGCCGACATCCTCGCCCTCCCGCCCGGCACCTCCTACGCCGACCACCTCGACCACCTCGGCTGGCAGGACCCGAGGCTCACCGGGCAGGCGGACGCGGTCGTCCCCGCCACCCGCAGCCTGTACAGCGGCACCGCGCTGACCGTCGCCTGGGATCCCGCCGCCACCTCGGCGCCCGCCCCCGACCCCTTGGACACCATCCAGGACAGCGGCGCGCTCAACCTCGCCGTCGGCAACACCACGGAGGACGCCTTCACGGCGCTGGCCGGTCGCACCCTGCACGCCTCCGGTTCCGCGCCCTCGGCCGCCGACCTGCAACTGCTGCGGACGTTCCTGCACAACGTCCTCGACGTCGCCGACGAGAAGGGCGGCGACGCGCGGGTGCGCCGTTCCGTCCACGACGCCGCGTTCGGCGCCTCGGCCGGCGGCCACCACTGGACCGTGGCGCCGCCTCCCGAGGCCGCCTCGTTCACCCCGCCGCCCTGGCTGGCCACCCTCAACGACGACCAGCGCCGGCTGGACGAGCAGATGGGCGAGCTACAGGTCCACCAGTGGCGGCTGAACGCCCTGTGGCTGAAGCACGGCCTGGCCGACGCCCTGTCCCCGCGCCCCGGCGCCGCGCCGGACCCCGACCGGATGCGGCAGGAGCTCGACCAGGACCGGGAGGGGTCGCTCGCCCACACGGTGCGCGCCATGACCGCCCGGGTGCGAGACCTGGCGGCGAAGGTCCCCCAGCCCGCCGAGGCCGGTACCCACCCCGGCGACCACGACGCGCTCGTCGCCGGGATCGACGCCTTCGCCACCGCCAGAGGGCTCGCCGAGGGCGCCACCCTCAAGGCCGTCCCGCACGACCCGTACTGGCAGGCGAGCGACCCGGTGGTCAGCCTGTCCGGCATCCTGCCGCCGGCCGACGGCACCGTCCCCGACGCGCCGCTGCCCGTGCGTCCGCTGCTCGACGACAGCCCCACGTCCCTGGTCAGCGCCGTCACGGTGGCGGGTACGACGGTCACCGCTGCGGCGCTGCCCGCTGTCGCCGGCCTGTCCGCGCTCCCGTCCGCGCTCCCTCGGGAGGTCGCCGGGCTGCTCGCGGAGGGCTTCCTGCTGGATCCGGGCAACGCGCCCGCGCTGGCCGCCGCCACCGGCCTGCCGGCGGACACGATCAGGGCCGTCATCGCCGCGCACCGCCCGGCCGACTACACCGGCACCCTCCCCGCGCTGGGCCTGGACCCCTGGACGCAGCCCTGGCAGCCGCTGATCATGGAGTGGAAGGTCGCCTACCGCCACATCCCGTACGCCGTGGGCACCCAGCGCTGCTGGACCTTCGACGGCACCGACTACCGCTACACCCCCGGCGCGGCCGTCGCCCCCGACCCGGTCACCGTCAGCGGCGTGTCCGCACTCGGCCCGCACCCGCGCTCGCTGCTCGCCGCCCGGCTGAAGGAGTTCGTCGCCCACCACGGCACCGACGACCAGCGCGAGCAGCTCGACGCCTGGGTGGACGCGATCGGCGACTGGGCCTTCCTCGCCCAGGAGCTCACCGGGTTCAACCAGCGGCTGGCCGCCCGCGACACCCGGGCCTTCCGCCGTCCGACCGCCGACGACGCCGACCATCCGCACCTCGCCGGTCTGGCCGGCTACCTCGACGCCGCCACCGACGAGGGGCTGCCCGCCCGCTACCGGGGCCGGGTCACCAGCGTCCCGTACCTGCCGGGAGGCGCCGACTCCCCCTTCCACGAGATGCGGCAGGGGCAGATCCACGTCGAGGAGCTGTTCCTCTACGACAAGTTCGGCCGCGTCCTCGACGTGGTCAGCCCCGACACCGTGACCGGCGGGCTGCACGACTACCGCAACTTCCCCCTCGTCATCGACACCGCGCTGGCCGCCGAGACCTCGCTCACGCCCGCCGTCGCCTCGGTCGCCCAGTTGCCGCCGCGCCCCCTCCAGCCCGCCCGGCTCGACTTCGACCTCCTGGACGCCGCGACCGGCACCCGTACCGTGCGCACCTCGGCCGACCTCAGCCCGGTCGGCGGCTGGATCCTGCCCAACCACCTCGACCGCAGCCTGCTCCTCTACGACCCCGCAGGCCGCCTGCTCGGCACCTTCCGCCTGCTCACCGACGCCCAAGGGCGGCGCACCGGGCAGTGGGAGCCGCCGCCGGACGGCACCCTCACCGCCCTGGACCAGGTCGCGGCGCTCGCCCCCCTGGTCGCGGGTCTGATCCGGGCGCCGAAGCTGGCCACGCAGGCCAACCTCACCGCCTTCCTCGACGCCGTGGACGCGACCCTGTGGACCACCGAGCCGCTCGGCCAGCGCGCCGACCAGAACCTGTCCCTCCTCATCGGACGGCCGCTGGCCCTCGTCCCCGCGCAGCTCCGGCTGTCGCTCCACGGGCCGCCGCTGAGCGACACCCGCTGGGCCGCCACCCTCGACCCGCCGCCCCCCGCCTTCACCGCCCACCGGTTCGCGGTCCGTCTCGGCGACCAGGCCGCCCGCGACGACGGGCTCATCGGCTACTTCCCCGCCGACGACGCGGCCGGGTACCGCTACGACCGCTTCCACAGCGTCACGGAACCCGACGACGGGCAGGACCTCGTCACGCGGATCGGCTCGCCGGACTTCCTCGACCTGGCCTTCGGCGACCCCGCGCCCACCCGGCTGCTGCTGCTCCTGGACCCGCGCGCCGCCGTCCACGCCACCAGCGGCCTCGCCCCCACCGCCAGTGTCAGCGTCCCGGCCAGCCACGTGGACGACGCGCTGCGGCGGCTGCAGGTCCTCTTCCGCTTCGGGCCCGTCCTGACCGCCGAACACGGTAAAGCTCTCGCCTTTCCCCGGCCGGGTGAGAAGCACGGCGACTGGTCGTGGCTGCGCCCGGCGACCGGGCAGGCCCCGTGGACGGCGTACGAGCTGGCTCCGGTTCTGCCGGAGGCCCAGTTCGCCGACGGCGCCACGCTGGAGGACGGCCTGCTCCGGCTCTTCACCGAACCCCCTCTCCCGTAAGGAGGCCCCGTGGCCGACGCCCTTCTGCACTACAGCACCTCCACCAGCCCGTCCCCGCTCCAGGCAGGCAGTTCCGACAAACCCACGTCCAACACCATCAACCTCACCGTCACCGCCCCGTCCGGTCAGCAGGTCTACTGCGACAAGATCGACGTCGCACTGCCCGCGAGCGCGCCGGAAGGCGGCGGCGCCTACTTCACCGCGCCCCCGACCGGAACGATCACCGGCGGCAACTGGAAGCCGCCCCCCGCCCAGCTGAAGTCGGGGAAGGAACTCGGCCTCTCCGCCGCCGCGAACTACTACCACGTCGTCTTCGAGCCGCCCATCCCCGAACTCGACCTCGTGGACTCGCCGCTGAGCTTCGCCATCAGCGGCGAACTGGCCTCGACCGCCGCCGGCGGCTCGCTCGGCTGCGCGATCACCGAGACCTCCGGGACGTCCAGCGGCTCCTACAGCCGCAAGGACCGGCTGGACCTGACCCTGCCCACCGCCGAGCCCGTCTTCTTCCTGCACAGCCTCCTCGCCGTCGCCCCCGACAAGCCGACCCTGCCCCGGACGCGGTTCGCCGCCGGCGCCGAGGTCACCCTCAGCTGGGAGAGCAGCGGCACCTCCTTCCAGGTCTTCGACGGCGACGGCAACTCCCTCTACGAGGGCGTCGCCACCACCTGCTCCATCCCGGCGAGCAAGCTCGTCTGCGACACCACCTTCACCGTGAAGGCGTCCCTCGTCTCCACCAGCCAGCCCGCCAACCTGTACGCCACCCTCACCCTCACCGTCGTCGACCCGACCCTGAGCCGGATGAACATCACCGGGGAACTCGTCACCGCCGACCTGACCGTCCCGCACAAGCTCTCGACCACCCAGACGGACGGGCTGCGGGTCTCCGGGAGCATGACCGCCGATTCGGCGCTCTACGCGAACGGCCAGCTGAGCACCCGCAGCGTGAGCGTCGGCGGCGACCTGACGGTCTCCGGCGACCTGACGGCCGCCCGGAGCCTGACGGTCCGGGGCAAGGCCAACCTGGAGAGCCTGATGGCGCGGGCGGAACGCCTGCAGCCGACGCTCGACGGCAGCGACATCCCCGTCTACGGCGACGGCATCATGCTGGTCTTCGCCGACATCCCCGGCCGGTACGTCGCGACCTTCGCGGTCATGGACGACGGAAGCAACGACTCGGCCTTCGAGGTCGGCATGTGGGACAGCGACCGCGTCTACACGATTCCCCTGCGGAACGGGCAGCGCTGGCGCCTCGACGTCTCGCCGGACCACCCACGCTTCACGTTCTACTGGTTCAGCTTCTCCTGACGGTTCAGGCGCACGCCCGCGCGTACGGCACGCCGGTCACATACCGTGACCATTCCTCGCGGCTGAGGGACTCCCAGATGACGGCGCACACGGCGGCGACCGGGTCTGCGGTGGGGGGCAGGTCCCAGCGGCGCAGATCGGAGTCCCGCGTCCAGGCCGCCTGGTCGTACAGCGGGTTGCTGACCGTCGCCAGCCGCGTGCTGTCCGGCGCGAAGTCCAGCGCGGCGATCCCGTGGTCGTGGCCGGTGAGGGGCGGGCCGACGGTCATGCCCGTGGCCACGTCCCACAGGCGGACCCTGCGGTCGTCGCTCCCGGTCGCCACCAGTTTCCCGTCGGGGCTGAAGGCCACCGCGGTCAGCGCGCCCGAATGGCCGGTCAACGGCCCTTTGATCAGGGTGCCGTCGGCGGCGTTCCAGAGCCACAGGCTGTTGTCCGCCCCGGCGGCCGCCAGCATGGTCCCGTCCCGGCTGAAGGCGAGCGCCTTGGCGGGTACCCGGGTGCTGATCGGCTGTCCCGGATCGCTCGACGCCGCGTCCCAGAGCCAGAGCCCGCCCTCGGCGTTCCCGGCGGCGACCCGGGTGCCGTCGGGGCTGAGGGCGAACTCCACCCGCTCCGGCAGGCGCGTCGTCCAGACGCGGCCGCTCCGCCGGAGTTCCAGGGTGGAGTCGCCGTCCTTGTACTCACCGGGCCTGTTCACCTTGAGCAGGGTGCGGCCGTCGGCGCTCGCCGCCTGGTCCTCCGCCGGGTCGTCGCGAGCGGGCGGGCTGTACTGTTCAGGTGGTTCACGCCGGAACGTGGCGGCATCACGAAGCTCGAACCCCGCGTCGCTCCACGTCGCGACGAACCTGCCGTCCGGGCTGAACCGGACCCTGTCCGCGTAGCCGGCGGGGCGCGCGGCGGGGCTGCCGACCAGCGTGCCCGACGACACCTGCCACAGGGAGACGCGGCGGCCCCCCGCGACCGCGAGAGTCCGGCCGTCCCGCGTGAAGGTCACCGCCCCGGGGCCGTCAGGTGCGGGCAGCGGGCCGCCGACGGCGCGACGGCCTCTGACGTCCCAGACGATGACCTCGGCGGCGCCGGTCACCAGCAGCCGCCCGTCCGGGCTGAAGGCCACCATTGAGGGAACGCCGATGTGCCCCCGCAGGGGCTCGGTCCGCAGTTTTCCGGTCTCGGTGTTCCACAGGCGGACGTAGGTGTCGGCCTGGGTCGCGGTCGTGGCCAGCGTCCTGCCGTCCGGGCTGTAGGCCATGGCGGTGACGTAGGCCCGGTTGTAGATCGGCTCGCGGGCGGGCCTGCCGGTCCGTACGTCCCAGAAGGAGATGTCCCAGCCCTCGTAACTGCTGGTCGCCAGCGTGCGGCCGGTGGGGTCGAAGGCGAGATGCTCCACGTTGTAGTTCTCGGTGGTCGTGATGGTGGAGACCTCGCCCGTTCGCGCGTCCCACAGCCGGACCTCCTTGCCGCGTTCGCCGTAGCCGCCGGCCGCGAGCAGCGTGCCGTCGCGGGTGAAGACGACCTCCCCGCCGGCGTCGGATTCGGGCTTCAGGATCGTGCGGCAGCTCACGGCGGGCACCCGGCAGAGTCTCACCTCGCCGTCCTTGTCATGGATCGCGAGCGTGTGCCCGCCCGGCCGGAACGCCACTGCGGGGACCATCGCGATGGGGTCCTCCCCGGCGGGGACGGGTTTGGCGGGAATCGTGGCCAGGACGGCGCGGGTGCGGGTGTCCAGGATCCGGATCGCGGCCTCGTCCACACTCGCGAGCAGCGCGCCGTCCTCGGAGGAGGCGATCTCGATGACCGGGTGCGGCAGCCCGTCGATGATCGACCGGGTGGGATGGGCCAGGGTGTTGATCAGCGCGTGCCGGGCCTCTGGCGTCCGCGCCACCCGCCAGGCGGCGGTGGCGAGCCGTCCGGCCAGCGAACTGTCGTTCTGCGCGAGCGCCACGCTCTGCGCGGACAACTGCCGGGACAGCGCCTCCAGGCGCGCCCTCTCGTTGGCCGCCGCAGTCCGGAAGGCGACGACCGCCGCCGTGGAGGCGACCAACGCCAGCATCAGTACGGTCGCCCCGACGCCGACGGCCAGCCGACGCCGGCGGGCGGCGGCCCGTTCGCCGGTCCTGAGGAAGTCGGCCGCCGCGC